>NZ_JBIVLH010000010.1:242688-272268 GCF_044751185.1 Streptomyces sp. NPDC088733
TCGTCGCCGGGGACGGCGGTGGCCGGGGCGTCCACCGTGAGCCTGGTCGCGGCCTTGGTCGGGTCCTGCAGCACGCGCAGGGAGTACACGCCGGCGTCGTTCGACGACACGGCGAACAACCGGCCGGCGTCCGGCGTCCAGGCCAGGCCGCCCGGGGCCAGTGTGTCGGAGCCGCTGCTGTGGCCGGTGTTGGGGAACTCGTAGGTGCGGACCGGCTCGTCCACCTGCGGCCTGAAGATGTAGACGTCCGGCTGGTACCAGCCGAAGATGCCCGCCGCGACCGTGCCGTCGGGCGCCACGGCCACCGAGTTCGGGTACGGGTTGGTGGTGTAGCGGCCGTCGCTGGACAGGTCGGAGGTCCGGTAGACCTGCTGGAAGTACGGGGCGCCGCTGGCGGCGAGGATCTGCGTGCCGTCCGGGGTGACGGTGAGGTCCTGCAGGTTCGACGCGTTGTTCGGGCCGAAGCGGTACGCCTTGGACTCGGCGTGCCCGGAGGACACGTCGTAGACCTGGAGCTCGATCGGGCTCTGGTCGGGTGCGCCGGCCGCGAGCGCGTCCGGGTTCCCGGGGGAGGAGGCGACCATCGGGGCGGAGTACCACGAGTGCCCGCCGCCCTGGCCGAGTGTGACCACGGCGCCGTCGGCGGTGACGGTGCCGGCGGAACCCGGCGTTCCGGCAGGGTCGTCGGTGGGCGTGCCGGGATCGAGGTCCAGGGAGCCGAGGTTGCCGTGCATGGCGTCGCCGTACCCGAACCAGATCGTGTCGCGGTTCATGGCCAGGTACCGCGGGGCGGTTCCGGCGCCGATGGGGTAGCGGGCGGTCTCCTTGAGCGTGGCCGTGTCGATCGCGGAGATCGCGTCGCCGTCCGGGACGGCGACGTACAGCGTCGCGGAGTCCGCCGACAGCACGAGCCCGGCCGCGCCCGGCTCCGACTGGATCGTGCCGACCACCGTGCCGTGGTAGTCGGTCACGACGATCTTGCTGTTGGCACTGCTGCTGATGAAGACCCTCTGGTGGAGCCCGTCCACGACCATGTCCGAGTACGAGCTGATGGGCAGAGCGATGTCGCTGTCGGCGGCGGCCGGCGTGGCCGTGACGCCGAGCAGTGATGCGGTGGCGAGCAGGACGGACAGGGCCGTCCCGCCCGCGAGATGACGGGTGCGCAAGCTGGTCCCCCCAGGCGGACGTCCGTCGCCGGAGAACTTCCGGCGACGTGTGGGCGCGCCGCGGGGCGCGGGCGCGGAGAACGGCCCGGCGCGCCTTCGGCGGCGGCAAGGGGCAACGCTATGTCACGCTTCCGGCAGCGATCTTCTTCCCGGACGGTCCACACCGAGGTCTGACCACGGTTTCGCCGGGCCATGGGGAATCCGTGCCCGATTCGATGTCCCGCTCCGTACAACCATTGTGCGGGGTCGGTGATTTCAGCCCTGGGCGACCCGCACGGTGACGGTCCACTCCTGGAGGCCCAGGCAGGCTACCCGGTCCGGGGCGGTGGGCTGGGCGCACAGGGGGCGGGTGGCGGTGAGGCGGGCCGTGCCGGGGGCGGCCGCGCGGTAGGCGGCGATGGCGTCCCCGCGGGGGGCGCCGATGCCGGCGTTGCCGGCGCGCAGGGCGCCGCCCTTGAGGGTGACGGGGGACCAGGGGCGGTCGGCGGTGCCGTCGAGCGTCACGCGGACCGTGGCGCCGGTGCTCACGCACAGGGTGCGGCCGGTGTCGGCGGCGGTCAGGTCGAGCCGGGTGGGGCACGGTTTCACGCCGGTGGCCGGGCCGTCGCCCGGCTGCTGGGCGGTGCCGCCGCAGGCGGTGAGCACGAGCGCGGCGACGGCCGCCGCGGTGAGGAATGCCGGACCGTGCAGTCGGTGCATGGGTGGACCTCCTTTTCTCTGTGACGTGTCCCGGACGCAAAAGGGTCCCGGCCGCCTCGCGGCGACCGGGACCCCACGCGGGGAGGAAAGGGCTCAGCTCGTGGTCAGGGCGGTGTCGTCGACCACGAAACTCGTCTGGAGGGAGGAGTCCTCGGTGCCGGTGAACTTCAGGGTGACGGTGGAGCCGGCGAAGGAGGACAGGTCGAAGCTCTTCTGCGCGTACCCGGTGGCCTTGTTGAGGTTGGAGTACGTGGCCAGGGTGGTGGACCCGGCCGTGACCGTGAGCTTGTCGTAGGCCGAGGTCGTGGTGGTCTCGGCGGTGTCGATGTGCAGCCAGAAGGTGAGGGTGGCCCGGCAGCCGCTCGGGACGGTCACCGACTGGGTGAGCGTGTCGGTGTGGGTGGAGCCGTAGCCGTCCATCCAGGCCTTGTACGAGCCGCCGTGCGCGGCCTCGCCGGAGTCATTGGTGATGACACCGCTGGAGGCGGTCCAGCCGGTGGCGCCCGACTCGAAGCCGGGGTTGGCCAGCAGCTGGCCGGCCGTGCAGGTGCCGCCGCCGGCCGGCGCGATGGTCCAGCCGAAGGAGGCCGAGCCGGAGGCGCCGGTGGAGTCGGAGGCGGTGACGGTGGTCTGGTAGGTGCCGGCGGTGGTCGGGGTGCCGGAGACCAGACCGGTCGAGGCGTTCACGGACAGCCCGGCGGGCAGGCCGCTCGCACTGTAGGTGAGCGCGGCGCCCGCGCTGTCGGTGGCCGAGATCTGCAGGCTGCGGGCGGTGCCGACGGTGCCGGACTGGCTGCCCGGGTTGGTGACGGTGACCGTGTTGCCGCTGCTGGTGCCGTTGGTGAAGGCGGTGACGCCGTTCGGGGTGCCGAGGCCGGTCGGGCCGTCGTAGCCGGTCTTGGCGGTGCACAGGTAGGAGCTGGAGCAGCTGCCGTTGGCGCCGGTGGTCACGTCCCAGAGGTTGGCGGTGTGGGCGTAGGGGTACGACGCCGGGTTGCTGCCCGCGGCCGGGGCGCCGCCCAGCGCGTAGACGCCCGCGATGAGCGGGGAGGAGGCGCTGGTGCCGCCGTAGACCGCCCAGCCGGAGCCGCCGTAGGTGTCGTACACCGCGACGCCGGTGGCGGGGTCGGCCACCGCGGAGACGTCGGCGACGGTGCGCCGGGAGCAGCCGGTGTCGGTCTGCCAGGTCGGCTTGGTGTCGTACGCGGAGCAGCCGGAGCCGGTGCCGTCGCCGCCCGAGGTCGTGCCCCAGACCTTCTCGGTCCAGCCGCGGGTGGTGGAGGACGTGTTCAGCGAGGTGCCGCCGACGGCGGTCACGTAGCGGGAGGCCGCCGGGTACTCGGCGCCGTAGCCCGCGTCGCCCGCGGAGACGGTGATGGCGACGCCCGGGTGGTTGAAGTAGGCGCTGTCGTACGACGGGTCGGCGGACTCCTCGTCGCCGCCGTAGCTGTTGGAGACGAACTTCGCGCCGAGCGCGACGGCCTCGTTCACGGCCGTGCCGAGGTCCTGCATGCTCGCGGAGTTCGCCTCGACGAGCAGGATGTTGCAGCTCGGGCAGGCGGCGCTGACCATGTCGAGGTCGAGGGCTATCTCACCGGCCCAGCCGCTGTCGGGGCTCGGCAGGTTGGTGGTGCTGCCGGTCTGGCCGACCTTCTTGAAGCAGCCGTTGGCGACGGTGCAGGCCGACAGCCCGTACTGGGAGCGGTAGGTGGCAAGGTCGGTGGCGGCGTTGGGGTCGTCGTAGGCGTCGACGATGGCCACGGTGAGGCCGGAACCGCCGGTCGACGGCAGGTTGTAGGCGCTGTGCAGGTTGGCCGGGCCGAGGCCGGACGGGGTGGCCTGCGGCGACAGCGTGTTGTCGCGCTTCATGGCGATGTCGGTGCGGCGCTGGGCGAGGCAGCTGACGTGGCCGGCCGCCGGGGCGGCGCACAGGTGCTGCGTCGGCACGTGGGCGCCTGCCGTACCGGTGGAGTGCACCGTCTGGGCCTGCGGGGACTGCAGGGCCCGGGCGTTCTGGGTGTCGCGGGCCGATGCGGTGTGGGGGGCGGGGGGCGCGGCGGCGTGGGCCGCGGGGCCGGCGGCCAGCAGGCCGCCGACGGCCAGGGCGAGCGCTGGCAGGGCCGCGGCGACCGATCGTCTCAGTCGGTGCGTGGAGAGGTGCACGAGGTGCCTCCGTCGAGTGCCGGGAGTGGGGGTGTCACGGCGCGGTGCGGGTGGCGCGGGTGGCGCGGTTCCTGGGCGGCCGCGGGGTGTGCGGGCATGTGTGCCTGACAGTCATGCGCATGTCATTTCGACACGCGTAGACCACCCCTGTGCTGCGGCTGCGTACGGTGATGACGGGTGACGCGCCGAAGCTATTGCAGGGCCGCCACCGCCGAACAGCACGGGACGAAGATCTTTACCGCCGCTTGAGGGGCGTTTGCCCGGACCGAGACGGGACCCCTCTACCTCCCTCGGTGCGGCCCGATTTCCGTAGGGTTTCCCCTGTACGCCCCGCTGTGGCCGCGCCCGCCTTGACCTTGTCGCAACGTCAAGGTCTCTACTGGCCCCATGCGCATCGGAGAACTCGCCGCCCTCGCCGGGGTCAGCACCCGCACGGTCCGGCACTACCACCGCATCGGACTGCTCCCCGAGCCCGCGCGCCGCGTCAACGGCTACCGCGACTACGGGCTGCGCGACGCCGTCGAGCTCGCCCGCGTCCGCCGCCTGGCCGAACTCGGCCTCGCCCTGGACGAGATCAGGGACGTGCTCGCCGACGACGCCGGCAAGGACCTCGCCGAAGTCCTCGCCGGACTCGACGCCGACCTCGCCCGCCAGGAGGAGGCCATCCGCGGCCGACGCGCCCGCCTGGCGGAACTGCTGCGCCGCGCCGAGAGCGGCGGGCTGCCCGCGGAAGGGCCCGTCTCCCCCGAACTCGCCGCGCTCTTCGCCGACATGGCCCGCGTCACCGCGGACCTGCCCGGACCCGAGCCCGCGATGGCGGCGAAGGAACGCGAACTGCTCGCCCTCCTGGAGACGGCGGCCTCCCCGCAGACCCGGGGCTGGCTGACCGGCCTGGTGCGGTCCATGGACACCGGCCCCGACGCGATGCGCCGCGCGTACGCCGTCTACGCGCTCATGGACGAACTGGCCGGGGCCCCCGTCGACGACCCGAGGGTCGGCGAGACGGCACGGGCCATCGCCGACGCCGTGCCCGACGAGATCGTCGCCGCGCTGGCCGCGACCGGCGAGGACGACGTGGTGGCAGCCGCAGAGCAGGACGGCTTCGTCGCCGCGTTCCTCGACGACCACGCCCCCGCCCAGGCCGAGGCCGTACGGCAGGCGATCCGGCTGCTGCGCGAGCGTGCCCGGTGAGGGCCGTCCGCGGCTGGGCCCTCGGCCTGCTCGTCGCGGCGGAGGCCGTTCTCGCCGCGTGCCTGCTGGCCGGCGTGCCCGTGCCGCCGCCGGTGCTCCGGGGCACGCAGCTGTGCACGGTCGCCGTGGCCGCGTGGCGGCTGCCGCGCCTGGTCCGGGCCCACCGGCAGGCGCGGCGCCGGGGCCTGTCGCGCCCGGCCGCGCTGCGGGCGGCCGTACGGGACGCGGTGCCGGTGCCCGTACGGCGGCTGGTCCGCCACGAACTCGCCCTGGCGGCGAGCCTCATGCGGTGGATCGCACGGCGGCCGCGGCACGGCGTGGGCGAGGGCGACACGGCGGTGCCGTACAGCGGGGCGCAGGCGGCGACGATGTGCGGCTTCCTCTTCGTCTCCGTCGTCGAGACCGTGCTGCTCGCGCTGATCATCCCCTGGCCCGCCGTGCACGCCGTCACCCTCGTCCTCGACCTGTGGGGCTGCTTCTTCGTCCTGGCCCTGCACGCCGCCTGCGTGGTCCGCCCGCACGTCGTCGGGGCGGACGGCTCGCTGCGCGTGCGGTACGGCGCGCTCGTCGACATCCGCGTCCCCGCGGACCGCATAGCGACCGCCCGCGTCGACCGGCGCTTCCCCGACGGACGGCTGGTGACGCTCGCCGGCGACGGCACGGCCGACCTGATCGTCGGGGGCCAGACCACGGTGACCGTCGAGCTCACCGAACCGGTCGCCTTCCTGCGCCCGCTGGGCGCCCCGGCCCGGGCCCGCGTGCTGCGCTTCCACGCCGACGACCCGCGGGCCGCCGTCGCCGCCCTGGGCTGGGCGGGGCGCGGGGCTTCGGGTAACGTGACGTCGCCAGCAGTGGACGGACCGAGGAGGTGAGACCCATTACCGCCACGTCAGGTTGGGTGCTCCCCCCGTACGGCTCCGCTGCCCTCCCGGCATAGGAGACCGCGGGAGCGCCCTTCGGCATCCCGAAAGGCCCTCATGCCCGCATTGCCTCCTTCCGTGCCCCCCGCCCCGGTCGACCCCGAGGCCGTCGTCGCCGCGCTGCGCGCCGCCGGCTGCGTCTTCGCCGAGGACGAGGCGCGCCTGCTCCTCTCCGCCGCCGGCGGCCCCGCCGAACTCGCCGTCATGGTCGAGCGCCGCGCGGCCGGCTTCCCCATAGAACAGGTCGTCGGCTGGGCCGAGTTCCGCGGTCTGCGCATCGCCGTCGACCCCGGTGTCTTCGTACCGCGGCGCCGTACCGAGTTCCTCGCCGGCGAGGCCGCTCGCCTGGCCCGCCCCGGCGCGGTCGTCGTCGACCTGTGCTGCGGGTCCGGCGCGGTGGGCGCCGCGCTGGCCGCCGAGGTGGAACGGCCGCGGCTGCACGCCGCCGACATCGACCCCGCCGCTGTGGCCTGCGCCCGCCGCAACCTCGCCGCCGCGGGCGGCACCGTCCACGAGGGCGACCTGTACGAGCCGCTGCCGGCGCGGCTGCGCGGCCGCGTCGACGTCCTCGTCGCCAACGCCCCGTACGTCCCCACCGACGCGGTGGGGTTGCTCCCCGCCGAGGCCCGCGACCACGAACCGCGCACCGCCCTCGACGGCGGCCCGGACGGCCTCGACATCCTCCGCCGTGTCATCGCCGGCGCCCCCGACTGGCTGGGGCCCGGCGGCCACCTCCTCTTCGAGACCGGGGAGCGGCAGGCCCCGGCGGCGGTCGCCGCCGTCACCGGGGCCGGTCTGCGGGCGCGCGTCGCGGTTTCCGGGGAATGGCACGCCACGGTGATCGTCGGGACCGCCGCCCGGGAATGACAAGGGCCGTCGGAGAAAAGTCCCACGGTGCGACGGGACCAAAGTCCCGTCGGCATGCCACCGAAAGGCCCGGGCGCTGAAAGGCAGAAAGCAATAACGCGGGAAAGCGTGAGAGGGAGAAAGTCCCGGCCCTTGGAGTGGAAAGTCCTGGCGCCCGGAAGGGAAAGTCTCCTGCCCGGGCGGAGGGGAATCCGCGCCCCCTTCCGTCCGGGTTCCGTGCTTCCTCTTTCTGCCGCGCCCGCGCGCCCGCGCATGCGCGCGTAAGGGGGGTGTCCCCGGGCCGGTCCCGGCGCGGGCGCGGGGTGATGGCGAGGGGCCGCCGCCCCGGCATGCGGGTGCCGGGACGGCGGCCCCTCGGCACGTTCGCGCACGTCAGCCCGGGGTCTCACCCCCACATCAGGGCGGCGTTCCCCGGCGCGCGGAGCCCGCGGCGCGCTCGTGCCGTCCAGGACGGGCCACGCAGTGCCACCGAGTGGGCGCGCAGCGCGACATCGGGGCGAAATATGTGACCGGGGCCACGTGGCGCCGGTCACTCAAGGGGCGATTTGTGCGGGTTCGCGTGTGACGTGGCAGATATGGCGCACGCCACAGTCCGGGGTTCTTAGTAGTCGGCGGCCCCCAATTCCCGTCCGGTGACTGGGCGGCGGGACTTTGGACCCTGAGGCGGCTACTAATCGCGGTCGTAATGGGGGGCATTGACCCCCGTCAGGAATTGGGCCAACAATTCATGGCGTACCCCACGGAAAAGGAAAGAAACGAATGCAGATCTCCGCCATGACGAAGTTCGCCTCCGCCGCCAAGGCCAAGAAGATGTCCCTCGGTGTCGTCGCCGCCAGCGCCGCCGTCGTCGCCGGTGGTGTGGCCATGGCCCCCACCGCTTCCGCCGCTCCGACGCACTCCGGCTCCGTCAACTCCTGGATCAACCAGGCGCTGGAGGTCATGCACAAGAACGGCATCCCGGGCACGTACAACGGCATCTACAAGAACCTGATGCGCGAGTCCTCCGGCAACCCCCAGGCGATCAACAACTGGGACAGCAACGCCGCCAAGGGCATCCCGTCGAAGGGCCTCATGCAGGTCATCGACCCGACGTTCAACACGTACCACGTGCCCGGAACCTCGCACAACATCTACGACCCGGTCGCCAACATCACCGCGGCCTGCAACTACGCGGCGCACCGCTACGGCTCGATCGACAACGTCAACTCGGCCTACTGAGGCCGCGCGCGACAGCGCCCACGCAGCGTCCCCGTGAAGAGTGCCCCCGGCAGTGCCACTGCCGGGGGGCGCTCTTTTTTGTGCTTCCGCACCGGGCGCCGGGTCCGTGCTTGACACCGCCGCGGGCCCGGCGCATCATCGTTCCACTAATCAAGTAGTGGAATGGTGGTGCTGGGAACGTGGAGTTCCGCATCGACCGGCGGAGCGGCGTCGCCGCCTACCAGCAGATCGTCCAGCAGACCAAGCAGGCGCTGCGGCTCGGTGTGCTGGTGCCCGGGGACCGGCTGCCGACGGCCAAAGAGGTCGCGGAGAGCAGTGCGGTCAACCCCAACACGACGCTGAAGGCCTATCGCGAGCTGGAGCGGGAGGGGCTCGTCGAGCCCCGGCCGGGTCTGGGGACGTTCGTCCGCCGGTCCCTGGCCCGCCCGCAGGCCGGGCCGGACTCGCCGCTGCGCGGCGAGCTCGACGCGTGGATGCTCCGGGCCCGTGCCGCGGGTCTGGAGCGGGACGACGTGACCGCCCTGGTCACATCGGTACTGGAGCAGCGGTACGCGGAACCCCTGGCGGCCGCCGCGGGCGCGGAAACGCACGGGAACACGGAAAGCGGGAAGCACGGATGAGTGACGGCATGGACCTTCCGGGACCACCGGAGGAGTCGGCGATCGAGGCCTTCGGCGTCGGGAAGAAGTACCGGCGCGGCTGGGCGCTGCAGGACTGCTCCTTCCGGCTGCCGGCCGGCCGGATCTGCGGTCTGGTGGGACCCAACGGAGCGGGCAAGACGACGCTGATGAGCATCGCCGCCAACCTGCTGGAGCCGAGCTCCGGCACGCTGCGGGTGTTCGGCGCGGCCCCTGAGTCGGCCGAGGCCGGCCGCCGGGTCGCCTTCCTCGCCCAGGAGAAGCCGCTGTACCGGCGCTTCACCGTCGCCGAGACGCTGCGCATGGGCCGCGAGCTGAACCCCGGCTGGGACCAGGCCGCCGCCGAGGGCATCGTGCGCGCCGGAAACGTGCCGATGAGCGCCCGGGTCGGCACCCTGTCGGGCGGCCAGCGCACCCGTGTCGCCTTCGCCGTCGCGTTCGGCAAGCGCCCCGACCTGCTGCTGCTCGACGAGCCGCTGTCCGACCTGGACCCGCTGGTACGTCACGAGATGATGAGCCTGCTGATGGCCGAGGTCGCCGAGCACGGCACGACCGTCCTGATGTCCTCGCACATGCTCGCCGAGCTGGGCAGCATCTGCGACTACCTCATGGTCATCGCGGGCGGCGGGCTGCGCCTCGCCGGCGACGTGGACGAACTGCTGTCCGCCCACGCCCTGCTGACCGGTGTCGCCGACGGCGGGCAGGGCCTGCCGGCCGGCCTGGAGCGGCACACCTTCGTCGAGTCCCGCGTCAACGGGCGGCAGTTCACCGCCCTCATACGTCCCGACGGTCCGGTCGGCGCCCCGTGGCAGACCGACACCCCGAACCTGGAGGAACTCCTGCTCGCCTACCTGCGCAACCCCGGGGCGCCCGCGCTGATCAGCCCCACGGCCCGCGTGGCGGTGGCGGCATGAGCACCGTGACCGACCCCAGGACCCCCGTCGCGGCCCCGGCCGCGAAGAGCCCGCGCCGCCCGCACCTGAGCGGCATGACCTGGCTGGTGTGGCGGCAGCACCGCGCCGCGTACTGGACCCTGGTCGCCCTGACCCTGGCCTGCCTGGCCGGTGTCGCGTGGCAGCGGTCCCGGCTGACGGACTACCTCGCGCAGTACGGCTGGCCCCACCTGAAGGGCGACGAGTGGGCCCATGGCTTCAACGCCTACTCCCAGCAACTGACCCAGGCGGGCCTGACACTCAGCTGCGTCCCCGTACTCCTCGCCGTTTTCGTCGGCGCCCCCCTGCTCGCCCCCGACCTGGAGAACGGCACCGCGAAGCTCGTCGCCGCGCAGTCCGTGAGCCGGGTGCGGTGGATCGGCACCAAGCTCGTCATCACCGGGGTCCTCCTGGTCGCCGGCACCGCGCTGATCTCGGCCGCGTACACCTGGTGGTGGGCTCCGGTGAAGAACCAGGCGGGCTGGACCGAGGGCACCTACTTCAACACCACCGGTCCGGTCGCGGTGGCGCTCACCCTCTTCCTCGTCGCCCTGGGCGTCCTCGTCGGCATGCTGGCGCGGCGCACGCTGACGGCGATGGTGGTGACCTTCTTCGTCTCGATCGCCGTGGAGGTCGCCTGGAGCCTGTCCCGGATGAACCTGGGTTCCCCGATCAACGCGACCACCCACCACGCCGCGGGCCTGCCGGGCCAGTCCCCCACGCTGCCGGCGGGCGCGTACGAGATCGACTCCAACTACATCACCGGGTCCGGCAAGCTGATGGGCTGGAGCACCTGCGCCCACGAGGCGAACGAGAAGGCCATCGAGGTCTGCCTGCGCAAGGCGGACGTGGTCGGCTGGTCGACGAAGTACCTGCCCATCTCGCAGCTGTCGTCGATGCAGTGGCTCGGCGCGGGCATCCTGTTCGGCCTCACCGCCGTCGTCGTCGCGGTCGTCGTCGTCCGGGGCCGCAGGCGACTGGTCTGATCCCGCACGGTGTCCCCCGGACCCGGCTCGCGCCCCTCACCAGGGCGGGGTCCGGGTCCGGGGCGCGTCACGGGTCTTTACAGGCAGACCCGCCTCGGCCACCCTTCTCCTCCATGACATCCGCCGCTCCGCAGGTCACCGCAGCCGTCCACGCCACCGCCGGGCGGATCGCCGAACTGCTCCGTTCCGGCGCGGACCCTGCCGTACGCATCCCCGGGGCGCAGTGGACCGTGGGCGAGGCGGCGGCACACCTGATGCTGGCCAACGAGCTGATGGCGGCGCTCGCGGAGGGCCACGAGCGGCCCTACGGCGACGGCACCGCCGGCAGCCTCGCGGCCGCCAACGCGGCCTCGCTCGAGGTGTTCACCGAGCGCGACCCGGCCGTGCTGGCCGAGGGCATCGTGCGGCACGCCGAGGCGTTCGCCGACGCCGCGGCCGTCCGCCCGGCGGACCGGCCCGTCGTCACCCCGCTCGGCCCGATGGACCTGGCCACCCTCGGGTCCTACCTGGTGGCGCACATGCTCGGCCACGGCTGGGACATCGCCGCCGCGCTGCGCCGCCCGCACATGGTCGACGCGGCGGCTGTGGAGGCGACCGTGCCGTTCGTCATGGCCGCGATGCCCCGCGTCCTCAGCGCCGCGGCCGCCGGCCACTCCGCCTGCTACGACCTGCGGGTCCGCGGCGGCTCCCGCTTCGCCGTCACCTTCACCGACGGCGCGGCGCGGGTCACGCCGGAACTCCCGGGCCGCCCCGATGTGACGATCGTCGCCGAGCCCGTGACGTTCCTGCTCATCGCGCTCGGCCGCCGCACCGCCACCGGCGCCATGGCCCGCGGCAAGATCCTCGCCTGGGGGCGCAGGCCGTGGCTCGCGCCGGGCTTCCCGTCGCTGTTCACCGCGCCCTGAGGCGCGGTGCCCCGGGACCGTTCAGCCCGCGCCCGCGGCGACCGACTCGTACACCGACCGCGCCTCCGCGCCGAGGCGCGGGCCGGCGATCCACGTGGCAGCCGGCGGGCCGATGGAGGTGTCGCTGACGAGCGCGAGCGTGCCGTCGGGCCGCTCGGCGAACCAGCCGCCGCCGGAGGCGCCGGCGGTCATCGTGCACCCGATGCGGTAGAGCGACGCCCGGTCGGCGCGGAGCGACAGCCGTCCGGGACGGTCCTGGCAGGAGAACAGCCGCTCCCCGTCGAAGGGCGCGGCCGCCGGGTAGCCCCAGGCCTTCATCGCGGGGACGGCGGCCGTCGGCGGGGCGTCGAACCAGACGGGAGCGGCCGCACCGGTCGTCTCCTGGAGGGACGCGCCGCGGCCCGGCATGCTCACGTGCAGCACCGCGTAGTCGCCCGGTGAACCGGCGCCGCCGCTGGCGGCACCCTCGGCGGTCCACTCCGCGGAGGTCGCGGCCCGGTCCGCCCACCACATCCCGAAGGGCGCGATCACGTCCGCCCCGGCGGCCGCCCGGTCGCCGCCGAGCAGACCCCGGTCGTTGTACGAGGGCACGAAGACGATGTTGCGGTACCAGGTGCCCCCGGCACCGCCGTGCACGCAGTGCCCCGCCGTCCACACCAGTCCGGACCGGCCCGGGCGGGCCGGGTCCTCGACCGCGGTGCCGGAGCAGACGGCCGGCCCCTGGGGGGTGTCGAAGAAGACCCTGCCCAGCACGGGAGCGGAGGCGCGGTACGGCGTGCGCTCGGGCACGGCCGCGACGGGCGCCGGTTCCGGGTCGGTCCCGCCCGCGTCGGCGCCGAGGCCGGCGGGCACGCGGGGGTCCGCCGCGGCGGCCCCGGCCATCCGCTCCGTTGTCCACAGGCCGGGGACAAAGGGGTTGGAGAAGCCGGGCAGCGCCTGCCGTGCCGGGCCGGAGCAGCCGGTCACGGCGGCCAGGGCGAGCAGGACCGTCAGGCAGACGCCGGTCCACGGACGCCGGGGTACGGTGCGCATCGTCGTGGTTCCTCGGGTACGGAGGGGCACGTCCGGGGCGGAGGCTTCCGCCCCGAAGGCCGCGGGGCGTCGGTCAGTTGAAGAAGCGGACGGACTTCACTGCCGGGAAGCCGATCGCCGCCAGGTCGTTGACGTTGCCCTGCACGACCAGCGAGTTGCCGGTGCAGTCGGGGCCGTCCCAGATCTTGGCGAAGCCGCTGATCTGCAGGGAGCCGGAGAAGCGGACCGGCCGGCAGCCCGGGCCGGTGATGCCCTCGGCCGGGTCGGCGAAGTTCGCGGTGTCGAAGAACGTGGCGCTGGTCGCGGGCGCGACCGAGGGGCTCGCGCCGTTGTTCTGGCCGCCGTTCTGACCGTTCTGGCCGCCGCCCGCGGTCTGGCCGGCCTTCTGCCCGTCCGGGGTGACGCCGAACCAGGTGCCGCCGACGCCCTGCCCGTTGGTGTCGCCGGGCTTGGTGTCCTTGCTGAAGAGGTAGACCGGCCAGCCGCCGATCGTCACCTGGAAGGCACCGTCGCGCGGGATGAAGCCGATCGCCGACTTCCGGATGCCGTCGATGAAGACCTTGCCGCCCTTGGCGACCAGGTAGGGCGGCCACGTGCTCGCGCAGGCGTCGAAGCAGGTCGACCTCGACGGATTCGCCGAGTCGTTGTCGAAGCGGTAGAGCGTGAAACCGGCACCGTTGAGCACCACCGGGTCCAGCGCCCCGGCCCTGCCGGCCGACAACTGCACCCATGTGCGGGCCACCGGCTTCCGCGCGGCCGCGGCGGGGGCGGCACCCGGCGCGAGGTCGCCGGTGTTCGGCTGTGCGTTGTTCTGCTGAGCCGTGCCGGTGCGGAAGGACAGGTCGGCGGCGCCGGCGGTCGGCGCGCTCGACGGGGTGGTGGCCCCGCTGCTGCAGGCCGACAGCAGGAGCAGGCTCGCGGCGGCGAGGGAGGCGAGCGCGGTGGCGCGAGTGCGGAACATCTGAGTACCCCCGGGGTATCGGTTCGGTCGGCGCCCCGGCGTCCCCGGGGCGGTTGCACACCCCTGCCACGGACGGCGTTCCCGACCGGTTCGGACGTGATCGCGCCGAGACGCGACCGTGACGATTCCCGGATCGGCCGGATGCAATCGTCAACTTCAGGTTGACGCATGCGATGCGTCAACCTACCGTTGACGCATGACGCAACCCATCCGCCTCGACGACCTGATCGAGGCCATCAAGAAGGCCCACCCCGACGCGCTCGACCAGCTCTCCGACGCGGTCCTCGCCGCGGAGCACCTCGGAGAGGTGGCCGACCACCTCATCGGCCACTTCGTCGACCAGGCCCGCCGCTCCGGAGCCTCCTGGACCGACATCGGCAAGAGCATGGGCGTCACCAAGCAGGCCGCCCAGAAGCGCTTCGTCCCCGACCTCGACCCCAGCCAGGGCTTCAGCCGCTTCACACCCCGCGCGCGCAGCACCGTCATGGCCGCCCACACCGAGGCCCGCACCGCCGGCCACGCCGAGATCACCCCCGAGCACCTCGCCCTCGGCCTGCTCTCCGAACCGGAGGGCATCGCCGCCCGCGTCTTCACCGCGCAGGGCCACCCCCTCCCCGCCGTCCGCGAACACCTCACCGCCGCGCTGCCCCCCGCCGCCGGCGAGGCCGTCCCCGAGGTCGTCCCCTACGACCTCCGCTCCCGCAAGGCCCTCGAACTCACCTTCCGCCAGGCGCTGCGCCTCGGCCACAACTACATCGGCACCGAGCACATCCTGCTCGCCCTCCTCGAACTCGAGGACGGCACCGGCCCGCTCACCTCCCTCGGCATCGACAAGTTCACGACGGAGACCGCCGTCACCGAGATGGTCGCGGCGGCCGCCGCCGCCCGCGGCAACTAGCCTGTGCGGCTTCGCCCTGCCGCAGGCCGCCGCCCGCGCGACGTCAGACCAGGGCGGTGTCGCGCGGGTCGCACGGCAGCGGGACGAAGGGCAGCAGTTCGTCGCGGCCCGGCTGGACGACGCCGTACGTGCTCTCCGGCATCTCGTGCCAGGCGTCCGGCAGGTCCCCCAGGGGTTCGGAGACGATCAGCCGGGTCGACGGCGAGACGTCGTGCAGCCACCACAGGTCGGGGTGCAGTTCCTCCAGGGACTTCACGCGGCTGCTGTAGAACAGCGAGCGCGAACGGCCCTCGCTGGAGTAGCGGAACGCCCACAGCCGTTGGCCGTCGGTCGTGGCCACGGTCATCTGCATGGGGAACTCCACCCCGTGCCTGCGGCCGACCTCCTCGACGAGGCCCACCATGCGCGCGACGGCGGCCGGCGCGTCCTGGTCCAGGCCCATGCTGAGGGCGAGCAGGAACATCACCTCGGAGTCGGTGGACCCCTCCAGCCGGGAGAACAGCGCGGGGTCGATGGCGAGCGACAGGTCGCGGCGCAGCCGGTGGAAGTCGGTGATCGCGCCGTTGTGCATCCACAGCCAGCGGCCCACCCGGAAGGGATGGCAGTTGGTCTGCTGGATCGCGGTGCCCGTGGAGGCCCGTACGTGGGCGAAGAAGGTCGGCGAGGTGACGTGGTGCGCGATCTCCCGCAGATTGCGGTTGTTCCAGGCCGGGCCGGTGTCGCGGATGATCCCCGGGGTCTCCAGTCCGGGGGAGTACCAGCCGATGCCGAAGCCGTCGCCGTTGGTCGTCTCGACACCCATGCGGGAGTGCAGGCTCTGGTCGATCAGAGAGTGCTGGGGCTTGTACAGAATGTTGTCGAGCAGCATCGGCGTGCCCGTGTAGGCCAGCCACCGGCACATCAGCACCACCCTCTTCCCCGGGTGTCCCCTCTTTCCCTCCTTATACCTCTTTACCCCTCCGCGGGCCCCGCCGCAGGCCGAGGGCCCGTGGCGGCTCATTCGGTGACGGCGCAGTCCTCGTCCTTGGTGCCGATGATCGTGCACAGCGCCACGTCCCACTGCGCCTCGTCCCCTGCCTTCGGGCCGCCCGCGAGGACGGTCGCCGTCGCGCGTGTGACGGTGTCGAAGCACGCCGGGTTCTGCGCGACCGCGGTGAACAGGATGCGGATACGGCCCTGCTCGAAGCCGTGCCACTGGGCGTAGTCCGCGTCGGACCCCCCGTTCTCCCGGTGCTGCGCCGAGCGCACCTGCGCGGTCAGCGTCGTGAACGCCTGCCGCGCGTCGGCGCAGGACGCCGCTCGTTCCTCGGCGGCGCTGTCCTCCGACGCCCCCAGGACGTAGCCGCCCGCGGCCAGTGCCAGCGCCGCGACCCCCACCGCACCGCCGAGCAGTGCGTTCTGTGTTCTCCCCATGCGGCGGATGGTATGTCAGCGGTCCGGATCCGCCGCGGGGGGAGCCCCCGGGGCCGCCCGGTCCGTAGGCTCCGCTGCATGCTGCTTCGTCAACTGGAGTACCTGGTCGCGCTCGCCCGCGAACGGCACTTCGCCCGCGCCGCGCAGGCCTGCTACGTCTCCCAGCCCTCGCTGTCCGCGGCGATACGGAAACTGGAGCACGAACTCGGGGTGCCGATCGTGATGCGCGGCCGCCGCTTCGAGGGCCTGACCCCCGAGGGGGAACGGGTGCTGGCCTGGGGGCACCGCATCCTGGCGGAGCGGGACGCGCTGCGGCAGGAACTGTCGGAGATGCGCGGCGGGTTGAGCGGCACGCTGCGGATGGGCGCGATCCCCACCGCGCTGACCTCCGCGTCGCTGCTGACCACGCCCTTCTGCGCCCGGCACCCGCGGGCGCGGGTGAGCCTGGAGTCGCTGTCCTCGGGGGACATAACACGCCGGCTGGCCGACTTCGAGCTCGATGTGGCGATGACGTACCTGGACGACGACGCGCTCGTCCACGTCCGCAAGTTCCCGCTGTACGAGGAGCGTTACGTGCTGCTGACGCCCGCGGACGGCGCCGGCGCCGTCCTCGGCCCGGAGCCGGCGGAGAAGGTGAGCTGGGCGCAGGTCGCGACGCTGCCGCTGTGCCTGCTGGCGCCGCGGATGCGCAACCGCCGGATCATCGACGGGTGTTTCGCCGCCGAGGGGGTGTCGGCGGACCCGGCGGTGGAGTCCGACACGGTGGCCGGCCTGTACGCGCACCTGGCGGGCGGCCGCTGGTCGAGCGTCATCTCGCACGCCTGGCTGCACATGTTCGGGGTGCCCGACGGCATGCGGGTGCTGCCGCTGCGGGGCCCGGCGCGGGGGCCGCGGGTGGGGCTGGTCGTCGCGGACCACGAGCCGGGGTCCGTGCTCGGCGGGGCGCTGCTGGAGGTGGCACGTGAGGCGGGGGTGCGGGACGCGCTGGACGAACTGCTCCGCAGCCACCTGCGGCGGCCGTGACCGCCGGTGATAGGAGTCGGCTATCCCGGCATAGCCACAATCGCTTTGACCTGCGGAATCTCGGGCGAGGATCGTGAAAGGCACCTTCCGGCAACGGTATTGAGGAGCCGCGATCATGGCCAAGGTGCTCTGCGTCCTGTACGACGACCCGACCGACGGATACCCGACCACGTACGCCCGCGACGACCTGCCGCGCATCGACCACTACCCCGGCGGCCAGACCACGCCCACCCCGCAGGACACCGACTTCACCCCCGGCCATCTGCTCGGCAGCGTCACCGGTGAGCTCGGCCTGCGCCGCTTCCTGGAGAGCCGGGGCCACACGCTGGTGGTCACCTCCGACAAGGACGGCGACGGGTCGGTCTTCGACCGCGAGCTGCCGGACGCCGACGTCGTGATCTCGCAGCCCTTCTGGCCCGCCTACCTCACCCCCGAGCGCATCGCCGCCGCCAAGAACCTCAAGCTGGCGGTCACCGCGGGCATCGGCTCGGACCACGTCGACCTGGACGCGGCGATCGCGCACGGGGTGACCGTCGCCGAGGTGACCTACTGCAACAGCATCAGCGTCGCCGAGCACGTGGTGATGATGACGCTGTCCCTGGTCCGCAACTACCTGCCCTCCTACAAGGTGGTGCTGGACGGCGGCTGGAACATCGCGGACTGCGTGGCCCGCAGCTACGACCTGGAGGGCATGCACGTCGGCACGGTCGCGGCCGGCCGCATCGGGCTCGCGGTGCTGCGCCGGCTGGCGCCCTTCGACGTCAAGCTGCACTACACCGACCGGCACCGGCTCCCGGAGGAGACCGAGCGCGAGCTCGGCCTGACCTGGCACGCGGACACGGCCTCGATGGTGCCGCACTGCGACGTCGTCACCATCAACGCGCCGCTGCACCCGGAGACCGAGGGCCTGTTCGGGGACGAGCTGCTCGGCACCATGAAGCGCGGCGCGTACCTGATCAACACCGCGCGGGCCCGGATCGCCGACCGCGACGCCATCGACCGGGCGCTGCGCAGCGGCCAGCTGGCCGGGTACGCGGGCGACGTCTGGTACCCGCAGCCCGCGCCGGCCGACCACCCCTGGCGGACCATGCCGCACCACGGCATGACCCCGCACATCTCGGGTTCCTCGCTGTCGGCGCAGGCCCGGTACGCCGCCGGCACCCGGGAGATCCTGGAGTCCTGGTTCGACGGCAAGCCGATCCGCGACGAGTACCTGATCGTCGACGGCGGCGCGCTGGCCGGGACCGGCGCGCACTCGTACTCGACGAACGCCTCGGCGGGCAGCTCCTCCTGACAGGGGCCGGCCCGGGCCCCGTCAGACCGTGTCGATGTGCACGTTGGTGGACTTCACGCGGGCGGTGGCCTCCATGCCGACCTCCAGGCCGAGTTCCTCCACGGCCTCGCGGGTGAGCAGGGAGACCAGCCGGTGCGGGCCGGCCTGGATCTCCACCTGGGCCGCGACGTCCCCCAGCTTCACGGCGATGACGATGCCGGGGAAGGCGTTGCGGACCGAGGTGTGCCCCACCTCGTCCTCACCGCCTCCCCCGGTGCGGGCGAGCTCCACCGAGAACGCGGCGAGGTCGCGGCCGTCGATGAGCCGGCGGCCGCCCTCGTCGCGGTGCGTGGCGACCCGCCCGGCGTCGGCCCACCGGCGCGCGGTGTCGGGGCTGACGCCGAGCAGCCGGGCTGCCTGGCCGATGGTGTAGGAGGGCATGTCGTCGGATTCCTCTCGCCTCGGCCCGACGATATCCCGCCCTCCACCCCGGAGCCGTGGCGCCGCCGCCGGTGCGTCCGGCGCGTACCGCGGGCGGTGGATGCCCGCCCGAGCCCGCCCGGGTCGGCGGGCTCGCGAGGAACTGCCCACGGGTCTGGCGGCGGTTGGCGCCCTGGGCGGCGCGGTGCGGCCGGGTCGCGCGGTGTCGGTGCCTCCGGCGCGTACCGCGGGGTGGACGCCCGGCACGCGCGGGGCGACGGGCTCCGCGAGGAACTGCCTGGCGCAGCCCGATCTCGCGGCACCGCTCCCGCACGGCCCCCGGGGCCGTGTCACACCGCAGTGCGTGAGGCGCGTACCGCGGGGTAGACGCCTGCGGCGGCGACGATGACGACCGCGCCGAGCACGGTGCCGGTCAGGCCGCCCAGGGCGGACAGGGCGGCGGGCTCCGCGAGGAACCGCCCGCGGATCTGGCGGCGGTTGGCGCCCTGGACGCCCGCGGCCGCGCCCCCGAGTACGCCCGGCGCGGTCCGACGGCCCCGGGGCGTGTCACACCGCGGCCAGTGCCTCCGTCGGGGGCAGCCGTGAGGCGCGTACCGCGGGGTAGACGCCTGCGGCGGCGCCGACGACGACCGCGCCGAGTACGCCCGCGGCGAGCGCGAGTGGTGGCAGGACGGGCGGCCATGACCGGGAGAGCGCGTAGCCGGCGGTCGCCGCCGCGCCGAGCACGGTGCCGGTCAGGCCGCCCAGGGCGGACAGGGCGACGGACTCCGCGAGGAACTGCCCGCGGATCTGGCGGCGGTTGGCGCCCAGGGCCCGGCGCAGCCCGATCTCGCGGCGCCGCTCCAGCACGGAGACCACCATGGTGTTGGCCACGCCGATCCCGCCGACCAGCAGGGCGACCCCGGCCAGGCCGAGGAAGAGGGCCGAGAAGGTGTGCTGTGTGGCGCGTTTGGCGGCCAGCGCGTCCGAGGGGCGGCTGACCTGCACCAGGCCGGGCAGTTCGGGGTTGACGGTCGCGGGCAGTACGTCGCGCACCGCCTCGATCCGCGACTCGACCGCCTTCACGTAGATCACCGTCGGATGGCCGTCGAAGCCGAGGGTGTCGCGGGCGGCGTCCCAGCCGACCAGGACGGCGGTGTCCAGTTCGGGGGTGAGCGGCATCGACCGGAGCACACCGATGACGGTGAACGCGTGGCCGTCGACGGACACCAGCGGTTCGCTGCCCGGGACGATCCGGTCGAAGCCCAGCCGGGACGCGGCGCGGTGGCCCAGGACGGCGGTCGGGAAGTGCTCGGTCGCCGGGCTGAGGAACCGGCCGGACCCCATGCTGCCGCCGATCGTGCCCAGCAGATTGGTCCTGGCGGCCAGCACGGTCATCCCGATCGAGTCGTTCGGGTCGGCCAGATCCGAACGCCGCACCGTCGCATGGGTGTTGGCGACGGCGCTCGCGCTGGTGACGGGGCCGATGCGGGCGGCCATCGCGTCGGCCGCCTCGGGGAGCAGCGCCTGCGGCCCGCTGCCCGAGGGCGGGGGCTGCGCGCGCAGCATGTTGGTGCCCAGCGCGGACAGTTCGTCCATGAGCGCCCGCTGGCTGGAGGCGGGGATGCCGGTGACGACGACGAGCGTGGCGATGCCGATGGCGATGCCCAGCGCGGACAGTGCGGCGCGGGTCCTGCGGGTGCGCAGGCCCAGCAGGCCCAGCCGCAGGACGTCCAGGGGGGCGAGCCTGATGCGCTGGTTCATGCGGGGCTCCCGGCGGGGGTGCGGGTGGTGTCGGAGGACACGCGGCCGTCGCGCAGTTCGACCCGGCGCGGCAGCCGGGCGGCGACGTCCCGGTCGTGGGTGATGACCGCGATGGTGGTGCCCTCCTGGTTGAGCGCGGTCAGCAGGTCCAGCACGGCCTGCCCGTTGGCGCTGTCCAGGGCCCCGGTCGGCTCGTCCGCGAGGACCAGCGCGGGCTCGTTGACCAGGGCGCGGGCGATGGCGACCCGCTGCCGTTCACCGCCGGACAGCTGGTGCGGCAGATGGCGGGTGCGGTGCGCCAGGCCCACCCGGGCCAGTGCCTCCTCGGCGCGCGGGCGCCGCAGCCGGCGCGGCACGCCCGCGTACAGCAGGCCGGTGGCGACGTTCTCCGCCGCGTCGAGGCCGTCGGTGAGGTGGAAGTGCTGGAAGACGAAGCCGAGCAGCCGGGCGCGCAGCGCGGACAGCCGCCCGTCGTCCAGCCCGGAGACGGCGTGCCCGGCGATCTCGACGGAGCCGGAGCTCGGCCGGTCGAGGGTGCCCATGAGGTGCAGCAGGGTGGACTTGCCGGACCCGGACGGGCCGAGGATGGCGAGCAGTTCGCCCTCCCCGACGGTGAGCGACACCCGGTCCAGGGCCGTGACGCCGCCGGGATAGGTCTTGGTCACCTCGTGCACGACGAGGACGGGCGCGGCGGGGGGCCGGCTCATGAGGCCGTCACCACGGTCATGCCCTCCGCCACGCCCGGTCCGCTGATCTCGACCACGCCGTCGGAGAACATCCCGGTCCGCACCGCGACGAGCGCTCCCCCGGGCCGCTGCACCGCGTACCCGCCCTCGCGGAGCGCGACGAGCGCGGTGACGGGGACGGTGAGGACACCCTTGCGTTCGGTGCTGGTGAACCGGACCTGCACGGAGGCCGAGTCCAGCGCCTGCACGTCCGCGGCCCGCCGCGGCACGACGGTGACGGCGACCGTGGGCGGCCCGGCCTGCGCCTGATCCTCCTCGGAGGAGCTGCCCTGGACGGCGCGGGCGACCACGGTGACCGTGGCCGGGATCTCCCGGTTGTCGGGCAGGACGACGGTGACGGCCTGCCCGGTGCGGATGGCGCCCACGTCGGTGGCGTCCACGGTGACCGACACGGACTTGCCCGTCGCGCTGTACGTCAGCAGGTCCCCTTCCGCGGGGTCGCCGAGGACGGCGGTGACCGTGTTGACCCGTACCGGTCCCGGCAGGACCACGGCCCGGCCGAGGGGGAGAGTGCCGGTCGCCTGCCGGCCGGTGTCGCGCTGCCACCGCTTGAGCGCGGCGCTGAGGGCGGGGGTGAACTCGTCCCCGCCGGTCGCACCGCCCGCCGTGGCCGCGTCGCGGGACGACCACCCGGTGTCGCCGGTGTCGTACCCCAGGGCCCTGAGGTTGTCGGCCAGCACGGTCACGTCACGGCCGTGCAGGCCGGGCTTGTCCAGTGCGCGGAAGAACGGGGTGTCGCCGAAGAAGGCCGTGACGGGCTGGTCGTCCACCCAGTACAGGGGCTTGCCGCGGGCGGCCCGCGTACCGGGGGACGGCAGCCGGGTGACCGTGCCCGCGCCCTTGCCGCGCAGGGGCAGCGGGCGGCCGTAGCCGAGGGTGCCGGGCATCGTGCGCCGGGTCGACAGGTCGGTCCTGGCCACCTTCGCCGTGTGGACGCGGACCGGGTCCTCGGGCGCGGCGTGCTGGCTGCCGGCCCGTGCGTTCCAGGCGACGGTGCCCGCGCCGGCCGTGCCGGCGGTCAGCAGGACGGCCAGGGTCACCGTGAACCGGTGTCTGCGGCGGAGGTGGAGGCGGTGCTCAGCCATTCCCGCCGCCGAACGACTTCACCTTGCAACTCAGGTCGAGGTCCGCCGCCTTCTCCTCGCTCAGGGTGTTCTGGCCCTTGTACGTCCAGCCGGTGTTGCCGGGGAGTGCCACGACGTGCAGGCCGCCGTCGTTGAGGCAGGCCACGTAGTCGCGGTAGTCCTCGTCGAAGTGCGGGTTGGTCTCCCGCTCGGTCTCGGGCGGCTGGAGGGGCATCTGCCCCGCGCAGGCCTTCTCCGCGGCCTTGGCGGTGGGGCTGTTGTCGTTCTGGTCGACGGAGTAGGGGCCGCGCTGAAGGATCATCTTGTGCCCGTGCTCCTTGAGGCACTTCCAGTAGCCCTCCCAGTACACCTGGGTCTCGGCGTCGGTCATGTCGAGGCGGAGCTGCGGGCGGCCGTTGCCGTCAGCGGCCGGGGAGGGGGCGTCGGCCGAGGGGGCGGCGGCCGACGAGGAGGGCGCTTCGTCGGCGGGGGCGGCCGGGGCGGAGGCGGTCTGCAGCGAGGCGACGTCGTCCTTGCCGGCGGCGGTGTCGCCGGCCGGTGCGGAGGAGCCTCCGCAGCCGGTGAGCAGCAGCGCGGCGGCCAGCACGGCGGCGGCCCCCAGGGGCCGGGGGATGCGTGAACGGGTCATGCCGCCCCATCGTGGGCGGCGAATGTGGGGAACCTGTCAGGAAGCGTTCGCGGTCCCTTGGTCCCGTCCCGGAAGCACCCGCGACCAGGGAAACGCGTAATTTGTCATACCTATACTCCCGGCATGAGCGCACGCATCCTGGTCGCCGAGGACGACACCAAGCAGGCCCAGCTGGTCCGCCTGTACCTGGAGCACGAGGGCCACACGGTCACCGTCGTCCACGACGGCCGCGCCGCGCTGGAGGAACTGCGCCGCGACCCGCCCGACCTGCTCGTCCTGGACGTGATGATGCCCAAGGTCGACGGACTCGACGTCTGCCGCATCCTGCGCCGCGAGTCCGACCTGCCGGTGCTCATGCTCACGGCCCGCTGCACCGAGGACGACCTGCTGCTCGGCCTGGACCTGGGCGCCGACGACTACATGGCCAAGCCCTACAGCCCGCGCGAGCTGGTCGCCCGGGTGCGGACCCTGCTGCGGCGGGCCCGCCCCGCGCCGGCCGCCGCCCCCCGCCCCGACCCCGTGCTGACCGTGGGCGGCCTCGCCGTCGACCCGGTGCGCCACGAGGTGAGCTGCGACGGCGAGCCGGTCGACTGCACACCAGGGGAGTTCCGGCTGCTGGAGACGCTCGCGGAGCAGCCGGGCCGGGTCTTCTCCCGCGAGCAGATCCTGGCGCAACTGCACGGAACCGGCCGCTACTTCACCGTACGCACGGTGGACACGCACGTGATGAACCTGCGCCGCAAGATCGAGCCGGACCCCGCCCGCCCGATACGCCTGCTCACCGTCTACGGCGTGGGCTACAAGCTCGCGGGGGACGCGTGAGGCGGCCGGGCCGGCGCGGCAGCCTGGTCCTGCGGCTGCTCGTGCTGTCCGTGCTGATATCCGTCTGCTCGATCGGCGCGACCGCCTGGCTGGCCGTCCGCACCACCGCGCGGGCGATCCACCAGGAGCAGGGCCAGGTCTTCGCCGACGACGCGCGGATCTACGACGCGCTGCTGGGACTCGCGGCGCGCCAGGACGACTGGCACGGGGCGCAGCCACTGGTCGACCGGCTGGCCCGGGAGACCGGGCACCGCATCGCCCTCACCGACCAGGACCGCCGCCCGTTCGTCGACTCCGCCGCCCCGGCCGCCTCCGCCGACGGGTCCGGCAGCCGTTCCGTGCCGCTGCCGGAGCGGGCGTCGGCGACCGTGGACCCGCTCGCGGTCGACTCCGTCTTCGTGCCCGGCGCGGGCGACTCCGACCGCATCGACCCGCGCGCGGTCGGCCCGTTCCGGCTGCCGCCCGCCGAACGCGACCACCTGAGGGAACTGGCCCAGCGGGAGGCGGCCTGCCTGCACGACGTCCTCGGCATCGAGGCCACCGTCACCACCACGCCCAGCGGGCGGCCGCGGCTGCAGACGTACCTCGTCCAGCCGCCCACCGGCTCCCGCTGCGAGGCGGCCGGCCTGGGCGAGCCCACGGCCACCGAGGCCCGTGCGCTCGCCCGGCTCAACACCCTGGCCGACACCTGCCTCGCCCGACGCGACGCCCCGCCCGTGCAGCTCGCCCTCGACCTGACCTGGACGACCACCGGGTCCCGGAGCCCGGCGGCCCGGCGCACGCAGGCGCAGTGCCTGGCCACCGCCCGCCGCGAGCAGCTGACCCCGTACGTCGCGCCGCCCGCGCTGCTGTTCGTCGGCGCCCCCGACCCGGAGGCCGCCGTCCCCTCCTCCCCCTTCGACCTGTCCGCGCCCAACCGGGTGCGCATCGCGGGCGTCGTCGGGGGTGTCCTGCTGCTCACGGTCGCGGTCACCGTCGTCCTGGGCCTGCGCCTCGTCCGGCCGCTGCGGGCCCTGACCGGGGCCGCCCGGCGGTTCAAGGACGGTGACGTCACGGTACGGGTGGCGGTCACCGGCCGCGACGAGATCAGCCGGCTCGCGGAGGTCTTCAACGAGATGTCCCGGCGCCGGGCCGAACTGGAGCAGCTGCGCACCGCCATGGTCGGGGACGTGGCCCATGAGCTGCGGACCCCGCTCAGCACCATCCGCGGCTGGCTGGAGGCCGCCGAGGACGGCATCGTCCCCGCCGACGGGCCGCTGATCTCCTCGCTGCTGGAGGAGGCGCTGCTGCTCCAGCACGTCGTGGACGACCTCCAGGACCTCGCTGCCGCGGACGCCGGTGAACTGCGGCTCCACAAGGGCCCGGTGGACCTCGCCGACCTGCTGCGCCAGGTCGCCACCGCGCACCGCGGCCGCGCCGACAAGGCCGGGGTGGTCCTCGCCGTGGACGCCGCCGACGGCCTCGGCGACCTGCACGCCGATCCGGTGCGGCTGCGTCAGGCGGTCGGCAACCTGGTCTCCAACGCCGTCCGCCACACCCCGCCCGGCGGCAGCGTCACCCTGCGCGGCCGGCGCGACGGGGACACCGTGCTCGTCGCGGTCGCCGACACCGGCACCGGCATCGGCCCGGAGGACCTGCCGCATGTCTTCGACCGGTTCTGGCGCGCCGAGAAGTCCCGCAGCCGCAGCACCGGCGGCAGCGGCCTCGGCCTCGCCATCGTCCGCAACCTCGCGCACGCCCACGGCGGCACGGTCACCGCCGGGAGCACCCTCGGCGCCGGCTCGGTCTTCACCCTGCGGCTGCCGGTCAGTGCGGGAACGTCCGGGGCGGGCGCTGACGGGGAAGCCCGTCGCGGAACTCCTCGATGATCGAGCTGATCTGCCGGGTGAGCTGCGTGCCCTCCAGCCGGTCCAGGTAGAGGTTGCGGCGGGCCAGGCCGACGGCGTCCACGCAGAAGTACAGCGCCATCAGCGGATTGACGAACAACTCGCTGTTCCGGGTGCGCTCGGTGAACCGGACGTTCCCGAACTCGCCCCGCACCGCCGCCGCCACGGAGCCGTTGACGATGCTCGGGTGGTCGGGCGTCGCGGCCTGCGCGTGCGCGACCGCGTCCAGGTAGAGCGCTCCCTCCCGGCTGTCGCGCGGCAGGGAGAACGCGCCGAGGTAGGCGCCGTCCCGTTCGAGGGCGGCCAGGTTCTCCAGCACCAGGGCGTGGTTGACGCCGTGGTACGCGTCCACGCCGAAACCCAGGCACAGCACGAGGCGTTCGGCCACGCCGGTGAGCCCGTCGACGGCGGCGAGGCTCGCCATGTCCTCCTCGGGGGTGCCGAGGCCGCTCTCGTCGCCGCGCATCAGGATGTCGGTGCCGCCGTCGGCCAGCACGATCGCGTCGACCCCGCCCACGTGCTCGATCAGCGCCCGGTAGGCCGCGCGCAGCGGCTCCACGCCCGCCCGCTCCAGCGCGTAGACCGTGGACGGCATCCCGTGCAGCTCCAGCCAGCGCGCCAGGGTCCGTTCCGGGAAGTACGTGCCGCGCGCCGCGGTGTCCGGGCGGACCGCGGCCACTCCGGGCTCCACCCACACGTCCGTGTCCAGGCCGTACAGGTCCGCGAACGACAGGTTGGCCAGCACCACCTCCTTGCCGGCCGCGCGCAGCGCCAGCGCAGGCGCGAGTCCCGCGTACACGTCGAATCCGCCGCCCGCCCCGGCCACGAGCACCCGCCGGGCGTCCCGCAACCGGGTGAAGAGGGCCGGCTCGTCAAGGGAGAACACCGGAGGACGGTAACAGCCCTTCCGGAGCGGCCGCCCGGGGGAAACGTTGGGCCGTTCGGGGGAAAACCGCGGCGGGTTGCGGACGGCTGCCCCGGAGCGGGCGGCGGACCGCCGGACGGGGCGGGACAAGCGGTGTATAACCGCCGTGTCGGAGTCGTACGACAAGGGCCCTGCGGCCCGAGGGGCCGAGGGATTCGGGGAACGGTGAACAGGATCGCCCAAGTGGGAGCCGTCGTCGCGGGAGCCCTCGGTGTGCTGGGCACCGCGCCCGGTGAGGCCGCCGCCCAGGGGGTGCACCCCGAACCGTCGCTGCTGCACGCGGTGGCGGGCGCGGACGTCGGCACGGTGCTCCAGGCCGGCCCCGCCGTGGTCTGCGGACCGCTGATCGGCTTCACCTACCACGGGCCGGTGACCTGCGTGAACGGGCCGGTCCGCAGCGGCAACAGCCGCAACAGCGGGAATTTCGTCAACCGCGGCAACCCCAACAACAGCGGCAACCTGTCCAGCTCCAACGGCTCCACCGGCTCCAACAACGAGGTCAACGGCGACGCCGTGGACAGTTCCAACTCCACCCAGGTCATCCGGGGGCACGGCGGCCGCGGCCGCTAGCCGCCCGGCCGCCCCGCCGTCCGCGGCGCCGGGTGGTCGGGCACGGGGGTCCGTCGGACAATGGTGGCGCATGTGCTGATTCCGCCCACGGGGGGCGTGAGGATCGAGAGGTCTGCGATGACACGAGCCGTGCGATACGCCCTGGTGACCGCCGGCGCCGGGACCCTGCTGCTGTGTGCCGGTGCCCCGGCGCTCGCCGCGCCCGACGACATCCGCGCCCGCTGCACACCCGACGCGCGGTTCTGCGCGAACGGTCCAGTGAACAGCGGAAATCTGCACAACAGCCAGAACGTCACGATCAACGGGACCACGAACAACAGCGGCAACCCCAACAACGTCATCGGCTCACCGAACAGCGCCAACACGTACGAGGGCCCGGGCAACAACAGCTGGAACAACGTCCAGCAGATCACCCGGGCCCTCGTCGGCTGAGTCACGCGAAGGCCGCGCTACGGCGCGGTCTTCGCCCCGTACGTGCTCAGGAAGCGGTTGCGGAAGGTGTCCATGCGCCACACCGGCGCGTCCGGATGCGGCTGCAGCCCGTCCTGCCAGCCCCAGCCCGCCATGCGGTCGAGCACGTCCTTGTCGTGGGCGACGATGGAGATCGGCACGTCGTGGCTGGGGTTCTCGCCGCTGACCATCGTGGTGGGCTGGTGGTCGCCGAGGAAGACCAGCACGGTGTTGTCGTTGCCGTACCGCTCCACCCAGGACACCAGGTTGCCCACCGTGTACTCGATGGACTTGGCGTACTCCTGGCGCACCGAGTGCGCGCTCTTCCACACGTCGTCGGGGTTCTTCCCCTCCTTGTTGATGGCGTTGAAGACCGAGCCGTCACCGATGTCGTCCCAGCCGATCGTCCGCGGGATCGGCGCCCAGGGGCGGTGGCTGGAGACCAGGATGATCTCGCTCATCAGCGGCTTGTCGTGCGTCTTGCCGTGCTCCAGCCGCTGGAACGCCTCCAGGCTGTACTGGTCCGGCACCGGCGACCAGCTGAAGTTGGGGCCCTTGTAGCCGAGGTGCTGCGAGTCGTAGACGTTGTCCAGGCCGTAGAACTTCGCCTCCGGCCAGGACCGGATGACACCCGGCATGATGCCCACCGTGCGCCAGGCGTCCGCGCGTTGGAAGGCGCCGGTGAGGGTCAGCCGGTCGCTGGAGGTGACGGTGCGGTAGCGCTGCTGGTTGTCGATCCACAGCCCCGACAGGAACGTCGAGTGCGCCAGCCAGCTCCCGCCGCCGAACGTCGGCGAGGTGAGGAACGCGCTCCGCGAGGAGAAGCCGGCCGCCTCCAGCCGGCGCGTGCCGTCCGCGAGCATCGCGTCCACCTGGGGCGCCATCTCCGGGGACTCCACCGCGCTGCGGCCGTAGCTCTCCACGAACGCGAAGATGACGTCCTTGCCGCGCAGCCCGCTCAGCAACTGGTCCGGCGGCACGTCGGCGAACGGGTCGACCGCCGCCTCCTTCGCGAACTTCTCCCCGTCCGCCAGGCTCGCGCGCGCCGAGTGGAGGTGGTTCGACGCCTGGTCCACCGTGGTCTTCGCCGCGAGCGGATTACCCGCGACCTGCACTCCGAAGGCCGCCAGCGCGATCCACAGCGTCCCCAGCACCAGCGTGCTGCGGGTCGCCACGAGGCGGTGCCGGTTGACGACCGTGCTCATCCGCACGACGGCCAGCGTCATCAGCACGAGCAGCACCACGACGAGCAGGATCGCCCCGACCACGGCGGCAATGGCGTAGGCCTGGCCCGAGGTCTCCTTCAGGTACTCCTCGCCGTCACCGACCAGGGTCCAGTCCAGCACCGGGTCGAAGGGGCGGTAGAGCACCGAGAAGAAGCCCATGTCGAGGAACTTCAGGATCGTCAGCAGCCCGAGGACGACACCGGCGACCGCGGCGGCGACCCGCCGCGGCCGCCGCGGGAGCAGCAGCGCCACCCCGGCGGCGATGACGGCTTCCGCCGGGATCCGCGCGAACCGCGCCACCGTCAGCTCGCCCGGGGCGGCCGGCAGCAGCACGGCACCCAGCACGAGGACCGCGGCCAGCGCGGTCGTCACCCCCGAGATGCCCCGCGCCGCGCGCGGATACCGGGCCCGCCACCCCGCCTGGCGGGAACCGTCGGTCCCGGCGTCCCCGCCGCCGGTGGTGCCCTCCGCCTGCTCGGCGGGGGCGTTGTCGGCCCGGGCCGTGTCGGTTTCGCCGGTGGTTTCGGCCTGTTCGGCTGGGGGGTTGTCGGCGTCGGGCTCTTCTGTTTCGGCGTGGCCGGTTCGTTCGGCCTGGGCCTGGTCGGCTTCGGCGGGCTTGCCGCGTTCGGCTTGGGCTGTGTCGGCTTCGCCGGGCTCTGCCTGAGCGGCTTGGGCTGTGTCGGTTTCGCCGGTGGTTTCGGCCTGTTCGGCTGGGGGGTTGTCGGCGTCGGGCTCTTCTGTTTCGGCGTGGCCGGTTCGTTCGGCCTGGGCCT
>NZ_JBIVLH010000010.1:272365-312174 GCF_044751185.1 Streptomyces sp. NPDC088733
CCTGGTCGGCTTCGGCGGGCTTGCCGCGTTCGGCTTGGGCCGTGTCGGCTGCGCGGGTGGTCTCGGCCTGCTCGGCCGGGGGGTTGTCGGCGTCGACGGGCTTTGCCCGAGCGGCTTGGGCCCTGGCTGTGCCGTGTTCGGCCTGAGCTTTGTCGGGTCCGCCGGTGGCCTCGGCCTGCTCGGCGTCGGCCTCTACTGCTGAGGGGGGCTCTGCCCGCTCGCCCTCGGTGCCGGCATGTTCCGGCGTGTGCTCGGGCTCGGCGGGCTTGCGGTGGTCGGCCTGGTCGGCGGCGGTCCCGGGCTGTTCGGCTGCGGCGTCGGCGGCCGGGGCCTCCTGCGCCGCGGCGGGCTTTGCCCGTGCGGCTGGTTCGGCTTCGCCGGTGGTCTCGGCCTCCTCTGCTGAGGCGGGCTCTGCCCGCTCGCCCTCGGCGGGCCCCGCGTTGGGCTTGCCGCGGTCGGCCGGCTCGGCGTCGGGGTCGCGCCGCTGGGCCGCGGCGTCGGCGGCCCCGGGCGCCTGCGCTTCGCCGGATTCCGCGGGGGCCTCGGTGCGGGTCGGGCCCGGGTCGGGGGCGGCGGCGTCGGGGACGCCTGCTGTGTCCGCGGGCACGTCCTTGTCCGTGTCCGGCGGCTGTTGAGAGCGCGTGAAGAGCGACAACCCGAAGGTCCTTCCGTGCGAGGCCCCGCTGACGGCGTGGCGGGCCGGAGTGCTGGACCGCCGCTTCTACGGTGCTGTACGCCCTCACGGGGCGCCAGGTTCAACGCCGCGGCGGGTTTTGCCTCCCCATTGCCACGCGCGGACCCATGATGTCCGCGACGGCGGTCACCCGGCGTCCGCCGCGCTCAGCGGTAGTCCTCCGGGTGGCCCTGCATCCAGTGGTTGATCCGGTCGCGGGTCCCGACCAGCAGCGCCTGGTGCTTCTTCAGGTTCTCGAACGTGACGTCGCCGTGCAGGGCGTCGCTCAGCTCCGCGGTCCACGCGAGCGGTTCGCGGAAGTGGTCGCGGCCCTGGGGGTCGGCCTTCATCGCGGCGTCGAGGCCGTCGAGTTCGTCGTGCACGCGGGTCAGGAAGTACTCGCACTCGCCCGGCGTCGTGCAGCCGCTGTGGTAGGTCGCCTGCAACGTGGCGAAGGCGTCGCGCACCATCTCCACGGGCTGGGTGGTGGGCTCCTCGGAGTCCGTGGGCGCGGGCGCGCTCGCGGACGTGGACGCGGACGCGGCGGCCTTCGGGGCGGGCGTGCCCGACCGGGCCTCGTCCGGTCCTGCGGAGCAGGAGAGCAGGAGCGCCGCGGTCGTCGCGGTGAGCAGGGCGGCGCCGAGGGGCCGCCGGATACGTGTCGTGATCACGGAGTCGATGACTCCCGAGCGCCCTCCGCGGTTGCGTTCGTACGCGAACGCCCGTCCTCCGCCGCCGTACGCGCACGGCGACCTCGCCGCCCGGAGGGGTTCACGGGCGCCGTCGCCCCGGACCGGCGCGCACTTTTCCGTCTGCCGGCCCGCCTCCGGAGGGGGTTGAGTGGTGGGGCGGCGGCGGGCGCACCCGCCCGCCGCACCGCACGCGATCCTGAAAGGCGTCCTCGCCCATGACCTTCCGTGAGCTTCACTTCGCGGGCGACCTGCCCCTCCTCCTCCCCGACGCCTGGGACGTCGCCTCGGCGCTCGCGTTCGCCGAGGCCGGGTTCCCCGCGGTGGGCACGACCAGCTTCGGGGTCGCCGCCGCCGCGGGGCACGCCGACGGGGGCCGGGCCACGAAGGACGCGACGCTCGCGCTCGTCCGCGCCCTCGCTCCGCTGCCCGTCCACGTCACCGCGGACATCGAGGACGGCTACGCCGAGGAGGTCGCGGCCGCCGCCACCGCGCTCGGCGCGCTCGGCGTGGCCGGTGTGAACCTCGAGGACAGCACGGCCGGCCGGCTGATCGCCCCGGAGGCGCACGCCCGCAAGGTCCGTGCGGTGAAGCGGCACGCACCGGAACTCTTCGTCAACGCCCGCGTGGACACGTACTGGCTGGGCCAGGAGGCCGGCCTCACCGAGACGCTGCGTCGCGCGGCGGCGTACGTCGAGGCGGGCGCGGACGGCGTCTTCGCGCCCGGCGCGACCGGTCCCGAGGAACTGCGGCGGCTGGCCGCGGAGATCCCGGTGCCGGTCAACGTCCTGGTCGTGCCCGGTCTCTCCCTCGCCGACCTGGGCGCCCTGGGCATCCGCCGGGTCAGCACCGGTTCCCTGCCGTACCGCGCCGCTATCGACGCGGCGGTCGGCACGGCGACCGCCGTCCGCGACGGCGGCCCGCTCCCCCCGGCGACGCCGTACCCGCGGATGCAGCAACGGCTCCTGCGGTACGAGGAATCCGCCCGCTGACCGCGATGCGTGGGCCGGACGGGTGAAGCCGGGTCCGGGAACGCAACCGGGGCTTCCCCGGCGGCAGTCGTGTACGGCAAGTCCGGTCGATTCCGTCCGGGATCCGAGGGGAAACACCATGAGCCTTCTCGACACTCCGCTGCGGTCGCACGACACCGTCCCCGCTCTCTCCGCCGTCGACGCCCGCTGGGTCGACTTGCACGCCGCCCTCATCGCGGCGGGCGTCCCCCCGCTGCCGGGCGACAGTTCCGCCGTCCGCGCGCTCGCCCGGAGTCTCGACGACGCCACGGTCGGCGCCGTCGTCGCCTGGATCGACAGCGCCGCCGCCACGCGGCAGGGCGGCATGCGGAGCTGCGGGTCCCGGTAGCCGGCTCCGCGACGGCGGCCGCGTAGAGTCGCCGCCGTGGACGCGACGTTGCCCGGCTTCGACGTGGCCGCCGCCCTGCGCGGAGGCATCACCGGCCGGCAGCAGGCGTGGCGGTTCGCCCGCGACTTCGCCGCCGCGTGGACGGACCGCCCGCTGCTGCCGGAGGACGGCGTCCCCGGCGCGGAACTGCACGCCGCCGAACACGAACTCGGCTTTGTGCTCCCGGCCGCCCTGCGCGAGGGGTACGCGCTGTTCGGGAGACGCGCGGACCTCACGTGCGGACAGGACCCGCTGCTCCCGCCGGGTGGGCTGTTCGTCGACGACGGCGTGCTGATCTTCCGCGTCGAGAACCAGGGCTGCGCGTTCTGGGGCATCCCCCTCGACCAGGCGGAGCGCGACGATCCCCCCGTGGTCGTGGACTCGGACGGCCGATGGCTCCCGTTCCTGGACCTGATGTCACAGGCCTGGGTCGAACTCCTCCTCAGCGAGACGCTGTTCGTCCACGACTCCCGGTACGACGCGTGCGAGCTCCCGCCGGATCTCCTCGCGGAGTTCCACGGCCGCTACGAGCGGGTCGACCTGCCCGACCACCCGATGTGGGTGGGCCCCGACGACTCGCCCCTGCGCTGGTACGCGGCCCCCGGGCTGCTGCTGCGCCGCGACGGCGTGCAGGACCACGCCTGGGTGCACGCCGGGGGCCGGACGCCCGCCGACCTCGACGCGGTCCGCGCCGCCCTGCCCGCCCGCTGGGTCGTGGGCTGACACCGGTGCGGCCGCTCTGTGACGAGGGTGTTACCGGAACTGTGGCCTCCACCACGGTCGGGGCGGCGCCCGTCCTGATGGGCTGAGCCGATGCGTACCCTTCGCCTCACTCCCCTGACCGTGCCCGCCGTGCTCGCGGGCGTCCTGGCCCTTGCGGCGTGCGACACCGAGGGGGCCGGCGCCCCGCGGGCCGGGGGGCCGTCGTGCGGACCCGAGACGGCCGCCGCCGGCGGGACGGACCCGGCCGGGGGCGAGGGGACGGGCGACGTCGACATCGTCGGCTCGGACGTCGCGTCGCCGGCCTGCGCCCCGGCGATCCGGATCACCAGCCACGAGCGGCAGCCGTTCACCTACACCGTCACCCTCAGCTTCCTCTCCGACTCCGGGGCGGCGATGATGAACACCGAGCAGACCGTTCCGGCGGTCGGTCCCGGGCGGACGGTGCGGCGGCCGGTGGATCTCGCCGCCGCCGATGCCACCGATGCCGCCGGGGCGAACTCGGGACCGGGTGCCGGCACGCTCCAGCACATCCGGGTCCTCAAGGTCCGCAGCGTTCCGGCCGACGAGGCGCCCGTGCCGTCCGGCCCCTGCCCGCCCTCCGGGGTGCGCGTCACCGCCGACCGGGGCGACGCGGCCATGGGGCTGCGCGTCGTGGGCCTCCACCTGGAGAACTGCTCCGCCGCGCCCTACCACCTCGACGGGTATCCGCAGCTCCAGCTCCTCGACGAGGGCCACCGGCCCGTCACCGGTATCAAGATCCGCCACGGCGGCTCCGGCTCCGTCGGCCCGGAGTTCGACGCCCCGCCCCGGCCCCTGTCCCTCCAGCCGGGCGAGACCGCCTCCTCCGGTCTGACCTGGCGCAACACCGTCACCTACGGCACGCCCGTCGACGCCCCCTACGTACGGGTCCGCGCCAGGCCCGGCGCGGACCCCGTGATGGTGACGCCGGAGCTCGACCTCGGCACGACCGGGAAGCTCGGCGTGAGCGCCTGGCACAAGTCCGAGGCGGACACGGCACGTTGAGCACCGGGCCCGGCCGGGCCGTCACGGGGTGCACAGCGACTGGAGCCGGACGACGGCGCCGTCCGCGTCGAAACCGAGGTCGTAGCCCGGCCAGTTGCGCGGGTTCAACGACCGGGCCTCCAGCCGCTTGACGAACTCGGCCGCAGAGCAGGAGGCGGGGATGGAGTCGTCCCCCAGCGGGACGGACAGCGGGACGGACAGCGGGACGCGGCAGTCCGGAACCGGCGCGACGGTCGGCGGGTTCTCAGGCAGTCGCATGCCGCGGCCCGCGCCCCTCCGCACGATCGGCAAAGCGGCGCCCATGGTGCTGGCCGGGCCTGCCGGTATGAAGCCGCCCAGGGCCGACCACCGGCCGTGACGGCCGCGCCGGTACGGCGAAGGCCCCGGCCGGTCCGGGGACTCGGTCGGGGCCTTGCGGTGCGCGGGGCTCAGTTCGGCGCGGGCTCCCCGCCGATCGCGCAGGCCTGGCAGGGCGGCCGCCCGCAGGTGCACTGGGTGATCGCCGCCAGCACACCGTGATCGTGGTAGAGGCATTCGTCCCGGCAGGTGTGGCGGGGGATGAAGCCGGCCTGGATCTCGCCGGGCCACGGCTCGTGGCCCTCGCGGCAGCGGGCGAACCGCTCCGGGTCGGTGGCGTGCAGCTCGCGCATCGCGGTGCGGGCCTCCTGCTCGAGCTCGCGCACCCGCGTCACCAGGGTCTTGAGCTCGGCGGCGATGCCGGCGTAGTGGTCGGCCCCGGTCCGTACATGGGCCGCCCGCAGCGCCATCGCGGCGTTGCCGAGGAAGCGGCCGGCGTCCTGGAGGTCGGTCACGTGGTGCAGCTGAATGCCCGTCACGCCCCGGACCCATACGGCGTCCATCGTCACGTCTCCACCTTTCCGGCGTTCATCGGTGATCCGCACGCCGTAGTCACCGCGTTTCTCGGGAAAGGCGGCCGGATATCGACGCTAAATGCGAGGGCGGAACCCGTCCAGGAAAAGCTCAGTGAATCGCCTCACAAGGCTGCGAAGCGCAGGTTCCGCGGCTCCCGGTGCCGGGGTCCGCGGAATGTGCGGGGGTGGTCACGCGGAGCCACGGCCGGTCGTCGAGAACAGGGCCGAAAGTCCCGGAAAACAGCGGCAAAGGGCGTCGCAGAATCCTCATGCGTCACCTTGACAACGGTGTTGCCGTGGCGTCTCCTGGAATGAGGGATCGTTCCCCGGCGGGCGTCGTGGAAATGGGCGCGCACGCCGAGGTCGGCCGAAGTGCGCCGTTTCGCGGAGGCAACTGCATGGCGACCTATGAATACGTTTGCGACCACTGCGGTCCTTTCGAGGTGAGGCTCGCGATCGGCACCGCGCCCGACGGGCACGGCTGCCCCGCGTGCGCGGGCCCGGCGCGGCGGGTCTTCTCCGCGCCCTCGCTCGCCGCGACGCCGCCGTCGTCCCGTTCCCTGAGGGAACGGGAGGAGCGGTCCCGCGAAGCCCCGGACGTCGTGTCCGCCGTGCCGTCCCGCCCGCGCCGCCGGCCGGAGCCGGCCCCGCATCCCGCGCTCTCGCGGCTGCCCCGCCCCTGACGGGGGCGGTTCCCGTCCTCACGCGTACCTGGGAGGTGCGTCCCCGTGTCGAACGTGGGACTGCTCTTCGTCGGTGCGGTCCTGTTCATGAACGGCCTGCTGCTCCTGGGAAAAGCCGACCCCAGGTCCGCGGGGGTGTTCAACCTCTTCATCGGCGCACTGCAGGTCCTCACCCCGACCTATCTCATCTTCACGGCCGGCAATGACCCGGACAAGATTCTCTCGGCGTCCGGCATCTATCTGTTCGGATTCACCTACCTCTACGTGGGCATCGTCCTGCTCACCGGCATGGACAACATCTGCGTCGGCCATTACTCGCTGTTCGTCGCGGTGGTGGCCCTGGGGTACTCGTTCGCCAATTTCCACCTTCTGAAGGACTACCCCTTCGGGGTGATCTGGCTGTACTGGTCATTCCTGTGGGGCCTGTTCTTCCTGCTGTTCGCTCTCCGGCGGACGGAACTCACCTCCTATGTGGGCTGGGTGACGGCCATCGAGGGCTGGATCACCGGAGTGATCCCCGCGGCGCTGCTGCTGTCCGGCTACTGGAAGCACACCACGGAGATCGCCATCGCCCTGGGCGCGTTCGCCGTCGTGGTGTTCGGCGCGCTGTGGCCGCTCACCCGGAAATCGCGGCAGGCCGGCCGGATCGCCCGCGAGGCGTCCTGACCGGTCCTGTCCGGGTCCTGACCGGCCTGTCCGGCCTGTCAGACCTCGATCAAGCAGAAAGACGAGGAGGGGCAGTCATGCCCGACGTAGTTTTCAGCGTCGACCAGACCAAGTCGATGCGGGAGCAGGCCACGCCAGGACACAACAGGTGGCACCCCGACATCCCGAACGTCGCCATGGTGAAGCCCGGGTCCGAGTTCCGGATGGAGTGCCGCGACTGGACCGACTGCCAGATCGGCAACAACGACTCCGCCAACGACGTCCGCGACATCGACCTGACCATCCCGCACATGCTCAGCGGCCCGATCGGCGTCGAGGGCGCGGAACCCGGCGACCTGCTCGTCGTCGACATCCTCGACCTCGGTCCCGTACCGCAGCAGACCGGCGACGCGGCCGGTCAGGGCTGGGGCTACACCGGGATCTTCGCCAAGGTCAACGGCGGCGGCTTCCTGACCGACTACTTCCCGGACGCCTACAAGGCCGTGTGGGACTTCCACGGGCAGCAGGCGGTCTCCCGGCACCTGCCCGGCATCCGCTTCACCGGCATCACCCACCCCGGGCTGTTCGGCACCGCGCCCTCCGCCGACCTGCTCGCCCGGTGGAACGCCCGCGAGAAGGCGCTGATCGAGACCGACCCGCAGCGCGTCCCGCCGCTCGCCAATCCCCCGGACGCCGCCAACGCCCTCGGCGGCACGGCCACCGGCAGCCTCGCCGCACGCATCGCGGCGGAAGGCGCCCGCACGGTGCCGGCCCGCGAGAACGGCGGCAACCACGACATCAAGAACTTCACGCGCGGCTCGCGGGTCTTCTACCCCGTGCACGTGAAGGACGCCAAGCTCTCCGGCGGCGACCTGCACTTCAGCCAGGGCGACGGGGAGATCACCTTCTGCGGCGCCATCGAGATGGGCGGCTTCATCGACTTCCACGTCGACCTGATCAAGGGCGGCATGGAGACGTACGGGATCTCCACCAACCCCGTCTTCATGCCCGGCAATGTCGAGCCGCGCTACTCGGACTTCCTGACCTTCATCGGGATCTCCGTCGACCAGGACACCGACACCAACTACTACCTCGACGCGACGATGGCGTACCGCCGTGCCTGCCTCAACGCCGTCGAGTACCTCAAGCGCTTCGGCTACAGCGGCGAGCAGGCCTACCTCCTGCTCGGCTCCGCCCCCATCGAGGGACGCATCAGCGGCATCGTCGACATCCCCAACGCGTGCTGCTCCCTGTACCTGCCGACCGCCATGTTCGACTTCGACGTCCGTCCGTCCGCCTCGGGCCCCGTGCGCGTCGACCGCGGCCGGGCGGCGCTGACGAGCACCTGACCCCCGTCACCCCCGCCACCCTTGCCGCACCGGCGGCCCACCGCCCCGGGGGCGTGGGCCGTCGGTGTTAACGCTGCGCGCGTCCGCCGGTGCCTGCCGCCGGATCGGCCTTGCCGGGCCGAGGATTCGGCGTGGTCGAGACGTTCGCCGGGGCCCGGCGGCGGTGAGCAGTGAGGGGCCGAGGATGGACAGCGCAGGACAGCCGCAGCGCAGGACGCTGCTCGCCGGCGGCCTCGTGGCCGCCGCGGGCGCGCTCACCGCGTGCTCGTCGAGCAGCAGCATCGCGCCGAGCGCGATGACGTCGTCTCCGGGCGGCCGGTCCCGGCCGGCCGGCCCGTCGGAGGCCTTCCGGCGGCTGATGGACGGCAATGAGCGCTGGGTGAACGGGAACCTCCAGCACCCCGACCGTGATCCCAGCCGGCGGCAGTTCGTCGCCATGAAGCAGGAACCCTTCGGCTCCGTCCTGTCCTGCATCGACTCCCGTGTGCCGCCCGAGCTGCTCTTCGACACCGGCCTCGGCGACCTGTTCGTGATGCGGACCGGCGGGCAGGCGGTCGGCCCCGTGGTCACCGGCTCCGTGGAGTACGGGCCGATGACCGGCGGGACCCCGCTGGTCGTCGTCCTCGGCCATCAGCGGTGCGGTGCGATCGAGGCGGCGTACAAGGCGATGCACGAGGGGACGTCGCTGCCCGGCAACCTGGAGGCGATCTCCCGGGCCCTGCGTCCCGCGTACGAGCAGACGGTCAAGGAGGGCGGTTCCGATCCGGTCGAGGCGATGACCCGCGCCCAGATCAAGATCACCGCGGATGGCCTGCGGACCAATCGCGACCTGGCGCCCCTGGTGAAGAAGGGCTCCCTCGCCGTGGTCGGCGCGTACTACTCGCTCGACACCGGGAAGGTGCAGGTCCTCACCGGCGCGCCGTCCTGACCGCGGCCGGTGCGGGCGTCAACCGCCCCGCGGGAAGGCCGTCTCCAGGGCCTTGGTGACGGTGGCGAGCGTGCCGTTCGAGGGGGCGCGCATGCAGACGGAGACCGACACCTCGAAGGGCTTGCTGTAGGGGGCCGAGCGGCCGTGGCCCCAGCCGGCGGCCCCCGTAGTGCCCCTCAGTACGCGGCAGCCCTTCCCGGCGGGGGCGGCGCCTCCCATCCGGAGCGGCGTCGTGTCGCTCGTCCCGCCCGTCCCGTCGTACCGGAAGAGCATCAGGACGCCGCCCTCGTCCAGTGACGCCAAGGGCGCGCAGTCGGCGAGCACTTGGTCGGCGGAGCCGCCGCACGCGGCGGGCGCCGGCGCGGTCAGGGGCTGCGAGGAGACGTAACCGACCTGGTTCCCCTTCGGGTCGGTGACGTCCAGCGCCTGCCAGCCGCGCGGCACCCGAAGCGTCAGGCCGGCCAGCGCGGGCAGGCGGACGGCCGTGAGTCCGGGGTCACGGGTCGCCGAGGCGGAGACCGTGGGCGCCGAGGACGCCGGAGGGGGCGGTCCCGCGGGTGTCGCACGGTCCGTCGCGGCCTGCGGCGACCCCGGTCCCGGCAGGACGACGGCCAGGGCCGCGGCGGCGGCCAGTGAGGCGGCCGTCCCGATCGCCGCGCCGCGCTGCCGCCGGCGCCGCCGGATGCGCAGCCGGACGCGGACCAGCCGGTCGGCGGGCGTGGCCGGCTGCGGCACCGTCTCCCTCAGGAGGAGCCGTACGGCCCGCTCCGCCTCGCTCCACCGCTCGTCGTCGGCCGTGGTCCGCATCCGCCTCACTCCTCTCCGCCGCTCGCAAGTGCCCACGCTCGCCTCAACCGGGCGGAGCCCCCTTTCGGTTGCCCGTGGGCTCCGCGGAGCACCTCGGGAGCGTTCATGCCGGTGTGCGCTGTGATGTGCGCCACATCGGCGGCGGAGGCTACGCCCTGCCCGGCGGTCCACCCGGTTCAGAGAGCGACGGGGCTGACCACCCCCGCTCCGAGCGTCTCCGAACGAAGTGATGGAACGACATGGCTCTCATGCTCAGGACCCGCGGCGTCTGGCCGACGGTGGCCGCGGCCGCCGCGCTGGCGCTGTCCGGGTGCTCCCAGGGCGATGGCGACCCCGCCGCCGCCTCCGCCTCCGCGGGAGCGGCGTCCGCCGCCACCACGCCGGCCGCCGCGTCGACGGCCCCTGCCGGCGGCCAGTTGGAGATCCCCGCGGACGCGGACGAGGACACCAAGCGGTCGTACATCGCGCAGAACGCCACCGCCGCCTGCATGCGCGCCAAGGGATTCACCTACACCCCGCACGTGACGGACTACGGGGCCGACGCCCTCAGCGCCGTCGACGGCCAGGACTACGCACTGGCGAAGACGTTCCGCGAGAAGTACGGCTTCGGCATCTACGCCGGAGCCGTCTACCGGGACGACCCGAACGTGTGGGGCAGCAAGGCGTACAACGACAAGCAGGAGACCAGCCCGGACGAGGCCTACCTGAACGCGCTCACCCCCACGCAGCGGAAGGCCTACGACCAGGCGATGGGCGGCGCGCGTATGGCCTCGGGCGGCAAGAAGGAGATGAGCCCGGGGTGCGTCAAGGACGCATACCTCAAGGCGTACGGGCCCGACAAGTCCCAGGCCGAGATCGACCGGCAGACCGCCGCCGACCAGGAGCAGGACCGGCAGGCGCACCAGGCCCTCGACGGCGACCCGCACCTGGTGGCGCTGGCGCAGAAGTTCGCGGGCTGCCTGCGCGGCGAGGGCATCCCGGTCACCACGACGCAGCCGACCTCCATCGGGGACATGGTGAAGTTCTCGGTGAGCGCCCAGATGCCGATGGACGGCGTGCTCAGCCTGGACAAGGGCACCGCCCTCACCAGGCTCACCCGTGAGATCGACCTCGCCAAGAAGGACCTGGCCTGCGGCAAGGACTTCCGGGCCGCGTACTTCCCCGCGCTCGCCCGGCACCCCCTCTCCGGGGTCACCGGATGAGCCCCTTCCGCGGGGGCCAGGCGAACCGCGGCAGGACCGTGGCGCTGATCGTCGGGGTGGTGACGCTCGTGGGTGCGGGCGGCTGGTTCGCGGGTTCGCAGATGCAGTCGCCCGCCGACGCGGCCGCCGCGCACCAGGCGCCGAAGGCCGGTCCGGTCACCGTCGCCGTGGTGCGGCAGAAGCTGACCGCCAGTGTGGTGACCCAGGGCAGCGTGGAGTTCGGCGCGCCGCACGCGATCTCGCTCTCCGGGCCGGTCGGTTCCCCCGACGCCTCCGGGGACGCGGCCGCCACGGCACAGCTGGTCACCAAGCTGCCGACGGAGGGCGCCACGCTGCGCGAGGGCAGTGTGCTGATGCAGGTCAGCGGCCGTCCGGTGTTCGTGCTGCGCGGCCCGGTGCCGATGTACCGCACTCTGGGCCCGGGCATGTCGGGCGACGACGTACGCCAGTTGCAGAGCGCCCTGCGCAGGCTCGGCCACGACCCGGGGGCCGTCAGCGGCAACTACCGGCAGGGCACGGCGACGGCGGTGAACCACTGGTACGAGAGCAAGGGGTACACACCGCTGGAGCCCGGGGCGGCCGACGCGTCGCGGCTCGGCGACCTTCAGGCGGCGGTGTCGCAGGCGCAACTGGCCCTGCTGTCCGCGCAGAACGGCGGCGACACCGGGTCCGGGCCCGGGTCCGACGACGCGACCCGCGCCCTGGAACTGCACGCCGCGCAGCAGCAGTTGAACCAGGCGAACGCGGCGCTCAGCGCCTTCACCGCCGGCTACGGCACGAAGGTGCCGGCGGGCGAGGTCGTCTTCCTGCCGGACCTGCCGGTACGGGTCGACAAGGTCAAGGCGCGTCTCGGGGCCGCCCCGGACGGTGAGGTCGCCACCGTGACCAGCGCCGATGTGGTCGTGCAGGCGGTCGTGCCGGGAACGGACGGGGCCGCGCTGCGCAAGGGCATGGCGGCGCGGATCGAGACGGGCGACGGCACGCGCGTGAACGGGGTCGTGTCCCGCGTCGGCGGCTCCGTCGACCCGGTCGACGACACGGAGAAGGGCGCCGGCGGCGAGGCGGACGCGGGCAGCGGTGACGGAACCGCCCCCGGCGATCCGTCCGCCCCGGTCCCGGTGGTGGTCTCGGTGCCCGATCCCGGACCGCTGCGGAACCAGTCGGGCCTCTCGGCGAAGGTGACCGTCGACGTGGGGGCCTCCAAGGGGGCCGTGCTGGTCGTGCCCCTGGCCGCGGTCCGCACGTCCGCCGACGGGCAGGCCAGGGTCGGGGTGCTGCGGGCCGGCAAGGTCGTCGATGTGCGCGTGACCGTGGGGCTGTCCGCGGCCGGGCTGGTCGCGGTGACGGCCGACGGGGGCTCGCTGGACGAGGGCGACCAGGTGGTGGTCGGCACGTGAGGCGAAAGCCCGCAGCAACGGACGCAACGGATGTACCGGACGCACCGGACGCGGACACCGTGATCCGGCTGGACGCGCTCAGCCGGGTCTTCGACTCCGAGCCGCCCGTGCACGCCCTGCGCGAGGTGGAACTGACGGTCCGCCGCGGTGAGCATCTGTCGATCGTCGGCCCCTCGGGGTCGGGGAAGTCCACGCTGCTGAACGCCCTGGGGCTGCTGGACCGGCCGACGTCGGGGAGCTACTGGCTCGACGGCGTCCTCACCAACGGACTCGGCGACCGCGAGCGGACCGCGCTGCGCGGCAGCCGCATCGGTTTCGTTTTCCAGTCCTTCCACCTGCTGCCGTACCGGACGGTGGACGAGAACGTCATGCTCGCCGAGACCTACCGGGCGCCCCGGCCGGGCCGTGAGCGCCGCACCCGGGCCGACCGCGCCCGGCGGGCCCTCACGCGGGTCGGCCTCGGGCACCGCACCGGCTTCCTGCCCGGGAGGCTGTCCGGCGGCGAACGGCAGCGGGTGGCCATCGCCCGCGCCCTGATGGGCGAGCCCGCCCTGCTGCTCTGCGACGAGCCGACGGGCAACCTCGACAGCGAGAACACCGAGTCGGTGCTGGAGCTCTTCGCCGAACTCCAGGCGCAGGGCATGACGCTGCTGGTGATCACGCACGACGAGTCCGTGAGCCGGCGCGCCGGGCGGCGGGTGCGGATCCACGACGGCCGGCTGAGTCAGGAGGGCGCATGACGACCGGCACCGGAACGGGCACCGCGGAGAAATGCTCCCGCGGCCGCCGCCGCGCGCGCCGCGCGGAGCGCCCCTGGATCGACCCGCGGGACCTGTGGTCGGAGTCACTGGCCGGTGTGCTCGCCCGCCCCGTCCGCTCCGCCCTCACCACGCTGGGCACGGTGCTCGGCATCGGCACGCTGGTGATCACCATCGGCGTGGCGTCGACGGCGGCGAACCAGATCGTCGGCCGCTTCGACGCCCTCACCGCCACCTCGGTGTCCGTCGTCGTACCCGCTCCGCCGCCGGGCTCGACCGACCCCGCGTTGGTCGGCTGGCAGGGCGTCGACGCGGTGGAGCGCCTCGCCGGAGTGGAGTCGGCCGCCGCCCTGTCGGACTCCCAGGACACCGCGAACGTCCAGGTACGGGCGAACGACGTGGTCGCCCCGGGCGAACTGAGCGGGCAGACCCTCGCCGTGGTCGCCGCCGGCCCGTCGCTGCCCGCGGCGGTGCGCGGCACGATGGCCACCGGCCGGTTCTACGACGCGGGGGACGTCGCGCGCCACGAGCGGGTGGCGGTCCTGGGCGACCAGGCGGCCCGGCTGCTCGGCATCGGCGACGTCCGGCACGCCCCCGCGGTCTTCTTCGAGGGTCAGTCGTTCACGGTGATCGGCGTCCTCGGCGGCTTCCGCCGCGAGCAGCGCCTGTCCACCTCGGTGATCCTGCCGCCCACCACGGCGGCCGACCGCATGGGCCTGAAGGACGTGACCCGCGTCCTGGTGAACACCTCGCTCGGCGCGGCCCGGCAGGTCGCCCGGCAGGCGCCGATCGCCCTCGCGCCCGGTCACGAGGACGCCCTCACCGTGGTCGCCCCGCCCGATCTGTCGAAGGCCCGCAAGGGTGTGCAGGGCGATGTCGACGGCCTGTTCCTGGTGCTCGGGCTGGTCTCGCTGGTCGTCGGCGCCATCGGTATCGCCAACGTGACCCTGGTCACGGTGATGGAACGCGTCGGCGAGATCGGCCTGCGCCGCGCCCTGGGGGCCTCCCGGCGTCAGGTGGCCGGGCAGTTCCTGGCGGAGTCGACCACCATCGGGCTGCTCGGCGGTGTCGTCGGGGCCGCCCTGGGCGTGGTCGTCGTGGTCGTCGTGGCGGCCGTGAAGCACTGGACCCCGGTGCTGGACCTGCGCCTCGCCCTCGGCGCCCCGGTCGCCGGCGCCCTGGTCGGTCTCCTGGCGGGCCTCTACCCGTCGCTGCGGGCGGCCCGGATGGAGCCCGTGGACGCCCTGCGCGCGCCCTCCTGACCGGGCCCCGGCTGCGACGCAGTCCCGTCGCTCACAGCCGGTCGGTGAAGCCGAGCAGCGCCGACGCCTCCTCCAGGGGGTCGGGGGCGGTCTCGGCCTCAGGGGCGGTCCGGCAGGTGAAACCGAGACGGGTCATGGCCCGGGTCACCTCCGCGGCCGTGAAGTCGCGGCGGTCCTGCCGGGTGATGATCTCGCCCACCTGCTTCACGGGGTACTGCCGGCGGCCGATGATCACGGACTCGCCCGTGACGGGTTCGGGCTTGACGCCCTTCATCGACGCCAGCACGCCGTTCTTGGTCAGTTCGAACGGGAAACGGGCGATGACGCAGCGCATGGTGCCTCTCAGGGGGAGGGAACGGGTCCGGGCGGAAGGGGGAAATGCCCGCGGCGGCGAACCGCACGGAGAACCGCAGGAGAATCGCCGCAAGCGGCCCGAAAGGCGGCGGAGGCGGCCGGCGCGTTCCCCGGGAGAAAGCGGTGCGGGCGGCGCGTGACAAATCCCGGCGGCGTACGGACGCGACGCCGGGGGAGAAATCCTTCGTACGGCGGGTCTGCCGGGCCGGTGAATTGCCGCTGCCGCGCCCCGACAGGCAACACGCCGGGGCCCGCACCCCTCGGTGCGGGCCCCGGCGGCGGACTGCTGCGCGGTGATCAGGCCGGAACGATGTTCTCGGCCGTCGGGCCCTTCTGGCCCTGCGCGATGTCGAAGCTCACCTTCTGGCCTTCCAGCAGCTCGCGGAAACCCTGGGCGGAGATGTTCGAGTAGTGGGCGAACACGTCCGGCCCGCCGCCGTCCTGCTCGATGAACCCGAAGCCCTTTTCCGCGTTGAACCACTTGACGGTGCCAGTAGTCATGTGACCGATCTCCTTCGGGCGGTGCCCGGAATCCGCACTGTGCGGACCCCACGTCGCTGTGATGATGACCCCGCCCGGGAAATGACCGAAATGCACGGCACTTCCACCGGCGTGGAGACCGGTGAAGGCACCGGAAGTTCTCGGGTATCACAACGGCAACTGCATTCGACGGTAGCACGGAGCGACCGGTCGTGCGCGTTGGGTGATTGCGCGCCGCCTGCCGGTGCGGAAACCCCGGATCGATTTCTCGTTCCGCGGCGGCGGACATGTGCGGCCGGCGGGACCCGCCGATGCCGTTGCACCAGGCCGTCGGGGACGGCCGGCGCGGAGGTGGGACGCCATCCGGACGTCTGTGCCCCGTCAGGGTGCGGGTCCGAGCCTATGCACCGGGCGCCCCCACCACGCATACTGGCGGCAATGACGAAGAGATCCGCGCCCCCGCGCCACCTGCCCACGAGTCCCTTCAAGGCGCCTGCCGAACCCGTCCTCAAGCACTTCGCCGTGGGGGACCGCGTCTCCCACGACCAGCACGGCCTCGGAAAGGTCATGGCCGAGGAAGCCGCGGGCGGTGCACTGCTCGTCGACTTCGGTTCCCAGCTGACCCGCATCGTCAGCCCCTACCAGGGCATGCACAAGCTCTGACCACGCGACCCCTCTCCGGTGGCCCCGAGTGCCGTGGGGCCACCTTTTCGCATGCCCCGCGGCGCCGCGCCCGGCGGTGAAACATTTCCGGGACCCCACCGCATCAATGAGGTGACAGCGGAGCCGGAGACACAGGGGCGGGCGATGGGGCAAGGGCGGGACGACGACTACGCGCAGTTCGCCGAGGCGCGCGCGGGGCACCTCTACCGTTCCGCCTGTCTGCTCACCGGCGGGGACACCCATCTCGCCGAGGACCTGGTCCAGGAGACGCTCGGCCGCCTGTACGCCGGCTGGCGACGGGTCTCCCGCGTCGGCAACCCGGCCGGGTACGCCCAGACCACCCTCACCCGCGTCTTCCTCACGCATCAGCGGCGTCGCAGCAGCAAGGAACGGGCCACGGACGTCCTTCCCGACCTCCCCGACGCGGGGGGCGCCCACCCGGACCCGCTGCTGCGGATGACGCTGGTCGAGGCCCTCGGTCAACTGCCCCCCAAGGACCGGGCCGTGGTCTTCCTGCGGTACTGGGAGGACCGCAGCATCGAGGAGACCGCCGACGTGATGGACGCCAGCTCGGCCGCGGTGCGCACGCGCTGTGTCCGCGCCCTGGCCCGTCTTCGTGTGCTGCTCGGTGACGGCATCGGCGAGTACGCCTCACCCTGACCGGCCCCGCATCTCCCGCTTCACGTCCCGACATCCCCGACATTCCGACACCCGTGCAGAAACGGCGGTTTTGCCATGCCTGTTGAAGACCCCCAGGAACCCGGCGACCACTTCGAGGAGCGGCTCGGCGCGGCCCTCTTCACTGCCAGTGGCGCCTTCGAGACCGATCGGAGCGCCCTGACCGCGGCCGGCAGGGCGCGCGGCCGCACGCTGCTGCGGCGGCGCAGGGCCGCCGTCGCGGCCGGTGTGGCGGCGGTCGCCGTCGTCGGCGTGGGCGGGTCACTGCTCGTGCCCACGGCCGGTGATGCGCACGGACAGGCGACCGTGGCCGCCCAGCGGACGGTCCCCTCCCCGCCCTCGGAGAACGACGGCGACATCTCCGCCGCCGACCTGGTCCGCACCCTCAAGGGACTGCTCCCCGCGGGGGAGGTCCGCGACGAGCAGGGGCGGGGCGTGAAGTCGCCGCTCATGCCGTACGCCCAGGTCGTGTACGACGACGGCAAGGGCGGCGGCGAGGTCTCCGTCGGGCTGAACCGCGTCGCCCCGGGAAGCGAGCGCCCCTCCTGCCCGGACCGGCTGCAGGTCCCGTACGACCTGTGCACCACCACGGAACTGGCCGACGGCTCCACGCTCATGCTCTACAAGGGGTACGAGTACCCGGACCGCCGGAAGGACACCAAGCTCTGGCAGGTCGACCTCGTCACCGCACAGGGGCAGCACATCAGCGCGATGGAGTGGAACGCCGAGGCCGAGAAGGGCGCACCGGTCACCCGGCCCGAACCGCCCCTGACCCTGGCCCAGCTGCAGAAGATCGCCACCGCCCCGGCCTGGCGCAAGGCCGTCGACGCCATTCCGCGGCCGCCCAAGCCCTCGCGGACCCCCGTCGCCCCGCCCGCGGAGGCGGACGGCGCCGCGGTCAGGCGCACCCTGATCTCCCTGGTGCCCAAGGGGATCAAGGTGGTCGAGAAGGGCAGCCCGCAGGACGGGTTCGCGGACCTCGTGCTCGACGACGGGAAGGGGAGGAGCCTCGTCCAGATCAACGTGCAGTCGAACATGTCCGACGTCGAGGACGAGCTCTTCGGTGCCGGCGCCGAGACCCTGCCCGACGGCACGAAGGTCGTGACGCATCAGGGACCCGGCGAGAAGGGCGGCTCGGGGGTCGTCATGTGGACCGTCGACACGATCAGGCCCGACGGCCGGCGGGTGGTGATCAGCGCCTTCAACTCCGAGCGCCAGTCCTCCGCCGCCACCCGGGCCACCCCGGCGCTCACGATCAAGCAGCTCAAGGCGATCGCCACCAGCCCCCTGTGGAACGAGTTCAGCTGAACACCTGAGGGCGCGACCGCGGCCGCGGCGGCCGTTCCGGCGGGAATCCGGAACGGCCGCTCGCCGGCACTCAGTCCCGGGCGGCGGCCGCCCGCTCCCGTGCGGCGTCCGTGCCCCAGCTCGCAATCAGGCCCAGTGCCTCCCGCGACGCGGAGCCGGGCTCGGCGTGATAGGTCGACAGCGACTGCTCCTGATCGTCCGGCAACGCGAACGACTCGTAGCGCAGGGTGAGTTCACCCGCCAGCGGATGCAGCAGCCGCATGCTGCCGTGCGACTTCCGTTTGACGTCGTGGGCCGCCCACAGCCTCCGGAAGTCCTCGCTCCTCAGGGAGAGCTCCCCGATCAGCCCCGCGAGCAGCGGATCGTCCGCGTGCAGGCCGGCGTCGAGTCTCAGCTGCCCGACCACGTCCGAGGCCTTGGACTCCCAGTCGGCGAAGAGCCGCCTGGCCGCCGGGTCGAGGAAGGTGATCCGGGCCCAGTTCCGCTCCTGCGGGTCCCGCGCCGCCCAGTCGCCGAAGAGGGCGGACGCCGTGCCGTTCCAGGCCAGCACGTCGGTGCGGCGGCCCCAGACGTACGCGGGGACGCCCTCCAGCGCCGCCAGCAGCTGCACCAGCGCGGGCCGCACCTGCTGGCGCCGGGCCGCGGGCCGCTGGTTGCGGTGCCTGGGTTTGGCGAGGTGCAGCAGATGGTCGTGCTCCGCGTCGGAGAGCCGCAGCGCACGGGAGATCGCGTCCAGCACCTCCACCGAGACATTGTGGCCGTTGCCCTGTTCCAGGCGCGTGTAGTACGCCACGGAGACACCCGCGAGCTGTGCCAGCTCCTCCCGCCGCAGGCCCGGCACCCGGCGCCGGCCGTACTCGGCGAGCCCCACGTCGGCCGGCTTCAGCCGGGCCCTGCGGGTGCGCAGGAACTCGTTGAGCTCCGCCCGCGGGTCGAGCCGCGACTCCCCGCCGCCGTGCGCGTACCCGGCGGCCGGCGCGGCTGCCGGGTCGGTACGGGGTTCCGGGCGGGTGGCCATGCCCCCCAGTATCGCGCCGGCGCCAGGGCGGAGCCTGTCCCTGCCGGTGGTAGGCACACGAGACGTAGGCGGAGCGGGGATCTGGGTAAGCCCGCACGTCCGGAGCAGCCTGAACGCGTTCCCGGGGAAACCGCCCGGGGCCACCGGGCCGGGCACCGGAGGTCCGCGAGGACCGCCGCCGCCCCGGCCCGCGTGCCGCCGCCGACCCCGACGTCCACCGCGGGCCGTACCGGGTCACCCACAGCTCATGGACAGAACGAATGACGCAGACGACCACCCCCTCAGCCACCCCCGTCCGCGGGCGGGACCGCCTTCCGGACGCGGCCCTGTTCGGCCTCTTCCTCAGCGGTTTCGTCGGCATCCTCACCGAGTGCCTGCCCGCCGGCCTGCTGCCGGAGATCAGCGGCACGCTGCACACGAGCGTCTCGCTCACCGGCCAGACCGTGACGATCTACGCCGCCGCCACCGCGATCGGCGCGATCCCGCTGACGCGGGCCACGTCGCACTGGCCGCGCAAGAACGTGCTGCAACTCGCGCTCGCCACCGTCGCCGTCACCAACGCCCTCACCGCCGTGTCCGGCGACTACGCGCTGACCCTGGTGATCCGCTTCGTCGCCGGCCTGGGCACCGGCCTCATCTGGCCGCTCCTCGGCGGCTACGCCGCCCGGCTCGCGCCCGAGGGACGGCAGGGCCGGGCCATCGCCATCGCCCTGGCCGGGACGCCGGTGTCCCTGGCCCTGGGCATCCCCGTGGGAACCTGGCTGGGCGGCCTCGGCGGCTGGCAGATCGCCTTCCACGCGTCCGCCGCGCTGACCGCGCTGACCATGGTGTGGATCCTGGTGACACTGCCCAACCTGGACGGCCGGCCGGCGGACGAACGGCTGAGGATCTCCCGGGTCCTGGTCATCCCCGGGCTGCGCGTCATCCTGTTCGCGCTCGCCGCGTACATGATCGCGCACAACATCCTCTACACCTACATCACCGACTTCCTCCGGCACCTGGGCATGGGCGGCCAGACGGGCTGGGTGCTGTTCGCCTTCGGCCTCACGTCCATCCTGACCGTGATCGTGGTCGGCACCCACATCGACCGCCACCTGCGCAGGCTCGTCGTGGGCAGCACCGCGCTCCTCGGGGTCGCCGTGCTCGTGCTGGCCGTGTTCTCCGGTCTGCCCGTCCTGGTCTATGCGGCCGCCGCGGCTTGGGGTCTGGCGTTCGGCAGTTCCCCGAGTCTGTTCATCGGGGCCGTGATCAACGCGACGGGGGAGGCCGCGGACGTCGCCCAGTCGATCGCCATCACGGTCTTCTCCGCGTCCATCGCGCTCGGCGGCCTCATCGGCGGCCTCCTGGTCGCGAACCTGGGCGCCGCCTCGATCACCTGGGCGTCACTGGCGCTCCTGGTCGCCGCCGCGGCGGCCGTCGTCGGGGGCAAGCGGCACGCCTTCCCCGCGGCCGCCTGACGACGCTCGGACCCCGGTCCGGGCGCAGAGAACCCCCGTGCGGTCGGCCCGGGGGTTCTCGCGGGGCCGCCTTCTCCGCTAATCGGTCGCAGCCGGTTCCGCGGCTATCGCGAGTTCGACGAGCGGGGCGTCCTTCTTCGGAAGGGTCAACTCGTGAGTGCCGTCAGCCGTGGAAAGCTCGAAGAACCCCATCCTGTTGTTGAGGGGCACCTTCTTTTCGAGCGGCACGAGCCGGAAGGGACCGTTCAGCAGGGTCTCGTTCCCGGTGCGGCGCTCCCGCCAGATCATGGGCCGACCCTGGGCGACGAACAGGCTGCCGATCTTCAGGCGCTCGATCTGCTTCCCCTTGCCCACCGAGATGAGCGCCACCCCGCCGATGGTCCTGCTCAGCGAGGCCACCTCGAAGACCTGGCCCTTCGCGAGGTCCGCGGCGTCCTTTTCCGGAGTGCGGCGCCTGACAAAGGTCAAAGCGAGGAGAAAGTCGGAGGAGTTCTTGGTGCCCGAAGCCCTGCGGGCACTCCTGGTCGTGATCACCGCGCCGATTTTGGCAGTGCGGACCCTGGTCAACAAGCCCTTCGCCGGCAGCTCCGCACACCCGTCGGGCCCGCCCACCGCGGTGGACGGGCCCGGCGGGCGCGGGGTGGGTCAGCGCACGTGGACCGTCACCGTGACGGTCTTGAGGACGGCGGGCAGCTTCGTCGTATCGACCTTCAGGATCTCGCCGCTGTCGGTCAGACCCGTGGGCGGCAGCGTCTTCTGGTGGACGGTCCACTTCCCGTCCGGGTCGACGACGATGCTGTCGATGCCGAAGTCGTCGTCGTTGGCCAGGTACAGCGTCCGGCCGCCGTCGGTGGTGGCGACGCCCTCGACCTTGTCGTGCGCGAAGAACGCGCCGGTGGGGTCGAACTGGCTGACCAGCGTGCCGACGTTGACGTACGGCTGCTTCTGCGCGACGTTGACGCCGGCGGTGGTGAGCGCGGCGAGCGCGGCGTTGGTGCCGCTCGTCCCGGCCAGCGCCTCGGGCGACTTGCCGCCGATCGTCAGACCGCTGACGTCGGTGGCGCCGTTGATGTCGACCTCGTAGAGCGACTTCTGGGCGAACGGCTCGAAGCCGCCGTCGCGCTCGTCGATGAGGAACTTCGTGGCGGACAGCGCGGTGATCTCGCTGTTGGCGGCACCCGTGCTCGCCGGGTTGTCCAGCAGGTACAGGTACTGCTTGGTCCGGTTCGTGCGCAGGTCGACCGTGATGATGCGGGTCGGCGCGACGTTCGCGGCCTTGGTGCTGCCGAGGTCCGGCTGCTGGAGCGCGGACTGCATGACGCCCACGAGGGTCGAGCCGTCCGGCGTGACCGTCAGGCCCTCCATGCCCTTGTTCTTGGCGCGGAAGGCGAGTTCGGCCGGCAGGTACCCGACGACCTTGTGGTACGCGTTGTCCGGGCTGTTCCGGTACGGGGTCAGCCGGCCCAGCTCGTAGCCGTTCCGGTCGAAGTGCGTGATGTACGGGCCGTACTCGTCGGAGACCCAGAACGTGCCGTCGGGCAGCGCCACCAAGCCCTCGGAGTCGTAGCCGTACGGGTCCCTGGCGATGGGCGTGGGCGTGCCGCCGGCCGCGTTCGTCGCGGCGACGTCGTCGATGACCTCGCTCGTGTCGTGCGGCGGACGGCCGCTGTACTTCACGCCGCCGAGGCTCTTCGGCCCCCTGAGGCTGATCTGGTCGACCAGCTCGGCCTTGCCGTCGACGAGCTTGAACTCACCGATCTCGGGCGTGAAGCCGGGCACCATCTCGGACTTGTTGCCGTCGGGGGCGTCGGCGTTCGGGCCGCGGTCGGTGAGGCCGTAGAAGTGGCCCGGCTTGCCCGGCACCGGGGCGAGCGAGGAGCCGTAGCCCTCACCGGAGAGCTCGGTGGTCGTGCCGGCGGGACCGGCGACCTGCCCGAGCGGCGCCAAGGGGGCCCCGTTCGCCCGGGCGTCCTTGAACAGCTCCACCGCGTCGGTGGTGGTGTACGTGAAGGTGTCCGTGCCCGTGAAACCGGAGTCCGGCGTGTACGTGAACGTGCCGTCCGCGGCGATCGTCACCTTGCCGTTGGACGGGGCGGTGTGCCGTACGACGGCGGTCGCGCCGGAGTCGTTGCGCAGCACATCGCCCGTCACCCTGCCGTGCCCGGAGAAGGAGTCGGCGACCGCCCCGAAGTCGTGCGAAGGGGCCCACAGCCAGCCACCGGAATGGGCCGCGGCCGTACCCGTGCCCGCCACGGCGACGGTGGCGCCGATCGCGAGGGCGAGCCGGATGCGCTTGCGAGAGAAGCGTCTTGAAGTCATACCCCTGAACCTGGCGGTATGTGGTGAACCGTGGGCCCTTCGCCGGTGAACCGATGGTTCACAAAGAACCCGCTCTTCACCAAAACGGCACGACCGGCGTACGTGTTCCCCCGGCCGGTGACCGCGGGAACACCTACGCCGGTCACTCCGTCAGATCAGCCGCATCAGCCCCCAGCCGCCCAGGAATGTGCTGCCCTGGGGGAGGTTGACGGCGGCGGCGGTGATGAACCGGGTCCCCTTGGCCACCGGCCCCGAAGCACCGCCCGGGACGACCCAGACCGCGCCCGAGTACATGTTCTCGCCGACGGCGCTCACGATCCGCCGGAGTTGCCTGTTGCCGACGCCGGTTGTCGTCGGCGCGGCAGACCGGGCCGGACACACGCCTCACGTCGCCTTGTCCCGTCGCGGCCACTGCCGCAGCCTCACGAGGGCCCGCTCCTTGCGGAGGCGGGTTGCCGAGGTCCCGCCGGGGCTCGTCATGAGCGCCGTGAGCGGGGTCCACCGGCTCCGCCCGTTGTGCGCCGTCCACCGCACGGCGGGGAAGTCCGTGATGTCCGTGACGCGCGCTCGGTCGACGGTCCGCGTACGCAGGTAGCCGCGGACCACCATCCGCGTGTGCGCGTACGTCACGTCGAGTCGGTATCCCCGCACCGCCAGGACCGCGAAGGCGATGGCGGCCGCCGTCGCCACGAGCCGTGACAGCGTGCCGCCTGCCTGCGTCGCGTACACCAGGGCGGCGACCGCCGGAACGGCCCCCAGGCCGCCGTTGGCCAGGCGGTTCGGCGTCGACAGCGATGGTTCCATGACGTTCCCCGGGTGTCCGCGTCCCCGGCGCAGCCTACCGCCGGCGTCTCATGGCGGAGCCGCAACGCGACGAGGCTCCCGTGGGCGGATGCCGTGGCCGGAGGCCGCTCGACCCACGGGAGCCTTTGTGCCACCGCCGTCAGTTGACGACGGCGATGTACTGCCAGGCGCTGTAGGTCTGGGCGTTGTACACGGTGCTGTACAGGAAGCGCACCCGCACCCGGCTCTGGTTCATGCTGCCGAGCGACGTGGTGTACGTCGCGGCGCTCTTCGAGTTGAGCTTCACGCAGCTGTCCCAGTTGACGTCCCCGAGCCACGCGCCGCGGGTCAGCGTCTGCCGCTGGATCCTGACGCACTGGCCGGGGGCGGCCGGGGCCACGTCGACGGCGAACCTCGCCGAGGACGTGTGGCGGTACACCTTGTAGGTCCGGCCCTTGTACACGGACGTCCTGAAGTAGCCGCCCGCCGAGCCTTGGATCAGCGCGCTCGTCTTCGTGCCCACGGAGACCGAGGCCGGCGTGGAGCGCGCGTCGCCGGCGAAGGTGGCCGAGAACCTGGTGCTCCGGCTGACCACGTACGTGCCGGAGATGTTGCCGTTCTTGTCGACCTTGCCGGTCCTGATGGTGACCCGCTTGCCGTTGACCGGCGTCGCGTACAGCCCGACGGTGCGCCCCGTGTAGGTCGTGCCCAGGTGGGCCGTGACCTTGGCCTTCGCCTTGTAGCCGTAGAGCGAGCGGTCGGTCTTGAGCGTGAGCTGGGACGTCTGCCGCCTCATGTTCACACTGGTGGTGGCCGTGGCGCCTCCGAGCAGGGTGCTGCCCGGGTAGGTCACCTGGACCTCGTACGTGCCCTCCGCGTGGATGTTCAACGGGACGGTGAAGTGCCCCGCGGTGTCGGTCGTCACCACCGGCGTCGCCGGCGTGGCGGACCCGCCGTTGAGGGGGTTGAGGGTCAGCCGGACGCCCAGCTTCTGGCCCTTCGGGACCGGCAGGCCGTCGGGGACGACCAGCTGTCCCGCGATGGCGACACGGTTCACCTTGCCCAGCTCGAACCTCGGCGCCTTGACCGCGAGTCGCACCAGCACCTTGTGGCGCACGAAGCGGATCACGCGGCTGCCGTCGGAGGGAAGGTGGGTGCTGTCGCCCAGGTAGGCGGCCGTGTAGGCGTAGTTGCCGGCCGGCTGCGAGTCGCTGAACGTCCACGAGGCGCCGAGGGCGTCGAGCGGGGTGGTGGCGACCGTCCCCACCACCTTGGTGGTGCCGTTCGGGTTCTTGCGGGTGATCTGCACCTTGGCCCCTGCGGGCGCGCAGTAGAGAGTGCCGCTGAGCTTCCCGGTCTGGCCGACGAAGACCTGGACCGGGGTGCCGTCGTCTCCCCACGGGGAGACCTCCGAGAAGGGGCCGTTGAAGAGGTAGGTGGTGACCGAGGGACCAGTGCCCGTGGGCGTGGCGCAGGACTTCGGGGGTTCCCAGCCGTCGGCGACGGCCGTGCCCGGAGAAGCGGACAGAATCATTCCGGCGGCGACCGCTATGCCGGTGGCGGAGGAAAGGACTCTCGCTCGCATAGGTACCTCCTTTTGAACGAGGTCTTCATTTGACCAGCACAGCGTAGTAATTGCGCCCCTTAATGGAGACCTCGCGTATTCGATGCAGGTGTCACAGTTCCATAACTGACTGAGTGTCAGTGAACGAGGGGTTGCCGACCGCCACGGACTGCCGACCGGAGGCCGAACATCCGCACGGATTGGGTGAGTTCGACCGCTCGGAGCCGGTCGGCACGCAGTGGTCCCATACCCTCTGCCGAAAGTCCCGGGAAATAAATCGCCCGGCTGTACAACCCTCGGCCGCTTTCATGAATCACATATCCAGGGCGACTGCGTGCCGGGCAGTCGGGCACGAAAAAAGGACTTCGGCGAACAGGATCGGCAGATCCCGTCCGGGCGCGCAACGCGATCACGGGTGCAAAAGGAGACGGGGCTCCCGTGGGCGGATGCCTCGGCCGGCCGCGCGACCCACGGGAGCCCCGTATCGGGGGTTGTGCGATGTGCCGTCAGGCGACCGCTGTCAGCTGACGACCGCGATGTACTGCCAGGCGCTGTAGGTCCAGGCGTTGTAGTCCGGGACGTTGTACACGCCGTCGTACAGGAAGCGCACCCGCACCCGGCTCTGGTTCATGCTTGCCAGCGGCATGCTGTAGGTGGCGGCGCTCTTGGAGTTGAGCTTCACGCAGACGTCGTGGTTGACGTCTCCGAGCCACACGCCGGCCGTCAGCGTCTGCCGCTGGACGTGGACGCACCTGCCGGGGGCGGCCGGGGCCACGTCGACGGCGAATTTCGCCGAGGACGTGTGGCGGTAGACCTTGTAGGTCTGGCCGCCGGAGACCGACGTCTTGAGGTAGCCGCTCGCCGTGCCGTGGATCAGCGCGCTCGTCTGCGTGCCCACGGCGGCCGAGGCGGGGGCGTAGCGCGCGTCGCCGGCGAAGGTGGCCGAGAACTTGGTGTTCCGGCTGACCACGTAGGTGCCGGAGAGGTTGCCGTTCTTGTCGACCTTGCCGGTCTTGATGGTGACCCGCTTGCCGCTGACCGGCGTCGCGTACAGCCCCACCGTCCGGCCGGTGTAGGTCGTGCCCAGGTGGGCCGTGACCGTGGCCTTGGCCTTGTAGCCGTAGAGCGAGCGGTCGGTCTTGACCGTGAGCTGGGGCGTGAGCCGCTTCATGTTGAGATCCGCGGTGGCCGAGGCACCCCCCAGCAGGGTGCTGCCCGGGTAGCTCACCTGGACCTGGTACGTGCCCTCCGTGCGGAGGTCCATCGCGAGGGAGAAGTGTCCCGCGGTGTCGGTCGTCACCGCGGGGGCCAGCGGCGTGCCGACCGCGCCGCTGTGGGGGTTGAGGGCCAGCCGGACGCCCAGCTTCTGGCCCTTCGGGATCGGCAGGCCGTCGGGGACGGTCAGCTGTCCCGCGACGGTGACGTGGTTCGCCTTGCCCAGCTCGAACCTCGGCGCCTTGGCCGTCAGAGTCATCGACACCTTGTGGCGCACGAAGCGCATCACGCGGTTGCCGTCCGAGGGAAGGTAGGTGTCGTCACCCAGGTAGGCGGCCGTGTAGCTGTAGTCGCCGGCGGGCTGCGAGTCGTTGAACGACCACGAGGCGCCGAGGGAGTCGACCGGGGTCGTGGTGACCGTCCCCACCACGCTGCTGGTGCCGTTCGGGTTCTTGCGGGTGATCTGCACCTTGGCGTCCGCGGGCGCGCAGTACAGATAGCCGGCGAGCGTCGCGGTCTGGCCGACGAAGGACTGGACCGGGGTGCCGTCGTCTCCCCACGGGGCGGTCTCCTGGAAGGGACCGTTGTAGAGGTACGTGGGGACCGAGGGACCGGTGCCCGTCGGTGCGGCGCAGGACTTCGGGGGATGCGTGCCGTCGGCGAAGGCCGTGCCGGGAGAAGCGGACAGAACCATTCCGGCGGCGACCGCTATGCCGGTGGCAGCGGAAAGGACTCTCGCTCGCATAGGCACCTCCTTTTCAACGAGGTCTTCATTTGACTCGCACAGCGTAGTGATCGCGCCCCATTCGCCAACCCGGATATTCGTTGCCGGTGTCACAGTTCCGTAACCGAGTGGGTTTGGGTGAACGGAAGGTTGCCCAACTGCCTCCAGGTGGTGATCGGAGTCTTGACTTCCGCTCGGAATAGGTGATTTCGACCGCTCGAAGCCGGTCGGCGCGCCTCGCGGAAGAGCTGTGGTGCAGCCACTCACGCCCTTTACCAAAAGGCGGGAGAAATAAATCGCCCGGCCGTACAACCCTGGACCGCTTTCATGAATCAGATATCCCGGACGACTGTCTGCGGGGCGGTCGGGTACGAAAAAGGGGACTCAGCGAGCAGTGTCGGCAGATCCCGTCCGGCCCCCGGGACCGCGGTGGTGGCCGCGCTGACGGGTGGTGTCGTCGCGGGATCCACCGCGTCGGTGTCGGCGGCGACGTCGTGCGCGACGAACGCCTACACCCGGCAGTTCTTCGCGAACACCGGCTTCTCGGGCGCGGCAACCTTCCCCGCGGGCGTGCTGTCGCCCTTCACCCGTGCGGTCTTCCGCTTCCACGCCGACCCGGGGACGGCGCAGGTCGCCCCCGGCGTGCTGAGCCGCTTCCTGATCGGAGGCCTCGACACGCACGGCAGGGCGAAGCCGCTCAGCACCACCCCGGTCGGCCTGTTCATGGACCGCGCCGACCCGCACTACGGCGTGCCGTACAGGGCCGATACCGCGAAGACGGTGCAGGCCTGGTACTCCACCGACAACGGCAAGAACTGGCACGGCCTGCGCGTCACCCACACCGGTTCGACCTGGTCGACCAACGTCCCGAATCCCGCCGCGGGCAAGGTCTCGCTGAGTGCGAAGGTCACGGACGTGGCGGGCAACAGCGTGCAGACCTATGCCAACCAGGCTTACGCCGTCCTCGGCTGACCCAGTGGCGGCATCGAGCCGTCAGCGGTGTTGAAGACCGTCGCGCTCTCGGCGACGGCCCGGCGAAGGCGCCGGACGGAAGGGGTGCCCCAAGACACGGGGCACCCCTTCTTCGTGCCTAGTGGCCCCGTGCTTCCCCGCGGTCCCCGCCTGATTGGATGCCTCCATGACGGATTAGTCGCAACTGAAGCACGCCTATGGATCGGCGCAAGACATCCCGGTCCTGTTCGAACGGCTCGAATGCGAGCCGAGCGAAGACGTGTGGAGCGACCTGTGGTCGCGTCTGTGCCATCAGGGCAGCGTCTACTCGGCGAGCTTCGCTGCTCTCAGCAAGCTCGCCGATGTGGGGAGCAAAGCCGGGCAGGCGGGAGACGATGCCCTGATCCTGGCCGGAGCAATCGTCGCCGCGGCGGACGGGGACACGCGTCGCGACCACATCGACGACATCGACCGCCTCCGGTCTCTCGCTCGCGAGCGCATTCGACGGCCTGCCGAGCCCGGCCCCTACATCTATCTGCTCCAGGCCGCCATGGCCCTCGACAACGTTCCGGTCTGGTCAGAAGCCCTGGAGGGCCTGGCCGACGAGACGTATGAGGTCTTCTGCCCTGAGTGCGAGATGGGCGTGTTCATCGCCATCGGCGAGGCAGGCTACTTCTCCGCCGTTGGTGACCACGAACCCGGAGACCCGGACGTGAAGCCCCTCCGTCCCGCTGAGCCGGCCGATCTGTCAGGGCCTGCGCGGCTGCTGTACGACGCGGCATGTGAGGCGGGAATCGCATCGGTCATGGTCGCCCTCACCCACCTTTTCGGCACCGGGACGTGCGGCGAGTGCGGCGCCGAGTTCGTGGTCGCGGAGCAGGTGGCCGAGCACGGCGGCGCCTGATCTGGCTCCTGTGGCGACGGGTGCCCGGACGAATTGCCGCGTGCACTCGGACTTCCGCTGTAGGCCGCGGCCAACCGACCTGTCGGGCACGTATCGGGCACGAGTGCGCCAGGAGTTCAGGCGCGCTCACCGTGGGCGGCCCGCTGCGCCGTCGCGTTCCGGGCGTGTGCCTCGCGTCGCAAACGACTTTCGTAGTCGGCGATCTGATGCCGCACGGGTCGGCTGGTAGCTGTCCGGATCAGCCGCTCGTTCTCGCGGTCCACGAGGAACGGGCCGTTGCCCCCGGGACGAGCGGGCTGACCGCTCGACAATGGACCGACGGCACCCCAGTGGACGACCCAGCCGAACGACACTGCTTGGACGCGAAGGATTCCCAGCTCGCAGTCGACGTGGCCGCGCGAGTCTTCGATCTCGGCCTGCACGAGCCGGCGGGCATCGTCTTCATCAGCACCGCTCGATGGTGACGCGGAAGCGGACCACTGCTTGAGGAGCGGCGTGGGCCGGTCCACAGCGTGACCCGCGGATTCCCGGCCTTGGACGGAGTGGGCAGCGCGTCCCTCCACGCCCCGCGATTCCCCCGGAAACCCTGCCCGTTCCGGCACGAGCGCAGCGTTAGGCTCCGCCTTCGGCTTGGAATGGGGGGCAGGGACGTCATGTGGGACGGGCCTTTTTACCGTGTGCAGCGGGACGGGTACGAGATCTGTTTCGTGCCCCACGCGGGCGAAGCGCTTGAGGATGTCTGCAACGTCGACATGTGGGTGACCTTCGCGGACGGGCTCCGGTGGTCAGGGACCATCTTCACGCTCGCGGAGGTCCAAAGGCTCATGGGCCGGTGGGCGACGACAGGGGAGGAGCTGGGAGGAAGCTTCTTCACCTGCTGGGACGGGCTCATCGTCCGTGACGCCGGCATACCGGCCATGGTGAGAGTCGTGGATCACCTGGTCCAAGCAGGCAGGTACGAGACCGTGTTCCGCTCCGTAGGCCGCGCGGACTCCGACGTGGACTGATCGCCTCGATGCGAACTCCGGGCGCGACGGTTGCCGAGGGCCGATTGGCCGGCCAGGTGGGGGGCCAGAAGACTTACCCGGTTGACTGCGGTCTGCGCGGTTGCTGTACTCCGCTGCTGTACGGCGACTTCGGAGGACCCGTGACCGCACTGCCGGCAAGCGTGGACCGCGACATCCTCGACCGCCGGATCGTCCTTGCGCTCAAGACGATCTGCGAAACGTTGGGCTGCACCATTCATGAAGCCATCGACGTGTTCGCAGTCCGGTATGAAGAGCTGCGCCGTGACCGTCCGGACGACTTCACTGTCGGGCCCGAAGAGTACGGCCGGGGCTTCTACTCCCGATCCGCGGCGTACCAGTCCGGAAGACGACGTATGCGGACGGCCGCTGACCTGACGACTCCATGACTTGTGGTCCGCGTGAGTTCCAGCAATGTCCCGCCGTACGGGCACGCAACTCAGCGTGGGAGTTCAAGGACCGTGGAGTTCGGTCTCCCACGCCTGGAACGGCGGCTCAGCCTCGTAGCCCGGGTCGCAGTAAGCACGAATCCACTGGGCGGCACGGTATTGCGCCTCTCCGTCGTTCAGCACCTCCCCGTCCTCGTCGACCTCCAGAACGTTGCCGTAGATCGCGAAGACCATCTCCAGGGCAGAGCCGTACTGGAAGAGGGCCGGCCGGTAGTCGATGCCGTCGAGCAGGTCGACGTCCAGGGTGCCATTCGCCAGGTAGAAGGCGAAGAACCGGAGTGATGCGCGCACGTCGACAGGAAGATGCCCCATCCGCACATCATGCATGTCCTCACCCGTGCGACCGGGCTGTTCTTGAATCGTCCGAGGCCTGCCCCCGGGTGCGAACCAGGGGCGTGGTGGTCGCTGAGGTCTCCCGGGCCGGCCGACCGGCCGCCTGCGTGCAGCAACGGCGGTCGTCGTTGGCCGCGTGGTGCAGGACCCTCACACCGCCAAGATCGGCACGGATCTCCCGTATTGCGCCTGTGACCGTGAATGACGGCCGCGGGTTTACGAGTTCCCTGTCGATGGCGGACCCGCCCAGCCGACGATGAGTCGACCCTTTGACCCGTGCTCGTCAGCAAGAGCCCCTGCCCGTACAGCGTTTCCTCTGCCGGATCTGAGCTGCTTGCCCGGACGGTGAACCGTGGCGAGGACGCGCTCGGCTGTCAATCGGCCTCGGTCTCGGATGCGTCGAAGCGTGAGCGGTTCTCTTGAATCTCGTCGTGATGGGTTCCGGCCCAGTCGGTCAGTGCGATCACGGCCTCGAGCAGGGTGGAGCCGAGGGGGGTGAGCGCGTACTCCACGCGCGGCGGGACTTCGGGGTGGGAGGTGCGCGTGACGAAGCCGTCGCGGCGCAGGTGACGCAGCGTGACAGTCAGCATGCGCTGTGAGATTCCCGGTACGGCGTGCTGCAGGTCGGTGTAGCGCAGAGGGCCGTTTTCCAGGGAACCGACCACCAGGACCGTCCACTTGTCGCCGGCCCGTTCCACGATCTTCCGGATGGCCTCGCCCCGTTCTGATGGCCAACGGGAACAGGGCCCCGGCAGAACGATGCCCGGCGCGTGACCTTTGGCAGCACCCATGGCGCGCCTCGCCCCCTGCTTACGCACACGCGTGTGCCTTTTGTACCGGTGACCATGCTGACCCACGATGGGACGACATACAAGCCGTGAGAAGCCTGGCCAGAGGCATGCCCAGGCAATGGCAGGTCATGAAGGACCGAGGCCGGGGTGCGTGATCATCTCAGGCGGGAACCGACACAAGAAGGAATTCGTCATGACTGACACCAGTGCATCATCTCTGATATCCGATTCCGTGGAATACGGCACCTTTCTCCCGCTGGATGTCCACTTCGACGACCTTGATCCCTACGGGATGCTGCACAATTCCCGATACACCGTGATGGTCGAACGTGCCTGGAACACATATGCATTGAGTCTGGGCTTCGGAGCACCCGACGAGGCTGTGCCGACGTTCTACGTCGTGAAGGCGGTCTCCATCGTGTTCGACCTTCCCTTGACCGGCGCCGGGGCAATCGCTGTCCACCTCTGGACGGAGCGGGTGGGACGTACATCGGCGTCGATCGGCTTCCGCGTATGCAGTCGTGATGGCAGCAGCACGTACGCACATGGGACGCGGACCATCGTGAACGTCAGCGGGGAGACGATGCGACCCACCGAGTGGTCCGAGAGCCATCGAGCGGGTTTCGAGCGAATCCAGGGCCCTGAAGCCTGAAGACACCCACCCGACGAAGTCCGAGGCCGGTGAGTGGGACGCCGCGCTGCCGGCCTTCCTCCGCACGGAGCTGCGACGCCACCTCGACTGGTACGCCGAGAAGGGCGCCGATGGTCCGCGAGCGGCGTGCGGCGGCAGATGACACGGCATCTGGCACGGATCCGGCACGAGACACTTGATCCGGTCCGGACAACAAAGAAGCCCCGGGCGGTTCGCCTGGGGCTTTCTGCTGGAGCGGGTGACGGGAATCGAACCCGCGCTCTGAGCTTGGGAAGCTCATGTTCTACCATTAAACTACACCCGCGTAAGACACCTGTTGAGGCATCTGACCTCGCACACTGTACCCCATGCCCGGCCCCGGACGCATACGCTCCGGGGCCGTCGTGTTGCAGGGCCGGGCTCGGCGGGAGGCGGCCGGACGGCGGCCAGGGCCGCGCCGGGGGCCCGGGTGGGAGTGTGGTGAAGGGGGTGTGGAGGGGCGTTTCACGGAGTGGCGAAGTGTGCGCGGCGGAGGCGATCAGGCGTACGGTGTGGGCCGGTTGGGCCGGGCCGGGGTGGGCGGAGTGCCGTGCGGGGCAGGGATGGGTTCATCCCCTAATGTGGCTTTCGTCGTTGAGGTACCGGGGAGAAGGGGAGCGATGGATCGCACCGTCGTTCGTTGTGCCGGAGGGCACGTTTTCAGCACCGCCACGCTGCCGATGCAGCACTTGGAAGCGGGACGGCTGGGCCCGGGTCGGTTGATCAGGTGCCCGCAGTGCGCGCGCATGCGGAGTGTGGTGCCGGTGTCGGTGGCGGCCGGTCCTGCCGAGGGCGAGAAGTAGGCAGGCCGGACGCGTTCCGGGGCCCGTGGTCGATTCGGACATGGGCCCCATCGCCGCGTAATCTGCTGGTGTGCTGCTCTCAGACAAGGACATCCGGACCGAGATCGACAACGGACGGGTCAGGGTCGACCCGTTCGAGCCGACCATGGTCCAGCCGTCGAGCATCGATGTCCGGCTCGACCGATTCTTCAGGGTGTTCGAGAACCACCGGTACCCGCACATCGATCCGGCCGTCGAGCAGCCGGACCTGACGCGGCTGGTGGAGCCGGAGGGCGACGACGCGTTCATCCTCCACCCCGGCGAATTCGTGCTGGCGTCCACGTACGAAGTGATCTCGCTGCCGGACGACATCGCCTCCCGCCTGGAGGGCAAGTCCAGCCTCGGCCGCCTGGGGCTGCTGACGCACTCGACGGCGGGCTTCATCGACCCCGGTTTCTCGGGTCATGTGACCCTGGAGCTGTCGAACGTCGCGACGCTGCCGATCAAGCTGTGGCCGGGGATGAAGATCGGGCAGCTCTGCCTGTTCCGGCTGACGTCGGCGGCGGAGTTCCCGTACGGGTCGGACAAGCACGGGTCGCGCTACCAGGGGCAGCGGGGCCCGACGCCCTCGCGGTCCTACCTCAACTTCCACCGGACGCAGGTGTGAGCGAATGACCGGATCCGCACGGGAGAACCTGACCTACGAGGCCTTCGGCGACGCCGTGCGCGAGCTGGCGCAGACCATCGCCGACGACGGCTTCGAGCCCGACATAGTGCTGTCGATCGCCCGCGGCGGAGTCTTCGTGGCCGGCGGCCTGGCGTATGCGCTGGACTGCAAGAACATCCACCTGGTCAACGTGGAGTTCTACACCGGGGTGGGCACCACGCTGGAGATGCCGGTCATGCTGGCGCCCGTGCCGAACGTGATCGACTTCTCCGACAAGAAGGTGCTGATCGCGGACGACGTCGCCGACACGGGCAAGACGCTGAAGCTGGTCCACGACTTCTGCGTCGGCCATGTCGCCGAGGTGCGCAGCGCGGTGATCTACGAGAAGCCGCAGTCGCTCGTGAAGTGCGACTACGTGTGGCGCCGCACCGATGACTGGATCAACTTCCCGTGGAGCGTTCTGCCTCCGGTACGTAAGCCGGGGGAGCCGATCACGCCCTCGAAGGATGCCCTCTAGAGGTGGGCCAGGGGCCCCCGGCCCGCCCTGGCCACGAGCGGGCGGACCGGGATGTACCCGGGAGCGCTTGGCGTTACGGCCGATCGGCTACTTGGGGTGCTGCCCGTCGTGGTGGCAGTCCTTGTTGCGTGTGATCGTCGTGGGGTCGGTGGCGCTGTGCGTGGTGGTGTCACCGCCTCCGGTGACGGTGGAGGTGTTCGTGATCCGGTGGTGTGTGTCGCAGCCGCAGGAGACATCGACTTCGAGGGTGATGGGCGGGTAGCTGGCGCCTGCCGCCAGGGCGTCGCTGCGGGTGCAGGTGAGGGTGGCCAGGACGCAGTTCCATCCGGTGCCGGTGATGCTGCGGGCGGTCAGCCCTGGCGGGAGGGTGTCCTGCACGGTGACGGCGCTGCCGTCGGTCGGGCCGGATCCGGTGTTGCCGACGGTGATGGTGTAGGTGCCCGGCCGGCCTTGGGTGAAGTTCCCCGTGTGGGTCTTCGTGATGGCCAGGGCAGGGGTGGGCACGGTGTACGAGATGATCACTTGGCCGTTGCTGTTCGCCGCGCCGATCGTGGACAGCGCATAGCTGGTGCCGGTGCCCGTCGGGTCGGCGAAACTGCTGCCCCCACCGCCTCCGCCTCCACCCGCCGAGATGCCGGTGTTGTTGACGGAGGCGCTGCCGCCGCCTCCGCCGGCGAAGTACCCGCCCCCGCCGCCCCCACCGGAACCGGTCTGGGTGAGGGCGCAACCGCTGCCGATGCTGCCCCCGGTGCCGCCGGTACCGACCGTGGCACCGGAGAACCCGCCCCCCGGCCCCCCGTTCGTGGCCGCGCAGGGCGGAGCGCTGCCCGCGGCCCCGCCGATACCCCCGGTACTGGTCGTGGTGTTGCCACCGGCTCCGCCCTGCCCCGGTGAAGCCCCGGGGCCGACGGCACTTCCCGCGGTGCCGCCGGTGGCATCCGGCGTTGTCCCGCCGTTGCCTCCGTTTCCCCCGGTGGAGCCCGCACCGGTGCCCCCGGAGGCGCCGCCGCCCCCGGCGACCACCAGCAGGGAGCCGCCCGTGGTGACGCTGGACGCCCCACCTCCGCCCGGACCTTCGTTCTGGAAACCAGTGGTCGGGAAGCTCCCGCCCGGCGCGCCGCCGTTGAACCCGCCGGCGCCCCCCGACCCGGTGCCGTTGCAGCCCTTGCCGCCGGTACCGCCGACGTTGATGGTGAAGGTCGTCGGTGCGATGGTCTGCGGGAGGGTGGTGACGACCCGCGCCGCGGACCCGCCGGTCCCTGTGACGGAGCAGGGGGTGCCGCTGTTGTCGGCGCCTCCGGCGCCGTCGGCGGTGATGGTGACAACCGCGTTCGCCGGGACGTTGAGGCTCTGCGGGGCTCCGGTGAAGCTGAAGGTGAAGGACGGGTCGATCGCTCGTGCGGGCACCGGGGTGGTCGCGGGCCTTGCCGCCGTTGGTGCGGCGGTCGCGGGGATCAGCGTGGTACCGGACAGCGCCACGCACAGTCCTGCCACGGCCCCTGCCTGCCGCCACTGCCGACGAGGGCCGACGCCTATTCGGGCTTGACCTCGTCCGATCCGCCCCTCAAAAGGGGGGTGATGCGGGGCACGATGCTTGATCACCGATGTCTCCTGACTTCCTGACTGTGAGGGGCCCTTCTTCGCCGTGCCGCAGCCCGGCGAGGCACCGTCGGTGATCACTCATTGTTATCCGAATTGCATCAACGTGCACGATGAGTAGCGCTTCATGTCCGACGGCACCGCGCTTCCCCGCGGGGTGCGCACGGGTCGCCCGCCTACCCCGAGGCCGGTGCCGGCCCCGGCACCGTCAGGACGCGGGGAAGGCCATGGGTACCTACCGACAGGCCGTTGTGGACCTGGATGCCTCAGCGGAGGAGGCGGTGGCGTGGGGCGAGCGTGGCAGGGAGGCCCTGATCCCGATCTGCCAAGCCAGTAGGGCAGTTTGAACTGCGGATACGACGCGGCTCCGACTACCGTCATGAAGTCGACGACGCCTGGGAGCTCTCTGTTTTCCGAGCCGAACACGGAAGGCTGACCCCGCTCGCCGCGCCGCCGTCCACAGGCTGTGGGCGACGGCCCCGGCACGGCGGGGCCGGGACGCAAAGGTCCTGCGGACGTGTTCCCGCGGCCGCGCCCATCGGGCACTATCGGGCGGCATGCGCTCCGATGACTGGCAGATCGCGGAAGACATCGACGACTTTCTCGCCCGGGCCGGGGGCTTCCTGCGTTCGCGGCCCGGCCTGCACACCACGATGCTCAGCACGACCGAGAGGCTGCGCACCCGCGCCTCGGAGGTGCCGGACGCCCAGGGCGCCGTCCTCGGCCTGCTGGAGGACGCGGGCGGGGTCCGCGCGGCGTACTACCGCCTCCCGGCCCGCGGCCTCGGCGTGACCTCGCTGACGCCCGCGCAGGCCGACACCCTCGCCGCCCACCTGGTGTCCCAGGGGCAGTCACTGCCCTGGGTCAGCGCGGACGAGGGCACTGCCGGCGCGTTCGCCGAGGCGTGGCGGCGGCACACCGGCGCGGCGCCCGCGCTCCGCAACCGGCTGTTCCTGTACCGCCTGGGCACGCTCACCCCGCCGGAGCCGTTCCCGGCGGGCCGGGGCCGGCTCGTGGGCGAGCAGGAGCGCGGACAACTCATGCGCTGGTGCGCGGAGTTCGCCGCGGACGTGCGGGAGGACGTCACCATCGACGCGGCTTCCTGGGCCGGTACGCGCTTCGCCGAGAAGCGCTACACGTTCTGGGAGACCCCGGACGGCACGCCCGTCTCGATGGCCGGCGCGAACCCGCTGGCCGGAGGCCAGATCCGGGTGGACCCCGTCTACACCCCGGCCGCTGTGCGCGGTCGCGGCTACGCGGGCGCCGTGACGGCCGAGGTGAGCCGGGCCGCGCTGGCAGCGGGCGCCGAGGAGGTCGTGCTCTACACCGACCCGGCCAACCGCACCAGCAACGCCCTCTACCGGCGCATCGGGTACGAGCTGCTCACCGCATGGGCGGTGTACGACTTCGCGGGTACCGCCTGAAACACGCGGACGGGCGGCCACCCCGAGAGGCGGCCGCCCGTCCGTGCGCGGGTTCCGGGTCAGATCACCGGCAGCTTGAAGAGCACCAGCAGCGCGATCAGCTGGATGGACGCCGCGCCCAGCGCCTTCGGCCAGGGCAGGTCGTGGGACTTGCTCAGCATGGACGTCATCAGCGCGGCGCAGCCGATCCAGGTGGCCCAGCCCAGGACCTGGACGAACATGTTGGCGCTGCCGAGGAAGATCGCGAAGACCAGGCGCGGGGCGTCGGTGATCGACGTGATCAGCATCGCGAGCCCGACGGTGGGCGCCCAGGCGCCGTCGCCGCCGAGCTGGCGGGCGAGGGCGTTGGTGACGGCGCCGAGCATCACGCCGCTGAGGATGACCGCGACGGCGGTGCTGAGCACCCAGGGGATGCTGGTGGAGAGGTTGGCGTCGATCACGTCCTCGCGGGCGGTGTCGAAGCCGAAGACGGCGAGCAGCCCGTAGACGAACGTGACGGTGAGCGCGGGCGCCCACACCTGGTAGTCGCGCATCTGCCAGAAGGTGGCCGACGGGCGCATCACGATGCCGCTGAGCAGCTGCTTCCAGGGCAGCCGCGGGCCCGACGGGGGCGCGGTGGTCTGGCCGGCGCGGTAGGTCGAGATGTTGTCGGGGTGCTCCGTCCCCTGCGGGTCGTAGGCGTCCGGGTCGTCGCCGATGGAGAAGGTGCGGGTGTGCCCGGGGTTGTCGTCGTACGACTGCTGCTGTGCGGGCGAGCCGAAGTACTCGGGCTCGCCGTCGGCGGCCGGCGAGAACCCGTACTGGGGCGGCTGCGGGCCGCCCGGCCGCGTGTTCTGCTGAGGGTGTCCGCCGTACTGCTGATGCGGGTGCTGCACGTCCCCGTCCCGTCCGCGTCCGTAGTCGAATCCAGCCACGTCCTCGAACGTACCCGGTCCGGCCGACGAAGGGCGGGGCCCTGCGCCCGCGGAGGGGCATTGCGGCCAAGCTGTGACAGACGCCGGAGGGCGGCCGGAGGCGCCCGAGGGGCGGTTTTTTCACGAGCGGGGGTGCGACGGCTTAGCGTTCGGTGGCAACGTGATCCGAAGGGACGGGAACCGCCGATGGCCATCAGGGTTGTACCGAACGCAGCACGCCCCCGCGTGCGTCATGCCGCGCGGGTCTGCGCCCGCGTCGCGGCCGGGGCGGCCGCCGCCGGGCTGCTGACCCTCTCCCTGTCGGCGTGCGGTCTGCTGACGACCGATTCCGGCGGCTCCCCGGCGTCCTCGGCCTCGCCGGCGGACGCCGCCTCCCAGGCCTCCGCGGCCGGTGTGCCGACCGCGCCCGACCCCAAGGTGCTGGCCGGGCTGCCGGCCCGCATGGAGGCCGACGGCACGACGATCACCGTCGGCGACCCGGCGGCGCCGAAGACCGTCCACATCTACGAGGACCCGCGCTGCCCGGTGTGCCAGGCCTTCGAGAAGGCGGCGGGACCGCAGTTGGCGGCGCTCGCGGCGGACGGCCGCATCAAGCTCCAGTACACGCTGGCCTCGTTCCTCGACGAGAAGCTGGGCGGCGAGGGCTCCCGGCGGGCCGGGAACGCCCTGCGTGCCTCCGTCGACGCGGGCAAGGGCGCCTTCGCGACGTACCACGAGACGCTCTACGCCCACCAGCCCGACGAGAGCGAGGACGGTTTCACCGACGCGTACCTGCTGGAGCTCGCCGGCGGGGTCGACGGGCTGCGCGGCGCCGCCTTCGACCAGGCGGTGGGCAAGTGGGCCCACAAGGACTTCGTCACCGCCTCCGAGGACGCGTTCATCAAGAGCGGTGCCACGGGCACCCCGTACGTGAAGATCGACGGCGAGGCGGTGCCCCAGGAGGACCTCCAGAAGCTGTTCGACCCGGCGTCGTTCGCGGCGCTGCTGCGGCAGGCCGGGATCGGCGGCTGACAGCCGGCCCCGCGCCACAACGCCGGTGGGCGCGTACGGACTTCCGTACGCGCCCACCGGCGTTGTGGCGTGCGGGGTTACGCCGCGGGCTCGGGCTCCGGCTCCACGGCCGTCTCCTGGGCGCCGTCCGGGTCGAGCGGGGTCTTGACGGACTCCAGCAGCAACTGGGAGACGTCGACGACCTGGAGCGACTCCTTGGCCTTGCCCTCGTTCTTCCGGCCGTTGACGGAGTCGGAGAGCATCACCAGGCAGAACGGGCAGGCGGTGGAGACGATGTCCGGGTTGAGGGACAGTGCCTCGTCCACGCGCTCATTGTTGATGCGCTTGCCGATCCGCTCCTCCATCCACATGCGGGCGCCGCCGGCGCCGCAGCAGAAACCGCGCTCCTTGTGCCGGTGCATCTCCTCGTTCCGCAGACCCGGCACCTTGGCGATGATTTCGCGCGGCGGTGTGTAGACCTTGTTGTGGCGGCCCAGGTAGCAGGGGTCGTGGTAGGTGATGATGCCCTCGACCGGGGTGACGGGGACGAGCTTGCCCTCGTCGACCAGGTGCTGGAGCAACTGGGTGTGGTGGATGACCTCGTACTCGCCGCCGAGCTGCGGGTACTCGTTCGCCAGGGTGTTGAAGCAGTGCGGGCAGGTCGCGACGATCTTCTTCTTCGAGGCGGGGAGCTTGGTGCTCTCGTCCTCATCATCCTCGCCGAAAGCCATGTTCAGCATGGCCACGTTCTCCGAGCCCAGCTGCTGGAAGAGGAACTCGTTGCCCAGGCGGCGGGCGGAGTCGCCGGTGCAGTTCTCCTC
>NZ_JBIVLH010000011.1:0-292280 GCF_044751185.1 Streptomyces sp. NPDC088733
GGCGTAGGCCTGCATCATGGCGTACTCGATGCCGTTGTGGACCATCTTCGCGAAGTGGCCGGCGCCGACCTTGCCCGCGTGCACCGACCCGAAGTCGCCCTCCGGCTTGAGGGCGTTGAAGACCGGCTGGACCTTCTCGACGTGCTCGGCGTCGCCGCCGTACATCAGCGCGTAGCCGTTCTGCAGGCCCCACACGCCGCCGGAGACACCGCAGTCGACGAAGCCGATGCCCTTGGCCGCCAGCTCCTCGGCGTGCTTCTCGTCGTCCGTCCAGCGGGAGTTGCCGCCGTCGACCACCACGTCCCCGGGGGACAGCAGCTCGCCCAGCTCGTCGATGGTGGACTGGGTCGCGGCACCGGCCGGCACCATCACCCACACCACACGCGGCGCCGCCAGCTTGTCCACGAGCTCCCGCAGGCTGTGGACGTCGGCGAGGTCCGGGTTGCGGTCGTAGCCGACGACAGTGTGTCCGGCCTGGCGGATGCGGGTGCGCATGTTCCCGCCCATCTTGCCGAGACCGATCAGACCGAGTTCCATGTTCAGGCGTTCCTTCGCTGTTGGTGGGACGTGCGGCTCTTGCGGGCCCCGGCCGCGGGGGGCGTCGTGACCTCGGCACGCAGCGCGGCGGCGTACGCCTCGTCGGGGTCGAGGCGGCGGAGTTCCTCCGCGATCAGTTCCGCCGTGGTGCGGACCTTCAGGGCGAGCACGCGGGTGGGCTGCCCGGGGATGGACAGGGTGGCGACGGCCCCCTCGGGCCGGTCGACAACGATGTCACCGTGCTCGGTACGCAGCCGGACGGCCGTGACGACGGGCCCGGCGGTGGTGACCCGCTCGACGGGCACGCGCAGACGGTCGGCGAACCAGCCGGCCAGCAGCTCGGCGCTGGGGTTGTCGGCCTCGCTCTCGACGACCGCCGAGGTGACCCGGGTACGGGCCTGGTCGAGCGCGGCGGCCAGCATCGAGCGCCAGGGCGTCAGCCGGGTCCAGGCGAGATCGGTGTCGCCGGGCGCGTACGACCCGGCGCGCGCCGCCAGTTCCTCCAGCGGCCGCTCGACGGCGTACGCGTCGGTGATCCGGCGCTGGGCGAGCGCGCCCAGCGGGTCCCGCGCCGGGGCGGCGGGGGCGTCCACGGGCCACCAGACGACGACGGGGGCGTCCGGCAGCAGCAACGGCAGGACCACCGAGTCGGCGTGCTCGGCCACCTCCCCGAACAGGCGAAGCAGCACCGCCTCGCCGGAGCCGGCGTCCGAGCCGACGCGAACCTCCGCGTCGACGCGGGATGCGGTGCGCCGGTGGGTGCGGTCCGGTCGCCTGACGACGACGAGAACGCGGGAGGGGTGCTCCTGCGAGGCCTGCTCCGCGGCCTTCAGGGCGTCGTGCGCGTTCTCCTCGTCGGTCACGACGACCATGGTCAGGACCACGCCCACGGCAGGGGAGCCGATGGCGCGGCGGGCCCGTACCAGGGCCTTGTTGATACGGCTTGCCGTGGTGTCGGTGAGATCGATCCTCATGGCCTGCGCCAGCTCCGTCCGTCTCGTGCGAGCATCGTGTCGGCTTCCGCGGGGCCCCAGCTGCCCGCGGTGTACTGAGCGGGCCGGCCGTGCCGGTCCCAGTACCGTTCGACCGGGTCGAGGATCTTCCAGGACTCCTCGACCTCCTGGTGGCGCGGGAAGAGGTTCGCGTCGCCCAGCAGCACGTCGAGGATGAGGCGTTCGTAGGCCTCCGGGCTGGACTCGGTGAAGGACTCGCCGTAGGCGAAGTCCATCGTCACGTCGCGGATCTCCATCGAGGTGCCCGGCACCTTCGAGCCGAACCGCACGGTCACGCCCTCGTCCGGCTGGACCCGAATGACGATCGCGTTCTGGCCCAGCTCCTGGGTCGCCTTCGGGTCGAACGGGGAGTGCGGGGCGCGCTGGAAGACCACCGCGATCTCCGTGACCCGGCGCCCGAGCCGCTTGCCGGCCCGGAGGTAGAAGGGGACGCCCGCCCAGCGGCGGTTGTCGACCTCCAGCTTGATCGCGGCGTAGGTGTCGGTCTTGGACGCCGGGTCGATGCCGGTCTCCTCCAGGTAGCCGGGCACCTCCTCGCCGCCCTGCCAGCCGTGCGTGTACTGGCCGCGCACCGTGTGCCTGCCGAGGTCGTCCGGGAGCTTGACCGCCCGCAGGACCTTCAGCTTCTCCGTGAGGAGCGACTCGGCGTCGAAGGAGGCGGGCTCCTCCATGGCGGTCAGCGCCATCAGCTGGAGCAGGTGGTTCTGGATGACGTCGCGTGCGGCGCCGATGCCGTCGTAGTAGCCCGCGCGACCGCCGATGCCGATGTCCTCGGCCATGGTGATCTGCACGTGGTCGACGTAACTGCGGTTCCACACGGGCTCGAACATCGTGTTGGCGAAGCGCAGCGCCAGGATGTTCTGGACCGTCTCCTTGCCCAGGTAGTGGTCGATCCGGAACACCTGCTCCGGCGCGAACACCTCGTGGACCAGCTCGTTGAGCTGCTGTGCGCTCTCCAGGTCGCGGCCGAACGGCTTCTCGATGACCGCCCGCCGCCACGAGCCCTCGGGGGCGTCGGTGAGCCCGTGCTTCTTCAACTGCCGTACGACGGTGGGGAAGAACTTGGGCGGCACGGAGAGGTAGAAGGCGTAGTTGCCGCTCGTCCCGCGCGAGGCGTCCAGTTCGTCGACGGTGGTCCGCAGCTGCTTGAACGCGACGTCGTCGTCGAAGTCGCCCGGGATGAAGCGCATGCCCTCCGCGAGCTGCTGCCACACCTCCTCGCGGAACGGGGTACGGGCGTGCTCGCGCACGGAGTCGTGCACGACCTGGGCGAAGTCCTGGTCCTCCCAGTCGCGGCGGGCGAAGCCGAGGAGCGAGAAGCCCGGCGGCAGCAGGCCGCGGTTGGCGAGGTCGTAGACGGCCGGCATCAGCTTCTTGCGGGACAGGTCACCGGTCACGCCGAAGATCACCAGACCGGACGGTCCCGCGATGCGGGGCAGCCGGCGGTCACCGGGCGCCCGCAGGGGGTTGGACCACGGTATCTCGGGTGCGGTCTCGGCCTTGCTCATTCCGCGTCGGCTCCTTCGTTCAGTGCGGTGGCGATCGCTGCCAGCAGGTCGTCCCAGGCAGCCTCGAACTTGGTGACGCCCTCGTCCTCCAGTTGCCGGACGACCTCGTCGTAGGAGATCCCCAGCCGTCCGACCGCCGCGAGGTCCGCGCGGGCCGCGTCGTAGCGGCCGGTCACGGTGTCGCCCTCGATGCGGCCGTGGTCGGCGACGGCGTCCAGCGTGGCCTCCGGCATGGTGTTGACGACGCCGGGGGCGACCAGCTCGTCGACGTACATGGTGTCCGGGTAGGCCGGATCCTTCACACCGGTGGAGGCCCACAGCGGCCGCTGCTTGTGCGCGCCCGCGGCCGCGAGAGCGGCCCAGCGGTCCCCCGCGAAGACCTCCTCGTAGGCCTCGTACGCCAGGCGGGCGTTGGCGATGGCGGCCTTGCCCTTGAGGGCCTTGGCCTCGTCGGTGCCGATCTTCTCCAGGCGCTTGTCGATCTCGGTGTCCACGCGGGACACGAAGAAGGACGCCACGGAACGGATCAGGGACAGGTCCAGGCCCGCGGCCTTCGCCTTCTCCAGACCGGTCAGGTAGGCGTCCATGACCTCGCGGTAGCGCTCCAGCGAGAAGATCAGCGTGACGTTGACGCTGATGCCCTTGCCGATCACCTCGGCGATGGCCGGCAGGCCCGCCTTGGTCGCCGGGATCTTGATCAGGGTGTTCGGGCGGTCCACCAGCCAGGCCAGCTGCTCGGCCTCGGCGATGGTCGCCGCCGTGTTGTGGGCCAGCCGCGGGTCGACCTCGATCGACACCCGGCCGTCCTGGCCGCCCGTCGCGTCGTACACCGGGCGCAGCACATCGGCGGCGTCCCGGACATCGGCGGCGGTCATCATGCGGACGGCCTCGTCGCGGGTGACCCCGCGCACGGCCAGGTCGGCGAGCTGCTCGCGGTAGTCCGCTCCCGAGCCGATGGCGGCCTGGAAGATGGAGGGGTTGGTGGTGACGCCCACCGCCCGCCCGGAGGCGACGAGTCGGGCGAGACCGCCCGAGGTGAGCCGGCCGCGCGAGAGGTCGTCCAGCCAGATCGAGACGCCCGCGTCGGTCAGGCGCCGCAACGGTTCTGCTTCGTTCACTGTGATCATCTTCTTTCTGCGCTCGCATCAACCGCGGGGGCGAGCGAACGATTCCCGGTCCTCCCGGGGCCTCAGAAGACGTTACACTGGTAGTTGAGACTTAAATCAACTAGGTCCCCGGCCGTGTGGCGTAGAAGGCCACAGCCGAGGCCGCGGCCACGTTGAGTGAGTCCACGCCGGCCTCCATCGGGATGCGCACATGCGCGTCCGCGGCGCGCAGCGCCCCGTCCGACAGCCCCTCGCCCTCCGTGCCCAGCATCAGCGCCAGCCGCTCGTGCCGGCGGCCCGCGAGCTCGTCGAGCGTGATGGAACGGTCCGACAGGCTCAGGGCCGCGAGCACGAAACCCTGCTCGCGGAGCAGACCCGCGTCGTCCGGCCACGCAGCGAACCTGGCGTACGGAACGGCGAGCACGGCCGCCATCGACACCTTCACCGCCCGCCGGTAGAGGGGGTCGGCGCAGCGCGGGGTGAGCAGCACCGCGTCCACGCCGAGGGCGGCGGCGTTGCGGAAGGCCGCGCCCATGTTGGCGTGGTCGACGATGTCCTCGAAGACCGCGACACGGCGGGGGCCCGGACGGTCCCCGGCCAGCAGCTCCCGGGGCTCCGGCAGTTCCTTGCGCCGCATCGACGCGAGGGCACCGCGGTGCACGTGGTAACCGGTCACCCGCTCGGCGACGGCGGGGTCCACCACGTACACCGGCGCCGGAGCCGCGTCGATGACGTCCCGCATGACGTCGACCCACTTGGCGGAGAGCATCATCGAGCGCATGCCGTAACCGGCCTGCCAGGCACGGCGGATGACCTTCTCGCCCTCCGCGATGAACAGGCCCTCCGCGGGCTCGCGGCGGCGGCGCAGCTCGACGTCGGTCAGCGAGGTGTAGTCGTGCAGCCGCGGGTCCTCGGGATCGTCGACGGTGACCAGCTCAGCCACGGGAGGCCACCGCGCCCACGGCCACGACGTCGCCGATCACGATCACCGCGGGCGGCCGCACGCCCTCCTCGGCCACCTTCCGCCCCACCGTCGCGAGCGTCGCGTCCACGCGCCGCTGAGACGCCGTCGTGCCCTCCTGGACGACCGCGACAGGCGTGTCGGCGCCCCGGCCGTGCGCCACGAGCGCGTCCGCGATCGCGGCGATCCGCTCGACCCCCATCAACAGCACCAACGTGCCGCGCAACCGGGCCAGCGCCTCCCAGTCCACCAGGGAACGGGGGTCCTCCGGAGCCACATGGCCGCTCACCACGGTGAACTCGTGCGCCACGCCCCGGTGCGTCACCGGGATGCCCGCGGCGGCCGGCACACTGATCGAACTCGAGATGCCCGGCACCACCGTGCACGGAATCCCGGCCTCCGCCAGCGCCTGCGCCTCCTCCATACCCCGGCCGAACACGAACGGGTCGCCGCCCTTGAGCCGCACAACGGCCTTGCCCGCCTTCGCGTGCTCGATCAGCGCGGCATTGATCGCCTCCTGCGCCATCGCGCGGCCGTACGGGATCTTCGCGGCGTCGATCACCTCGACGTGCGGCGGCAGTTCGTCCAGCAGATCGCGCGGTCCCAGACGGTCCGCGATCACCACGTCAGCCTCCGCGAGCAGCCGGCGGCCGCGCACCGTGATCAGGTCCGGGTCCCCCGGCCCACCGCCCACCAGCGCCACCCCCGGGATCCGGCCCCGACGCTGGGGCGCGGCCAGCGAGCCGTTCCGCAGCCCCTCCACGATCGCGTCCCGCACCGCCGCGGAACGCCGCGGATCACGCCCGGTCAGCACGGCGACGGTCACGCCGTCCGTCCGCCCCGTCGCCGGCGTCCACGCGGTCGCCGCGTCGGCGTCGTCACTGCGCACACACCACACGCGGCGCTCCTCCGCCTCCGCGGACGCCGCCTCGTTCACCTCCGCGTCGTCCGTCGCGATCAGCGCGTACCACGCGTCCGCCAGGTCCCCGGGACGGTAGCGGCGCCGCTCCCAGCGCAGTTCGCCGGCGGCGGCCATCGCGTCCACGGACGGCGTCGCCGACGGCGAGACCAGCACCACGTCCGCCCCCGCGGCCACCAGCGTCGGCAGCCGGCGCTGGGCGACCTGGCCGCCGCCCAGCACGACCACGCGCCGACCCGCCAGCCGCAGTCCGACGGGATATGCGGGCACGGCGTCGCTGCGCTCGGCTGTCATGGTGGTGCGGCTCCTCGTCGTCGGCGTGGCGGTTCCCGCGTCAACCCTACGGTGTGCTTGGGCCCTGGGTTTTTTCCCCGCCCTCCCGCCCGATTGCCCGGCGCGGTAAGTGCGGGCCCCGCACGTGTGCTGTGGGGGGTCGGCGCCGCTCCGGCGCCCGTCCTCGGCGCTCGCGGTTTACCCCCGCAATTCGCGTACCGCAGTCACCGCTCGTCGCCTGCGGGCGGACCCCGGCGCACCCCCTCCCGGGCCGGTTGGGGCGACTTACGGCCGGTGGGGGTTCAGACAGCACTCGCGGCAACCCCGGACCGCCCCTTCGCCCACCCACCGGGGATCAGGCGCATGGCGAAACCTGAGGGGGCGGGGTCGGAGGGGTGGCGTTCTGGACACTGGAGCATATTTGGGTGCACAACCCGGAGCGATCAATCCGAGTACCTGAGGCACCTAAATGTGCTGTCCAGAATGGCAGCCCCGGAGGCCCCGAACCCGGCCCCCCAACAACGCGCGTCGGGGCGCCCAGACCTTGCCGGGCACACGGGCGGGAGGGCGGGGAACCCCACGGGGAAGGGCGTCAGCCCTTTTCCGTCACCCCCGCGGAGTCGAACGTCGCCACCTCATGCATCGCCCGCGCAGCACTCTGCACCAGCGGCAGCGCCAGCAACGCCCCCGTCCCCTCCCCCAGCCGCAGGTCGAGGTCGACCAGCGGCCGCAGCCCCAGCTTCGTGAGGGCCGCGCGGTGACCGGGTTCCGCGCTGCGGTGCCCAGCGATGCAGGCCGCGAGGACCTCGGGCGCGATCGCGCGGGCGACCAGGGCAGCCGCGCCGGCGCTGACGCCGTCCAGGATGACCGGGGTCCGCAGGGACGCCGCGCCGAGCAACAGGCCGACCATGGCCGCGTGTTCGAGGCCGCCGATGGCCGCCAGGACCTCGATCGGGTCGGACGGATCGGGCCGGTGGAGCTCCAGCGCCCGCCGTACGACATCGACCTTGCGCGCGTGCATCTCGTCGTTGATGCCCGTGCCGCGCCCGGTGACCTCCGCCGGGTCGACCCCGGTGTAGACGGAGATCAGGGCCGCGGAGACGGTGGTGTTGGCGACGCCCATCTCGCCGGTCAGCAGCGCCTTGTTGCCCGCGGCGACAAGATCGCGCGCGGTCTCGATGCCGACCTCGATGGCCCGCAGGACCTCCTCGCGGGACATCGCGGGGCCGGCGGTGAAGTCACCGGTGCCGGGGCGCACCTTGCGCGGCAGCAGACCGGGCGTGCTGGGGAGTTCGGAGGCGACGCCGACGTCCACGACGCAGACCTCGGCGCCCACCTGGTTGGCGAAGGCGTTGCACACGGCTCCGCCGCCCAGGAAGTTGGCGACCATCTGGCCGGTGACCTCCTGCGGCCACGCGGTGACGCCCTGGGCGTGCACGCCGTGGTCGCCGGCGAAGATGGCGACGGCGGCGGGCTCGGGGATCGGCGGGGGGCACTGCCGGGACAGGCCGCTGAGCTGCGCGGAGATGATCTCCAGCATGCCGAGCGCGCCGGCCGGCTTGGTCATCCGCTTCTGCCGCTCCCACGCCTCGCCGAGCGCCTTGGCGTCGAGCGGGCGGATGCCGCGCAGCGTCTCCTCCAGGAGGTCGTGCGGCTCCTCGCCGGGCAGGGCGCGGTTGCCGTACTCCTCCTCGTGGACGACCCAGGCCAGCGGGCGCCGCTTGGACCAGCCGGACTGCACGAGCTCCGGGTCCTCGGGGAACTCGTCGACGTAGCCGACGCACAGGTAGGCGACGACCTCCAGGTGCTCGGGGAGGCCGAGTTCGCGGACCATCTCGCGCTCGTCGAAGAAGCTGACCCAGCCGACGCCGAGGCCTTCGGCGCGGGCGGCGAGCCAGAGGTTCTCCACCGCCAGTGCCGACGAGTAGGGCGCCATCTGCGGCTGGGTGTAGCGGCCCAGCGTGTGGCGGCCGCCGCGGGTGGGGTCCGCGGTCACGACGATGTTGACCGGGGTGTCGAGGATCGCCTCGATCTTCAGCTCGCGGAACTGCTTGGCCCGCCCCTTGGGAAGGGACTTGGCGAACGCGTCGCGCTGCTGCATGGCGAGTTCGTGCATGCGCTGCCGGGTCTCGGCGGAGCGGATGACGACGAAGTCCCAGGGCTGGGAGTGGCCGACGCTGGGCGCGGTGTGGGCCGCCTCCAGGACGCGGATCAGCACCTCGTGCGGGATGGGGTCGTTCCGGAAGCCGTTGCGGATGTCGCGGCGTTCGCGGATGACGCGGTGCACGGCGTCCCGCACGGCGGGTTCGTAGCCCTCGGCGGCGGGGAGCAGCAGCTCCGGGACGTCCTCGCCCTCGACGGTCTCCACGTCGGGCCCGGCGGACTCCGCCGCCTCGGGAACGGAGGCCCCGGCGTCCTCGGAAACCGCGACGGGCTCGACGACCTCGGCGACCTCGACAAATTCCGGAACAACGACCTCCGGGGCAGCGATCTCCGGGGCAGCGATCTCGGGGACGACGGCCTCCCGGGCCACGGGCTCGGGCTCGGGCTCCGGCTCCGGCTCCATCCCGAACGGCAGCGGCTCGTCCGGGGAGTCCAGCGGCAGCGGCTCGGCCTCCACCACGGCGGGCTCGGGCAGCGCCTCCGCCACCGGCTCCGGCTCGGGAGCGGGGGCCGCAACCTCCTCCGCCTGCGGTGCGATCGGCAGCTCGGCGAGCTCGGGCACAGGCTCGGGCTCGGGCTCGGCGGCGACCTCGGGCTCCTGCTCCGGCGCCGCCCAGGCGGCGCCCGCGGCGGACGGCTCGTCGCGCGGGATGTCCAGGTACTCCGGACCGGTCGTCGGCGGCCCGGCGTGGCGCAGCGGCGTCTCGACGGACGGCGGCACCGGCACGACGGGGGTCGCCGCGGCAGGCGTCTCCGGCACGGATGGCACGGACGGCTCGGTCGGCACCGTCGACATGGACGGAACGGACGGAACGGACGGAATCGACGACGTCGACGGAACGGGCGGCACGGCCGCCACGGGCGGCGGCGTGACCGGCACGGACTGCGGGACGGACGTCGCCGGGCCGCGGTCGGCCAGGGACCGTACGACACCGCCGCCGTTGGACGGGTCGGGGATGGGCGGGCCCATGTGCAGCGGCCGCCGGACGGGCGCCGGCGTGGCCGGGACCTGCTCCTGGAACGCCTGCGGTGCGGCCGCCACGGCCGCGTCGGTCACCACCGGCTCCGGCGTCAGGGTCTCGAGGGCGGGCGCGGGCGCGGGGGCAGGGACGAGCGGTTCCGCGGGAGCGGCCTGCGGCTGCCCGTCCACCGCGGCACCCGGCACCGGGACGCCGGCGGGCGGCGTCGCCGAGGCGCGCACGGCTGAGTAGTCGAGGGAGCCCGAGTCACGGCCGCCGCTCTCGTGGGCGTCGTGCTCGTGCGGGCCGCCGGGCGGGGCGACCGGGGCGGCGAGGGCGCCGGTCAGCTGCTCGTGCACCTGGACGTGCGTCTCGTGCGCCATCGCGGGCGCCACCGGGGCGGGTTCGCCCACGGGCGCGGCCATGGGTGCCGGCGCGACCGGGGCCACCGGAACGGCGGCGGGTGCGGCGGGCTGCGGCGGCACCGGCTGCGGGTCGGCCCACGACCCCTGCAGTCCGGGCATCAGCAGCATCTCCTCGTCCTCGTCGGCGACCGCGGGGCCGACCGGCTGGTCGAGGTAGGCGTATGCGGCGGGCGGGACCGGTGCGTTCAGCGGGTCGGTCTCCCAGGTGGGGACGACCGGCTGCTGAGCACCACTGCCGGGAAGGTCGGCGTGCGGCTGCAGAACCGCTTCTCCGCCTGCGTTCTCCGGCAGTCCCTCACCCGGGACCTGGCCGGTGTCAGTCATGCGTGCCCCTCGCCCATCGGTTCGCTCCTTCCAACGCTGCGCCGCACACACTGCCCACAGCAAGAACGAGCGTGGGCTGCAAGCGGCACGTCGGCGGGGAGTGACCGATACTGATCGATACTGATCAGCCCTCAGTCGACGTCAACGCACGACGACGGCACAGCGGTCCGCAAGCCTACCGTGCGTGTGCCCGCGCGTGCTCAGGGGGGTTCACCTCAAACCGGTCGCAATACGGGCCAACGCATCGCCTCACCTGCGGTGCCCGAGGAGCGCGAACACCACCGTGCGCTCCCGCTCCGACCAGTCCGAGTCCAGCTCCACAGCCTGCAACAACGCGCATTCCACGGCGTATCCGCCGTCTTCGAGGGCGCTTCTGACGGCTTCCGCCTCGTCCCGGTTCGCGGCACTCGCGGCGATCCGTTCCGGGCGGCGTGCGGCGCACGCCTCGACGACCTCCGCGCCGCCACCGCCTATGCGCACGATGTCCGGTTCCGGAAGGTCCTCGAGAACCTCCGGCGCCTCGCCGTGCACGACGCGCACCTGCACCCCGAAGTCCCGTGCGGTGGCCTCGACACGGTCGCAGGCCGCCGCGTCCCGCTCGACCGCGATGACGGCCGCGCCGAAGCGCGCGGCCTCCACGGCGACGGCCCCGCCGCCGGCCCCGATGTCCCAGAGCAGATCGCCGGTACGCGGTCCGAGCCGGGCCAGTTGCAGGGCGCGCAGCTGCGCGGGCCCGTCCACGGGCGCGTACCGCTCGGTGGGAAGGGCCCAGCCGCGCACCCGGTCCGCGGGGGCGGGGTCGCCCCCGGCGAGCCAGCCCGCCTGCCCGGAGGCGGCCGGCGGCGCGCTGGGCGCGGCACCGACGACCAGAACAACGTTGGGGTCGCGCCAGGTGTGGTCGGGGACCTTGTCGGAGGTGAGGACGGTGACCTGCTCCTGCTCGGTGCCGAGCGCCTCGCAGATCACGAACGTGCGCTGCTCGTCGCCGAGCAGCAGGGCGAGTTCGGCCGGCCCGGCGCCGGGTGCGGTCAGCACCGCGACCTTGGGGTGGGCCCGGCAGACGTTGACGGCGCGGCGCAGGGTGCGCGTGTGCGCGACGACGACGCGGGCGTCGTCCCAGGGCATGCCGGCCCGCGCGAAGGCCTGGGCCACCGAGGTCACGCCGGGGACGACCTCGACCTCCAGGCCGTGGTCGGGGGCGCGCAGGGCCCGTACGACGCCGAAGAACCCGGGGTCGCCGTCGGCCAGGACGACCGCGGTGCCGCGGTGCCGGGCGATGCGGCGGGCGGCGAGGTCGATGCTGCCGAGGACGATCCGCTCGGCCTCCTCCGGCACGAAGGGCAGTGCCAGGTGGTGCCGTGTTCCGGCCACCAGGGTCGCCGCCGCCAGCGCGGAACGCGCGGCCTCGCCGGGTGGTGAGCCGTCCCACCCGATCACGGTGACACGGTCGGCCATCGTCGTCCTGCCTTCTGGGCGCGTCGCGGTGTGGTTCCCCGGGACATGTCTTCCCCGGGGTGTGCACAGTACCCCGCCCAGGATCTTGGGCTACGGGGTGCTCACTGCCAGTCGGCGTAGGCCGCGTAGTCCGAGCCGTCGGAGGCGCGTCCGGTGAGGCCGTCGAGGTCCTCGGGGAGCAGGCTCCAGACGATCAGGTCGGTGCGGACCTGCTCCCAGTGGCCGTCGCTGTCCCCGTCGGGCCGGGCCCGCACCAGGCCCGCGTTGCGCAGCACTCCCTCGCTGACGCAGCCGATCCGCTGGGCGACCTGCTGGGAGGCGGCGTTGTCGGCGGCGGTGCGCAGTTCCAGCCGCTCGAACTTCTGGTCGTCGAAGAGCCACTGGGCGGCCGCGAGCACGGCCTCGGCGGCGTAGCCCTCGCCGCGGGCCCAGGGCGCGATGACGTAGCCCGCCTCGGCGCTGCGGATGCGCCAGTCGGCGCGCTGCAGGTGGACGGTGCCGACCAGCCGCTGGGTGAGGAACTCCGTCACGGCGAGGACGACGCCCCGCCCGGAGGCCCGCTCGGCGGGCGCGGTCTCGGTGAGGAAGGTGCGGGAGTCGGCCTCGCTGTAGGGATGCGGCACGGAGGTCCAGGCCACCACGGACTCGTCGTTCATCATCTCCGTGTGCGCGGGGATGTCCGCCTCCTCGTAGGGGCGCAGCACCAGCCGCTCCGTATTGATGGAGATCTCCGGAAAGCTGGTCATTCGACGCTCCGTAGCAAGGACATGTGTGAAGTGCACAGCATGCAGCATCCAACGGGTCACCCGCAGGACCGGGTCGCCGCGGGGGCCGTGCGGCCGTCGGTCAAGGGTACGGGCAACCACCCCCGCGACGAGCGCAGTTGGCGTGCTGTTCTCCGGCTTTTCCGCAGGTCCGCTCCTCCTGCTGTCATACGGTCCTGCTAGCGTCTGCCCGCGTGACGGTGCACCACGCAGCAGGAGTCGGATATCAGCGGGCGGCGGGTGTCTACGAGCGGTCGCGGCCCTCGTACCCCATGGCTGCCCTGGCCGAGTTGGCGGACGTGCTGGCCCTTGAGGCCGGGCGCACCGTGGTCGACCTCGGCGCCGGCACCGGCAAGTTCACCCGGCTGCTGGCGCTGACCGGGGCCGAGGTGGTCGCGGTGGAGCCGGTGGCGGAGATGCGGGAGCGGCTTGCGGAGCTGCGGCTGCCGAAGGTGCGGGTGACGGCCGGCACCGCGGAGGCGACCGGGCTGCCCGGCGGGTCCGCCGACGTGGTGGTGGCGGCGCAGTCGTGGCACTGGTTCCAGGAGGACGAGGCGCTGGCCGAGGTGGAGCGGCTGCTGCGGCCGGGCGGCTGGCTGGCGCTGGTGTGGAACACCTACGACACCTCCGTGCCGTGGGTGCGGGACTACCAGGACATCGTCTTCCGGCTCGCGCCGCGCGACCTGCCGAGCCCGCTGGACGGCGGCTGGCGCAAGGCCTTCGGCGACCGGGAGGGCTGGTCGCAGGTGTACGAGCGGCACTGGCCGAACCCGTACTCGACGACGGTGTCGGACGTGGTGGAGCGCATGACCTCCTCCAGCCACATCGCGGTGATGGACCCCGCGGAGCAGGAGCGCGTGCGCGCGGAGGTCGAGGCGGTGCTCGCCGGGCACGACGCGACGCGCGGCAGGGGCGCCATCGAGATGCCGTACACCACGGACGTCTACTGGGTGCGCCGGCACTGAGGCGGCGCGGCCCGCACTGTCGGTGCCGCCCGGTTGAATGGGCGGATGGACACGGACCGGCTCAGGGACTTCTGCCTCGGCTTCAATGGGGTCAGCGAGGAGAACCCGTTCCCGCGCAACGCGGAGGTGACGGTCTTCAAGGTGGGCGGGAAGATCTTCGCGATCAGCGCGCTGGCCGGTGAGCCGCTCCAGGTCAGCCTGAAGTGCGATCCCGAACTGGCCGTCCGGTTGCGGGCGGAGCACGCGGCGATCGCCCCCGGTTGGCATCTGAACAAGCGGCACTGGAACACGGTCACCCTGGACGGTTCGCTCACCGACCGCCTGGTGCGGGAGATGATCGAGGACTCGTACGACCTGATCGTGTCCCGGCTGCCGCGGACCGAGCAGCTGCGCCTGGACTGGGCGGGGGTCCACGGCGGGGACGGCACGCAGTGACCGCGCACCGCCCCCACGGGAGCGTCAGAAGGAGGGGATGACGGAGCCGGCGTAGGTGTCCTCGATGAACTTCTTCACCTCGGGCGAGGTGAGCAGCTTCTTGAGCTTGAGCACACGCGGGTCCTTCTCGTTGCCCTCCTTGACAGCGAGGAAGTTGCCGTAGGGGTTGTTCGTCGCGGACTCCAGGACCAGGGCGTCCTGGGCGGGCTTGAGTCCCGCGGCGATGGCGTAGTTGCCGTTGATGACGGCGGCGTCGACGTCGTCCAGGGAACGGGGCAGCTGGGCCGCCTCCAGCTCCTTGAACTTCAGGTTCTTCGGATTGCCGGTGACGTCGGCGGGGGTGGCCTCGTTGCCGACGCCGTCCCTGAGGGTGATCAGGCCGTTGGCGGCGAGCAGTTTCAGCCCCCGGGCCTCGTTCACCGCGTCGTTGGCCAGGGCTATCGTCGCGCCGCTCCTGAGCGCGTCGGCGGACTTCAGCTTGCTGGAGTACAGCCCCAGCGGCTCCAGGTGGACGGTGACGACGGGCACGATGTGGGTGCCCTTCTTCTTGTTGAAGTCGTCCAGGTAGGGCTGGTTCTGGAAGTAGTTGGCGTCGACGTCGCCGTCCTCGGTCGCGGTGTTCGGCGTCACGTAGTCGCTGAACTCCTTGACCTCCAGCTTGAGTCCGGCCTTGGCGGCCAGGTTCTTCTTCACGAAGTCCAGGATCTCCGCGTGCGGGACGGGGCTCGCGGCGACGACGAGCGGGTCGCTCGCGCTGTCCTTGGTGGAGCCGGAGTCCGAGCCGCAGGCGGCCAGGACGAGGGCGAGGCCGGTGGCGGCCAGGACGGCGGTGGTGGTCTTGACAGGGGTACGCACGAAAAGTGCCTTTCTGAACGGTGGGTGGTGCGGGTGTCAGGAGGTCTCGGTGGCGGCGGCCGGACGCAGCAGGCGCAGCCGCGGGGCGACGGAGGCCCGGCCGCGGCGCGAGACGCCGCGGGCGGTGAGGTCGCCGAGGAACTGGACCGCGGTGACGATCACGATGAGGACGGCCAGCGTCACGTTCATCAGCCCGGTCTCGAAGCGCTGGTACCCGTAGCGGACGGCGAGGTCGCCGAGGCCGCCGCCGCCGATGAGCCCGGCCATGGCCGAGTAGCCGATCAGGGCGATGACGGTCGTGGTGGCGGCGGAGATCAACGCGGGCAGCGACTCCGGCAGCAGGGCCTTGCGCACGACGGTCCAGGTGCTGCCGCCCATGGACTGCACGGCCTCGACGAAACCGGAGTCCACTTCGCGGACGGCGATCTCCACCAGCCGGGCGAAGAACGGGATCGCGCCGATCGACAGCGGGACGATCATCGCCTGCGGACCGATCGTGGTGCCGACCAGGGACTTGGTGAACGGCATCAGGTAGATCATGAGGATCACGAAGGGCAGCGACCGGATCACGTTGACCACGGCGCCCAGCGCCTTGGAGAACACGCCGTTGGCGAGCAGTCCGCCGCGGCCGGTGAGGACGAGCAGCACGCCGATCGGCAGGCCGCCCGCGACGGATATCAGCGTGGACCAGCCGACCATGACCAGCGTCTCCCCGCAGGCCTGGGACAGCAGCGGCTGCATCTCGGACCAGGTCACTTCGCGGCCCCCTCGATCCGCTCGGCCCGCTCCGCGCCGGCGGCCGGCGCGATGTCGACCTGGAGGCCCTTCTCGCGCAGGAAGCCGATGGGCACCACGTTGTCCTCGAAGGCGCCGGGCAGTTCGATCCGCATGCGGCCGACCTGGCGTCCCGCGATGGTCTCGAGCGCGGCGCCGAGCACGGAGATGTCGATGTTGTAGGTGCGCGAGAGCTGCGAGATGACCGGTTCGGTCGCGGCCTCCCCGTGGAAGGTGAGGTCGACGACGGTGCGGTCCTCGCCGGACGGCTCGCCGCCGACCGGGAAGAGCTCGTGGGCGAGTTCGGAGCCGGGGGTGGCGAGCAGGTCGGTGACCCTGCCGGATTCCACGATCCGGCCTCCCTTCATCAGTGCGGCGGAGTCGCAGACCGCCTTGACGACCTCCATCTCGTGCGTGATCAGCAGCACGGTGAGGCCGAGTTGCCGGTTGAGGTCGCGCAGGAGCTGGAGGATCGAGCGGGTGGTCTCGGGGTCGAGGGCGGAGGTGGCCTCGTCGGAGAGCAGCACCTTCGGGTCGCCGGCCAGGGCCCGGGCGATGCCGACCCGCTGCTTCTGGCCCCCGGAGAGCTGGGCGGGGTAGGCGCGCGCCTTGTCGGCGAGGCCCACGAGGTCGAGCAGTTCGCGGGCCTTGGCCGTGCGCTGCCGGCCGGAGACGCCGAGGATCTCCAGCGGGAGTTCGACGTTGTCCTGGACGGTGCGCGAGGACAGCAGGTTGAAGTGCTGGAAGACCATGCCGATCCGGCCGCGGGCGGCGCGCAGGGCCGAACCGGCGCGCGGCGAGCGGCCGGCGAGCGCGGTCAGGTCCTGCCCGGCGACCTCGACGGTGCCCGAGGTCGGCCGCTCCAGCAGGTTGACGCAGCGGATGAGGGTGCTCTTGCCTGCGCCGCTGCGGCCGACGACGCCGTACACCTCGCCTTCGCGGACATGCAGGTCGACGCCGTCGAGGGCCACCGTGTCCCGGCCGTGGGAACGGTAGACCTTGGTCAGGCCCGTTGTGGTGATCACTGGGATTTCCGTCACTGTCGAGTGCGCGGCAGACAAAAGCCGCACAGGGGGGTGAATGCACGGTCGGCAGGCATGGCTGCGCCCCGGAAGGGGGTGGGAGGAGTCAGCAGCGGGTGCCGGGCGGCTGGGGGTCGTGCGTCAGCCGGCAGCGGCAGAGGGCGCGCTGCGGTTCCGTGTCCGTGTCCATGTGCATGGGGGGTGGTGTGCGCGATCCGTGGCAGGAGGGGCGGGTCTCACTTCGGGGCGCGAGACTCAGATGGCGTGGGCCCTCAGCGTGCACACATTCGACACATACGACGAACACCGGGCGTCATCGCCTCGGTCGCGCGGCAGCGGCGGTTCGTCGTGGTCATGGGCACCAGTAAAGCAGACACCCCGGCGGCGTACCAATATCCGGTCCCGGCGTCCGCGATGCGGACAGGCCGGGGTGTGGGATCCGGCGATTCCCGCCCGTAATAGAGTCACGCCATGCTCGACGTCCTCACGATCGTGGTCTCCGCCACGGCGCTGCTGCTGGCCGCCTGGTGCGGTTTCGCTGCCTTCCGGGACCAGCCGACCAAGGACTGGCACTTCATCGGCATGGCCGTGGTGGCCGTGCTGGCGCTGGCCCAGCTGGTGATCGGCGTGGTCAGGCTCGGCGCGGGCGACAAGCCGGTCGACGGGACGACGATCTTCGTCGCGTACCTGCTCGGCGCGGCCTGCACGGTCCCGGCCGCGGGCTTCATGTCGCTGACCGAGCGCACCCGCTGGGGCTCGGCGATCGTGGCCGCGGGCGGGGTCATCCTGGCCGTGCTGGAAGTACGGCTGTACGACATCTGGGGAGGCGTCAGTGCCTGAGACCGCCGGCAGGACCACCGGGCAGACCGCGCCGGACAAGGGGATCGGCCGCGGCCCGGGACGGCTGCTGCTCTCGCTGTACGGGGTCTTCACCGTCGCCGCGCTGTCCCGCGCGATCGTGCAGATCGCCCTGCAGTTCGACGAGGCGCCGCTGGCGTACCTGCTGTCGCTGCTCGCCGGAATCGTGTACGCGGTGATCACGGTGGCGCTGTGGCGGGGCGGCGAGAGCGCCCGGAAGGTGGCGCTGGTCAGCTGCACGCTGGAGCTGATCGGCGTACTGACCGTGGGCACGCTGACGCTGGTGGACTCCTCGGCCTTCCCCGACCAGACGGTGTGGTCGGACTACGGCATGGGCTACCTGTTCCTGCCCCTGGTCATCCCCGTCAGCGGACTGCTGTGGCTGCGCCGGGCGGCGCAGCCACAGCGGACGTCCTGATCCGCGCTCAGGCGCTGGCGGCGTAGGACTGCGCCGCCGGCTTCTCCATGTGCACCAGGCTCAGCCGGCCGCTGACCGGCTCGGCCGAACCCACCTGCGCGTAGCCGAGCTTGCGGTACAGCCGCAGGTTGAACTCGCTGCGGTGGCCCGTGAAGAGGCGGTAGCGCTTGGCCTGGAGGTCGGCCGCCAGCCGTTCCTCGATGGCCCGCAGCAGCCGGCCGCCGAGGCCGTGCCGCTGCATGCGGGGGTGGACGATCAGTTTGGCGATGCGGGCGGTGCCGTCGTCGTCGACCGCGCCGCGGACCGAGCCGACCACCTCCTCGCCGAGCCTGGCCACCAGGACCGTGCCCTGCGTGAGCTCCTCGCGCAGCGCGTCGAGGGTCTGCGTCAACGGTTCGATGCCGTAGTCGCCGTAAAGCTCCGCCTCGCTCTGGTAGCACAGGTATTGCAGTTTGAGGATCTTCTCGGCGTCGTCGCCCATCGCGGTAGAGATGGTCACGCTCATGCCCATGTGCGCTGGCCTCCCCTTCGAGTCGCCCGGGCGCCTGAGGGGTGAGGGGGCGCCCAGGACGTTGCCCTGACTGGTACCGGAACACGGCGCGGCCGCGCACAAGCGCCCTGTCGCCGACTGTTTACGGTGCATTACCCCGTCGTACGGGAGATGCAACCCCGGTTGCGAGGATCGTACGCAGACAACTCAGGCAGCGGGAACGCAGCGGGCCCAGACTGCCCTGTGAGATTCCCAACTCCCGGGAGATTTCCCGGTAAGTGAGGTCGGAACGGGAGATCAGGGCCGATACCAGCTCAGGGCAGCGCCCCGGCAGCCGGCCCGCGGCGGCCAGCAGGGCGCGGCGCCGCTCGGCGGCGAGCACCTGCTGTTCCGCGGTGGGCGCCTGCGCGGCCGCGTGCCCGCCCAGTGCGGCGGGAGCCAGCGGGGTCTCGTGGCGGGCGTGCCGCCCGGCGAGCCGCGCCTCGGCGCGCACCGCACGGCGCAGCCACCCCGCGGGGTCGTCGGGCGGTTCCGGCAGCTCCAGCAGCCGCAGCCACACGGACTGTTCGAGGTCGGCGGCCTCGACGGCGCCGGGTACGGACTCCGCCGCCGCCTCGGCGGCGAGCAGTGGCCGGATGCGGGTCAGTTCGTCGTGGCGTGCGGATGCGCTCATGCCCCGCGGGACACCCGTGCCGCGCCGGGCGGTTGCCCCCTGGCGGGGGAACCACCCGTGCGCGGCAGTGGCGTCACGCCTTGTTGACGAAGGCCGCGCGGGCGAGCAGCGCGGTGTCGCAGTTGTCGGAGAAGATGCCGTCGATGCCCTGCTCGAAGTAGAGCTGGAAGGCGCCGAAGGCGTCGCCGTAGGCGTTCGGGTCGGTGCCGACGCGGTAGGCGGCCGGCAGGAAGGCGTTCTCGTTGCGCATCGTGTAGGGGTGCAGGATCAGCCCGGCCTTGTGGGCGTCGCGCACCAGCGTGGTCGGCGTGCCGAGGTTGCCGGCCGCGTCACGCGGGATGATCAGGTTGACGGTGGGGCCGATGCCCTGCGCGAAGCCGGCGATCCACTTGAGGCCGGCCGGGGTGACCAGGTCGGCGACGGTACGCGGGTCGCCCGCCGCCACGAGGTCGTAGGGGCGGGTGGTGGCGGCGTCCAGCAGGAAGACCTTGGGGTTGCGCAGGCCGAGCGCGCCGAGCCGCTGGAGGCTGGTGGGCTCGAAGGACTGCAGGAACAGCGGGGAGTTGCGCTGGTCGCGGCCGTAGCGGCGGAGCAGCTTGGCCACCCGCTCCTCCAGGCCGAGGCCGATGCCGCGGAAGTAGGTGGGGTGCTTGGTCTCGACGTGCAGCCACACCGCCTTGTCGCGCTTGCGGCCCTGGTCGTCGGCCCAGCGCAGCACCTCTTCGAAGGTGGGGATCTCCCAGTGGCCGTCGTAGAGGGTGTTGTGCTGCCGCTGTGCGGGCAGCCGCTCGACGGCGCGCAGCGTCTTCAGCTCGGCGAGGGTGAAGTCCTCGGTGAACCAGCCGGTGGTGGCGACGCCGTCGATGGTCTTGGTGGTCCTGCGGGAGGCGAACTCCGGGTGCTTGGCGACGTCGGTGGTGCCGCCGATCTCCGGCTCGTGACGGCAGACCAGGTGGCCGTCCTTGGTGGGGACGAGGTCCTGCTCGATCACGTCGGCGCCGAGGTCCAGCGCGAGCTGGTACGAGCCGAAGGTGTGCTCGGGGCGGTAGCCGCTGGCGCCGCGGTGACCGACGACGGTCGGCACGGGAAGGGCTCTCACCGGTCCGTGCGCGGAGTCGTGCGACGAACCGTGCGAGGACTCGCGCCCGTTCGCCGCCGCGCCCCCCGCCGTGCCGAGGACGGAGGCGCCGGCCCCGAACGCGGCCGCCGCTCCGATCAGTGCCCGGCGGCCGGGACCCCGGCCCTGGTCCTGGCCCTGCTGCTCGTGCGTCATGTGCGCTCCCTCGAATCGGCCGAACATCTGTCCGGACCCTGTCAAGCGACGCGCGCATCGTAGGCGGCCGGCCGTTTCAGCCGGGCGGCCACCGTCGGAACACGGCGGTAACGCGGATCAACAATGCGTGCCAGTCGTGTGAACCCGGTGTGCGTGTCGTGGCGCCGCGGAAGTATCGTCCTCGACGGGGGAGGCGCACACTGGTGAGCGAGACCCTGCGCAGAGTCCCGCCGGACCTCTGCCGACCACGACCGGAGGACCCGTTGTTCCGCATCATCCTCAAGGCGCTGCTCGGAGTACTGATGCGTGTACTGTTCCGCCCGAGGGTCGAGGGCATGGAGCACATCCCGGGTGAGGGCCCGGTCATCCTCGCCGGCAACCACGTCACCTTCATCGACTCGATGTTCCTGTCCCTGGTCGTCAAGCGGCAGGTCTTCTTCATCGGCAAGGACGAATACGTCACCACCCCCGGCCTCAAGGGCCGCCTCATGGCGGCCTTCTTCACCTCCGTGGGCATGATCCCGGTCGACCGCGACGGAGGCCACGGCGGTGTCGCCGCCCTGATGACCGGGCATCGCATCCTCACCGAGGGCAAGGTCTTCGGCATCTACCCGGAGGGCACCCGCTCCCCCGACGGCCGCCTCTACCGCGGCCGCACCGGCGTGTCCCGGCTGGCCCTGATGACCGGGGCCCCCGTTGTCCCGTTCGCCATGGTCGGCACCGACCGCATCCAGCCCGGCGGCGCCGGCATGCCCCGCGTGCACCGCTTCACGGTCCGCTTCGGCAAGGCCCTGGAGTTCTCCCGCTACGAGGGCATGGACCGCGACCGCTACGTGCTGCGCGCCGTCACCGACGAGGTGATGAGCCACGTCATGCGGCTCGGCGGCCAGGAGTACGTCGACGTCTACGCCACCAAGGCCAAGGCGGCCAAGGCCGCCGACCACGCGACCGCGGCGTAACGCCCCGTAGGGACGCGAGAACCCGCACGCACCACCCCCCTCAAGGGGCGCGGGGAACTGCGCGACCAACCCCGACGCACCCGCACAGGCAAACACACCGAACCCACCCGAACCGCACGGGCGACTCAGCCACGCGCAGCACCCCCCACCCGCACGGGCGAACACACCGAACCCACCCGAATGCCACGCGCGGCTCAGCGGCGCACCGCTCCCGCGAGCCGCTGCCCCCGCAGCAACCCCCAGGCGGCCGCCGCCGCGACCAGCAGGACGCCGCCGCCCACGGCGGATGCCGTCCGCAGGCCGTCGGTGAACGCGGCGGGCGCCGCCGAGGCCGGGCCGCCGGAGATGCCGGTGACGATCGAGCCGAGCAGGGCGATGCCGAGGGCCGCACCGAGTTCGTAGGCCGTCTCCGAGACGCCGGAGGCCGCACCGGCCTGCGCCGGCGGGACGCTGGAGAGGATGACGTCGGCGGTCACGGTGTACGAGAGTCCCGCCCCGGCCCCGGTGACGAGCAGGACGCCGCCGAGGTAGAGGAAGCCCGAGCCGGGCCGCAGGGCCAGCAGGGCGACCAGGGCGAGCCCGGTGGCGCCCAGGCCGCCGGTGACGGCGGCCCGCACCGACCAGCGCCGGGCGACGGCCCCCGCGACGAGGCCGGTGCCCGCGGCACCCAGCGTGGCGGGCAGCTCGAACAGGCCCGCCTGGAGCGGGGAGCGGCCCTGGACCTCCTGGAGGAACTGGGAGAGGAAGAAGACGATCCCGGCGAGCCCGAGCACGGTGAGCAGGTCGGCCAGCACCGCCCCGGAGAAGCCGCGGTGCCGGAACAGCCGCATGTCCAGCAGTGGTACGGGCAGGGCGAGTTGGCGGCGTACGAAGCCGTGGAGGCCCGCCGCGCCGAGCAGTCCGGCCCCGAGGGCAGTCGGTCCCGGCCCGTGGACGGCGAGCTGCTTGACGGCGTACACGACCCCGAACATGCCGAGCAGCGACAGGAGCACGCTCGCCGGGTCCCACGGTCCGCGGCCCGGATCGCGGGACTCGGGCAGCAGACGCGCGCCGACGACCAGCAGGACGGCCATCACCGGCAGGTTGATGAGGAACACCGAGCCCCACCAGAAGTGCTCCAGCAGGACACCGCCGACGACCGGCCCGAGCGCCGCACCGGCGGTCGAGACCGCACCCCAGACGCCGATGGCGAAGCTGCGTTCGCGCGCGTCGGGGAAGAGGGTGCGGATCAGGGCCAGGGTGGACGGCATGAGGGTGGCGCCGGCGACGCCCATGAGCGCGCGGGCGGTGATGAGCGTCCCGGGCGTGGTGGCGTACGCGGCGAGGACCGACAGCGCGCCGAAGGCGGCGGTGCCGGTGAGCAGCAGCCGCTTGCGGCCGACGCGGTCGCCGAGGCTGCCCATCGAGACCAGCAGGCCGGCGATGACGAAGGAGTAGCTGTCGCCGATCCACAGCAGCTGGGTGGAGGTGGGCCGCAGGTCCTCGGTGAGGAAGGGGATGGCGAGGCCCAGGACGGTGGCGTCGACGGCGACGAGCAGCAGGGCGAGGGTGAGCACGCCGAGCGCGAGCCAGCGGCCGGGGTGGCCGCGGTCGTCCCGGCGGAGGGTGCCGGCGGGGGCGGTGGTGGTCATGACGCGCTCCCTGTCCGGCGGCCCTCCTCCGTGCCGGGCACGCGCAGCATGCCCCCCAGCAGCAGGTCGGTGACCATGCGGGCGGAGTCGCGCCGGGCCATGCGGCCGTCCAGGACGGACCAGGCGGAGGCGGCGATGAGCGCGTACAGCGCCTCGACGAGCCAGGCGGGGGTCAGGTCGTAGCGGAAGGCGCCGGTCTCCTGGCCGCGGCGGAAGAGCGCGGCGACGCGGCCGTCGATGCGGGCCCAGCCGTCGTTGATCTCGTCGAGGTCGTAGAGCTGGTTCTCGCCGTAGAGGAAGGCGAGGAAGCCGGAGACGGGCATGGCCTCGGTGATGAGCCGGCGGACGGCCTCGACGGGGTCGCCCTCCTCGATGCGGGCAGCGTCCAGGCACTCCTCGGTCTGCTCGATGCCGAGCGTGCCGAGGGCGCGTACGAGCGCGTCCCGGCCGGGGAAGTGCCGGTGCAGGGTGGCCCGGCTGATGCCCGCCGCCTTGGCGATCTCGTCCATGGAGGCGGTGGCGCGGCGCGAGAGCAGCTCGGCCGTGTCGCGCAGGACCTGCTCACGCTGGAAGCTCATGAGACAAGGGTAGCCGAAATGAGACACGAACGTCTCATTCAAGAGTCCGATGAAGCCCGGCCGGAGTATCAGCTCCGGCCGGGCCGCATCGGGAAAGAGGAGCGTGTCAGCTCTTGGCCTGCGCCCAGGCCAGCTGCACGGCCAGGTCCCGCTTGATCTCGGCGAGCTGGACGACGACCGCGGAGGGCGCCGTGCCGCCCCGGCCGTTCCTGGCGGCCAGCGCGCCGGGCACGTCGAGCACCGTCCGCACCTCGGGGGTGAGGTGGGGGGAGATCTTGGCGAACTGCTCGTCGGTCAGCTGGTCCAGCTCGATGCCCTCGGCCTCGCAGACCTTGACGCACTCACCGGCGATCTCATGCGCCACCCGGAACGGGACGCCCTGCTTGACCAGCCACTCCGCGATGTCGGTGGCGAGCGAGAAGCCCGCCGGGGCCAGCTCCTCCATGCGCTTGCGGTTGACGGTGAGGGTGGCCATCATCCCGGTGAACGCCGGGAGCAGGACCTCGAGGGTGTCGCAGGAGTCGAAGACCGGCTCCTTGTCCTCCTGGAGGTCGCGGTTGTACGCGAGCGGGAGCGCCTTGAGCGTGGCCAGCAGGCCGGTCAGGTTCCCGATGAGGCGGCCGGACTTGCCGCGCGCCAGCTCGGCGATGTCGGGGTTCTTCTTCTGCGGCATGATCGACGAGCCGGTCGAGAAGGCGTCGTGGAGGGTGACGAAGGAGAACTCCTTCGTGTTCCAGATGATGACCTCCTCGGCGATCCGCGACAGGTCGACGCCGATCATCGCCGTGATGAAGGCGAACTCGGCGACGAAGTCCCGCGAGGCGGTGCCGTCGATGGAGTTGGCCGCCGAGCCGTGCTCGAACCCGAGGTCCCGCGCGACGGCCTCCGGGTCCAGGCCGAGCGAGGACCCGGCCAGCGCGCCGGAGCCGTACGGAGAGACGGCCGTCCGCTCGTCCCACTGCCGCAGCCGCTCGGCGTCCCGGGACAGCGCCTGGACGTGGGCGAGGACGTGGTGGGCGAAGAGCACCGGCTGCGCGTGCTGGAGGTGCGTGCGGCCCGGCATGGCGACGTCGATGTGCGCCTCGGCGAGCGCGACCAGGGCGTGCTGGAGCTCGGCGACCAGGCCGCCGATCACACGGGCGTGGTCGCGCAGGTACATCCGGAAGAGCGTGGCGACCTGGTCGTTGCGGGACCGGCCGGCGCGCAGCTTGCCGCCGAGGTCGGGGCCGAGCCGCTCCAGCAGGCCGCGTTCCAGGGCGGTGTGGACGTCCTCGTCGGCGATGGTGCCGGTGAAGCTGCCGTCGGCGACATCGGCCTCCAGCTGGTCGAGGCCGGCCAGCATGCGCGTCAGCTCGTCCCCGGTCAGCAGGCCCGCCGCGGTGAGCACGCGGGCGTGGGCGCGGGAGCCCGCGATGTCGTACGGCGCGAGCCGCCAGTCGAAGTGCACGGACGCCGACAACTTGGCCAGCGCCTCCGCCGGGCCGTCGGCGAAACGGCCGCCCCAGAGCCGGACGTCACCGGTGTTGCTGCTCAACTCTTCGCTCGCTTCCGTCGGTGGTGCGATGTGCGGCCGCCTCCCCGCCGTGGAACGGGCGGGGAGGCGGGCTGCTGTACCGAGGCTACTGACTACGCCAGGTCGCGCTTGGCGGCGATCTTCGACGACATGCCGAAGATCTCGATGAAGCCCTTGGAGAGGGACTGGTCGAACGTGTCGCCGGTGTCGTACGTCGCCAGGTTGAAGTCGTACAGCGACTCGGCGGACTTGCGGCCGGTGACGACGGCGCGGCCGCCGTGCAGGGTCATCCGGATGTCACCGGAGACGTGCTGGTTGGCCTCCTCGATGAAGCCGTCCAGCGCCCGCTTGAGCGGGGAGAACCACAGGCCGTCGTAGACCAGCTCGCCCCAGCGCTGCTCGACCTGCCGCTTGTAGCGGGCGAGTTCGCGCTCGACGGTGACGTTCTCCAGCTCCTGGTGGGCGGTGATCAGTGCGATCGCGCCCGGCGCCTCGTACACCTCGCGGGACTTGATGCCGACCAGCCGGTCCTCGACCATGTCGATCCGGCCGATGCCCTGGGCGCCCGCGCGCTCGTTGAGCTGCTGGATCGCCTGCAGGACGGTGACGGGCTTGCCGTCGATCGCGACCGGGACGCCCTGCTTGAAGGTGATGACCAGCTCGTCGGCCTCGCGGGGCGTGGCCGGGTTCTGGGTGTACTCGTAGACGTCCTCGATCGGGGCGTTCCAGATGTCCTCCAGGAAGCCGGTCTCGACGGCGCGCCCGAAGACGTTCTGGTCGATCGAGTACGGGGACTTCTTGGTGGTGGCGATCGGGAGGTTCTTCTCCTCGCAGAAGGCGATGGCCTTGTCGCGGGTCATCGCGTAGTCGCGGACCGGCGCGATGCACGTGAGGTCGGGCGCGAGGGAGGAGATGCCGGCCTCGAAGCGGACCTGGTCGTTGCCCTTGCCGGTGCAGCCGTGGGCGACGACGGAGGCGCCGTGCTTCTTCGCGGCGGCCACCAGGTGCTTGACGATGGTGGGCCGCGAGAGGGCGGAGACCAGCGGGTAGCGGTCCATGTAGAGGGCGTTGGCCTTGATCGCCGGGAGGCAGTACTCGTCGGCGAACTCGTCCTTGGCGTCGGCGACCTCGGCCTCGACCGCGCCGCAGGCCAGGGCCCGCTTGCGGATCACGTCCAGGTCCTCGCCTCCCTGGCCGACGTCCACGGCCACGGCGATGACCTCGGCGCCGGTCTCCTCGGCGATCCAGCCGATGGCGACGGAGGTGTCCAGTCCGCCCGAGTAGGCGAGTACGACGCGCTCGGTCACGGGTCTCTCCTTTGGTGCGCGAGGTCGAGAGCGTATGGCGGGGCGTGATGATGCATACGCTGATGGGTATAAGTATGCACTCTCTCGTATGTTTCGTCAATCACCCGCATCACCGCAGGTCAGCGCCCCGAAGGGGCGCGGGGAACCGCGCGGGCAACCGCCCACGAACCCGCAACCGACCACGCAGGGCCGCCCGTGGCCGCGGGTCCCGGGAACCGCGGCCCGGGATCGCGCCCGAAGGGGCGCGGGGAACCGCGCGGGCAACCACCCACGAACCCGCACCCGACCACGCAGGCCCGCGCTTAGCACACGCCTCCCCCGACCGTCAGCCGAAGCCCCGCATTGAGTCACGTCGAACTGCCGCCCGTATGCCCTCGCATGGCGGCCATGAGCACGATGATCCACAACAGCAGGGCGGGCAGACGGCAGGCCATGCGCCGGATCCGTCCCCGCCGCTCCCCCGCGGTCCCCCTGCTCCTGCTGGCCTGGGCGGGCGCTGCCGGGGTCGTCTGGCTGTGGTGGGGCAACACCCCCTACGTCCGGCCGGTGGCGGCGGACCGGCTGATCGCGGCCGGCCGGATCACCGGCCTGCTCGGCGGCTACGCGATCTCCCTGGTCGTCCTGCAGATGGCCCGGGTCCCGGCCCTGGAACGGCGGGTCGGCTCCGACCGGGTCGCCCGCTGGCACGCGATGACCGGACGCTACGCGATCTCCCTGGTCGTGGCGCACGTCGTGCTCATCCTGTGGGGCTACTCCGCGCAGTCCGGGCAGCCGATCACCCGGCAGACGGCGAGCGTGGTCCTGGACTACCCCGAGATGGTCAAGGCGACCGCCGGGACCGTGCTGCTCCTGGTCATCGGCTTCGTCTCGGCCGGTGCCCTGCGCCGCAGGATGCGCTACGAGACCTGGTACTACATCCATCTGCTCACCTATGCCGCCGTCTACCTGACGTTCTGGCACCAGCTCGCCACCGGCGCGGAGTTCGCGGGCGACGCGACGGCCCGCGCCGTCTGGTACGCCCTCTACGGCACCGTCACCGCCCTGGTGCTGTGGTACCGGGTGCTGGTGCCCGTACGGCTCAACCTCAAGCACCGCATGCGGGTCGAGGAGACCGTGGAGGAGGCGCCAGGCGTGGTGTCGGTGCTGATCAAGGGGCGGCGGCTGCACCGGCTGGGGGCGGAGCCCGGCCAGTTCTTCCGCTGGCGGTTCCTCGCCGAGGGGCTGCGGTGGAGCTCCAACCCGTACTCGCTGTCCGCGCCGCCCCGGCCCGACCTGCTGCGCATCACCGTCAAGGCGGCCGGCGGGCACAGCTCGGCACTGGCCGGGCTGCGGCCCGGCACCCGTGTGTGGGCGGAGGGGCCGTACGGCGCGATGACGGCCTCGCGGCGCCGCGGCGGCAAGGTGCTGCTGCTGGCGGGCGGCGCGGGCATCACCCCGCTGCGGGCGCTGTTCGAGACGCTGCCGGCCGCGCCCGGCGACCTCACGCTGCTCTACCGCGCGCGCAGGAAGCAGGACCTGGCGCTGTGGGCCGAGTTGCAGGAGATCGCCGCCGATCGCGGCGCCCGTCTGGTCTACGCGGTCAACGGCCCCGGCGGGGCCCGCCCGGAGATCACCGCGGAGGCGCTGCGCCGGATGCTGCCCGACATCGAGGAGCACGACGTCTTCTTGTGCGGGCCGCCGGGGCTCGCCGAGGAGTCCTATGCGGCGCTGCGGGAGGCCGGGGTGCCCGAACGCCGCATCCACCACGAGTCCTTCAAGCTGTGAGGTGCCCGTGAAGAAGAAGCATCCGCTGCGCCGGATCGTCCTGACCGGTGCCACGACCGTCTCCGCCATTGTGCTGCTGCTGGCACTGAAGCCGACGACCGCGCCCTTCGCCGCCCAGGCGGGGGCCCGGCCGCCGCAGCAGCAGCCGCCGGTGTCGGCGGAGCCCTCGGCGGCCGGCGGCGACCCGTCGGTGCCGGTGCCGTCCGCGCCGGCGGGCCGGTCGCCCGACAGGTCCGCGGCGCCCGCACGGCCCGCCGCGCCCGCCGCGCGGACCGTCACCGGGGACGTGGCGCAGACCAGCTACGGGCCGGTGCAGGTCAGCATCACCGTGGCGGGCGGGCGGATCACCGCCGCGAGCGCCGTGCAGGCCCCGAGCGGCACCCCGATGAGCGAGCAGCTGACCGCCTCCGCGATCCCGCGGCTCAACCAGGCGGCCGTCACCGCGCAGAGCGCCGCCATCGACACCGTCTCCGGCGCCTCCTTCACCAGCCAGGGCTACCAGCAGTCCCTGCAGAGTGCGCTGGACAAGGCCGGTGTCTGACCGTGTCCGACAACCCTCCTCGACTGCGCCACGTCGAACACTGCATGGGGACAGTGTTCTCCTTCGACGTCCGCGGTGCCCGTGACCCGCGGGTGCGGGCGGCCCTGGGGGCCGCGGTCGCCGGGCTCCACGAGGCCGACGCACTGTTCTCCACCTACCGCCCCGACAGCGAGATCAGCCGGCTCGGCCGCGGCGAACTCGGCCCCGAGGACTGCTCCCCCGAGGTGCGCGAGGTGCTGCGGCGGTGCGCGGAGGCCGAACGCACCACCGGCGGCTGGTTCACGCTCCGCTACGCCGGGCCGGACGCCGCGCCGGACCCCACCGGCCTGGTGAAGGGCTGGGCGGTGGAACGCGCCGCGCGCGCCGTCGCCGCCGCCGGCGCGGAGTCGGTGTGCGTCAACGGCGGCGGGGACGTGCAGCTCACCGGCGGCCCGTGGCGGGTCGGCATCGCGGACCCGCTGCGGCCGGGCGGCCTCGCGACCGTCGTGGAGAGCGCGGACGGCGAACTCGCCGTGGCCACCTCCGGTCCCGCGGAACGCGGCTGCCACATCCTCGACCCGCGCACCGGCGAGCCGCCCGCGGACGGGCTCGCCTCGCTCACCGTGGTCCGCCGCGGGCTCACCGAGGCGGACGTGCTGGCCACCGCCGGCTACGCCATGGGCCCGGCCGCGCGCGAGTGGCTGGAAGAGCTCCCCGACACGGAGGCGTTCGCCGTGGAGACCGACGGCACCACCTGGCAGACCCGGGGATTCGGCGGTCTCACCGCGCAGTTGAGCGCTTGACGATCAGCGGTTCCCGGTGGCAAGAATGCGTCCATGGATCTGCATCTGAGCGACAGGGTCGTGCTGGTCACCGGAGGGTCCGACGGACTCGGCGCGGCCCTCGTCCGGCGGCTGGCCGCCGAGGGCGCCAGGGTGGCGCTGTGCGGCCGCGACGCCGAGCGCATCGAGCACCTGGTCAAGGACCTGGGCGCCGCCGGGGCGGACGTCCTCGGCGTGCCCGCCGACGTGACCCGCGCGGAGGACCTGGAGCGCTTCGTCTCCGCCGCGGACGGCCGCTGGGGGCGCATCGACGCCGTCGTCAACAACGCCGGCCGCAGCGCGGCGGGATTCTTCGAGCGCCAGGACGACTCGGTGTGGGAGGAGGACCTGGACCTCAAGCTGCACGCCGCGGTCCGGCTGACCCGGCTGGCGCTGCCGCACCTGCGCGCCGCGGGCGGCGGCAGCGTGGTCAACACCCTGGCCGTCTCGGCCAAGGCACCGGGCGCGGGCAGCACTCCCACCTCGGTGTCCCGGGCCGCGGGCCTGGCGCTCACCAAGGCGCTGTCGAAGGAGCTCGGCCCCGACAACATCCGCGTCAACGCCGTGCTCGTCGGCCTCGTCGAGAGCGGGCAGTGGGACCGCCAGGCCGCCGAGCGCGGCATCACCGTGGAGGAGCTCTACGCCACGATGGGCCGCGAGTCGGGCATCCCGCTCGGCCGCGTGGGGCGCGCCGCGGAGTTCGCGGATCTGGTGGCATTCCTGCTGTCGGACCGCGCCGGCTATGTGACGGGGACCGGCATCAACCTCGATGGCGGCCTCAGCCCGGTCGTCTGACTCGTCGACAGGCTGTCGTGCGGCGCCGGGCTCAGCGCTCGGCGCCGCCCCCGGCCAGGCGGAGCAGGTGGTCGGCGACCGCCAGGCCGCCGAGCGCGGCATCACCGCGGCGGAGCTCTACGCAACGATGGGCCGCGAGTCGGGCATCCCCCTCGGCCGCGTAGGACGCGCCGCGGAGTTCATTCCTGCTGTCGGACCGCGCCGGCTACGTGACGGGGACCGGCATCAACAGCCCCGTCGTCTGACACACCGCCAGCTGCCGCACCCGGAGGGGCTCCGGGCTCAGCGCTCGGCGCCGCCCCCGGCCAGGCGGAGCAGGTGGTCGGCGACCGCCTGCCCGCCGGACGGGTCGCGGCTGATCAGCATCACGGTGTCGTCGCCCGCGATGGTGCCGAGGATGTCCCACACCTCGGCCTGGTCGATCGCCGAGGCGAAGAACTGCGCCGCGCCCGGGGGCGTGCGCACGACGACGAGATTGGCCGAGGCCTCGGCGGAGATGAGCAGTTCGCCCGCGAGGCGGCGCATGCGCTCCTCCTTCACCGACTCTCCCAGCGGGGCCTGCGGCGTGCGGAAACCGCCCTCGCTCGGCACCGCGTAGATCAACTCGCCGTTGTTGGTGCGGATCTTGACGGCGCCGAGCTCGTCGAGGTCCCGGGAGAGCGTCGCCTGGGTGACGGTCAGCCCGTCGTCGGCGAGCAGCTTGGCGAGCTGGCTCTGCGACCGCACCGGCTGCCGGTTGAGGATGTCCACGATCCGCCGGTGGCGTGCCATCCGGGTCTGCGGTACGGCCGCGGCTGCGCCGGCCTGCTGCTGCGCCTCGCTCATCGTCGTGTCATTCTCCGGCTCGCGTTCCCTCGTGTTGGGCCTGGACGGCGTCCAGGACCCCCGGCAGCGCCCGGAGGAAGGCCGCCACCTCCGCGTCACCGAGGATGAGCGGCGGGGCGAGCCGCACCGTGTCGGGTACGGCGGCGTTCACCAGGAGTCCGGCGTCCTGAGCCGCCTTCTGCACCTGGGCGGCGAGCGGCTCGGTGAGCACGATACCCAGCAGCAGGCCCGCACCGCGCACCTGAGCGACCAGCGGGTGCCCCAGCGCCTCGATCCCCTGCCGCAGCTTCTCGCCCTGCCGCTTGGTGTTCTCCAGGATGCCGTCCGCGGCGATGGTGTCGAGGACGGCCAGTGCGGCGGCGCAGGCCACCGGGTTGCCGCCGAAGGTGGTGCCGTGCTGACCGGGTGTCAGCAGGTCCGCGGCGGGCCCGAAGGCGAGGACCGCGCCGATGGGCAGCCCGCCGCCGAGTCCCTTGGCGAGGGTGACGACATCGGGCTCGACGCCCTGCGCCTGGTGCTCGAACCAGTGGCCGGTGCGGCCGATACCGGTCTGCACCTCGTCCAGGACGAGCAGGGCCCCGGCGGCGCGGGTGATCTCGCGGGCGGCGGCAAGGTAGCCGGCCGGGGGCACGACGACGCCGTTCTCGCCCTGGATCGGCTCCAGCACCACCAGCGCGGTGTCCTGCGTGACGGCGGCGCGCAGCGCCTCGGTGTCCCCGAACGGCACGTGCGTGACGTCGCCCGGCAGCGGGTGGAACGCCTCCTGCTTCTTGGGCTGCCCGGTGAGCGCGAGGGCGCCCATGGTGCGCCCGTGGAAGCCGCCCTCGGTCGCCACCATGTGCGTACGGCCCGTCATCCGGCCGATCTTGAAGGCGGCCTCGACGGCCTCGGTGCCGGAGTTGCAGAACAGCACCCGCCCGGGCCGGCCGGACAGCTGCAGCAGCCGCTCGGCGAGGGCGACGGTGGGTTCGGCGACGAAGAAGTTCGAGACGTGGCCGAGGGTGGCGATCTGCTCGGACACGGCGCGCACGACGGCGGGGTGCGCGGTGCCGAGCGCGTTGACGGCGATGCCGCCGAGGAAGTCCAGGTACGTGTTGCCGTCGGCGTCCCAGAAGGTGGCGCCCTCGCCGCGGACCAGCGGCAGCCGCGGTGTGCCGTAGTTGTCCATCAGGGAGCCCTGCCAGCGCTCGGTGAGCGCAGCGTTGCCCTGGTTGCCCTGCTTGCTCGCGTCTCCGGTCCCGGTCATGCCCGTCCCCCTTGGTTCACAGTTCCGTTGGCAGTGCGGTGCGCGGCGTCGGGCACCACCATGGTGCCGATGCCCTCGTCGGTGAAGATCTCCAGCAGGATCGAGTGCTGGACGCGCCCGTCGATGACCCGGGCGGTGTTCACGCCGTTGCGTACGGCGTGCAGGCAGCCCTCCATCTTGGGGACCATGCCGCTGGACAGCTCGGGCAGCAGCTTCTCCAGCTCGCTCGCGGTGAGCCGGCTGATGACCTCGTCGCTGTTCGGCCAGTCCTCGTACAGCCCCTCGACGTCGGTGAGGACCATCAGGGTCTCCGCGCCGAGCGCGGCCGCGAGGGCCGCGGCGGCGGTGTCGGCGTTGACGTTGTAGACCCCGGCCCCGTCGCCGGAGTCGGCGCTGCGGGCGATGGAGGAGACGACCGGGATGCGGCCGTCGTCGAGCAGGGCCTCGATGGCGCCGGTGTCGATCGCGGTGATCTGGCCGACCCGCCCGATGTCGACGGCCTCGCCGTCGACGACCGGACGGTGCCGGGTGGCGCTGATGGTGTGCGCGTCCTCGCCGGTCATGCCGACCGCGAGGGGGCCGTGCTGGTTGAGGAGGTTGACCAGCTCGCGCTGCACCTGCCCCGCCAGCACCATGCGCACGACGTCCATGGCCTCGGGTGTGGTGACCCGCAGCCCCGCCTTGAACTCGCTGACCAGGCCCTGCTTGTCGAGCTGCGCGCTGATCTGCGGGCCGCCGCCGTGCACGACCACGGGCTTGAGCCCGGCGTGCCGCAGGAAGACGACGTCCTGCGCGAACGCGGCCTTCAGCTCCTCGTCGACCATGGCGTTGCCGCCGAACTTGACGACGACCGTCTTGCCGTGGTGCCGGGTCAGCCAGGGCAGTGCCTCGACGAGGATCTGCGCCTTGGGCAGGGCGGTGTGCTTGCGGGCGCTCATGAGCTGTAGGCGCTGTTCTCGTGGACGTACTCGGCGGTGAGGTCGTTGGTCCAGATCGTCGCGGTCTGGTCGCCCGCGGCGAGGTCCGCCGTGATCTGCACCTCGCGGTAGCGCATGTCGACCAGGTCGCGGTCCTCGCCGACGGAGCCGGCCTTGCAGACCCAAACCCCGTTGATGGCCACGTTCAGGCGGTCGGGCTCGAAGGCGGCGGAGGTCGTCCCGATCGCCGAGAGCACCCGGCCCCAGTTGGGGTCCTCGCCGTGGATGGCGCACTTGAGGAGGTTGTTGCGGGCGATGGAACGGCCCACCTCCACCGCGTCGTCCTCGGTCGCGGCGTTCACGACGTCGATCCTGATGTCCTTGGAGGCGCCCTCGGCGTCGCGGATGAGCTGGCGGGCCAGGTCGGCGCAGACCCGCTCGACGCCGGTGGCGAAGTCCTCGTACCCGGGGACGACGCCCGAGGCGCCGGAGGCCAGCAGCAGCACGGTGTCGTTGGTGGACATGCAGCCGTCGGAGTCGGCGCGGTCGAAGGTGGTGCGGGTGGCGGCGCGCAGTGCCTTGTCCAGCGTGGCGGAGTCCAGGTCGGCGTCGGTGGTGATCACGACGAGGATGGTGGCGAGGCCGGGGGCGAGCATGCCCGCGCCCTTCGCCATGCCGCCGACGCTCCAGCCGTCGCCGTCGTGGACGGCGGTCTTGTGGACGGTGTCGGTGGTCTTGATGGCGATGGCGGCCTTCTCGCCGCCGTGCGGGGACAGGGCCGCGGCGGCCTCGTCCACGCCCGGCAGCAGCCGGTCCATGGGCAGCCGCACACCGATGAGCCCCGTGGAGCAGACCGCGACCTCGCCCGCGCTGTGGCCGAGGGCGGCCGCGGCGCGTTCGGCGGTGGCGTGGGTGTCCTGGAAGCCCAGCGGGCCCGTGCAGGCGTTGGCGCCACCGGAGTTGAGGACGACGGCGGAGACCTGGCCGCCGCGCAGGACCTGCTCGGACCACAGGACGGGGGCGGCCTTGACGCGGTTGGAGGTGAAGACGCCGGCCGCGGCGAGGCGCGGACCGCGGTTGACCACCAGGGCCAGGTCCGGGTTGCCGTTCTCCTTTATCCCGGCGGCGATGCCCGCCGCCGTGAATCCCTGCGCTGCCGTGACGCTCACGCTGTGGTCTCCTTCTTCGCTTCCGCGGTGGCCCACCCGGTGGGGGCGGACTTCGTGATGGTGGCTTCGTGCGGCTCGGCGGCCGGGCGGGCCGGGCCGGCGCCGGGACCCGCGCCGCAGGGCGCGGCCCGGGTCAGCAGCACGGCGACGGCGCGGCGCGCGCGGGTGGCGGGACTGAGCGTCGTCGGGGTCACGGGGCGACTCCGGCGGTGCTCAGGCCCGTCCCCTCGGGCAGGCCGAGGGCGATGTTCATGCTCTGCACGGCGCCGCCCGCGGTGCCCTTGGTGAGGTTGTCGATGGCGCTGATCGCGATGATCCGGCCGGCCGCCTCGTCGAGGGCGACCTGCAGCAGCGCGGCGTTGGAGCCGAAGACCGACGCGGTGGCGGGCCACTGGCCCTCGGGCAGCAGGTGCACGAAGGGCTCGTCCGCGAACGCCTTCTCGTACGCGGCGCGCACGGCGGAGGCGGTGACCCCGGGCCGGGCCGCGGCCGTGCACGTGGCGAGGATGCCGCGCGGCATGGGTGCGAGGGTCGGGGTGAAGGAGACGGAGACGCGCTCACCGGCGGCCGCGGTCAGGTTCTGCACGATCTCCGGGGTGTGCCGGTGGCCGCCGCCGACGCCGTACGGGGTCATGCTGCCCATGACCTCGCTGCCGAGCAGGTGCGGCTTGGCCGCCTTGCCCGCGCCCGAGGTGCCGGAGGCGGCGACGACCACGGCCTCCGGCTCGGCCAGGCCGGCCGCGTACGCCGGGAAGAGCGCGAGGGAGACGGCGGTCGGGTAGCAGCCGGGCACCGCGATGCGGCGGGTCCCGGAGAGGGCGGTGCGCGCGCCGGGCAGCTCGGGCAGGCCGTACGGCCAGGTCCCGGCGTGCGGGGTGCCGTAGAAGCGCTCCCAGTCGGCGGGGTCGGCGAGCCGGAAGTCGGCGCCGCAGTCCACGATCAGCGCGGTGTCGCCGAGCCGCTCCGCGACGGCGGCCGACTGGCCGTGCGGCAGGGCGAGGAAGACCACGTCGTGCCCGGCGAGCGCCTCGGGCGCGGTGGGCTCCAGGACGCGGTCCGCGAGCGGCAGCAGGTGCGGCTGCAGGCCGCCGAGGCGCTGCCCTGCGCTGGAGTTCGCGGTGAGCGTGCCGATCTCGATCTCGGGGTGGTTGAGTAGCAGGCGCAGGATCTCCCCGCCCGCGTAGCCGCTCGCACCCGCCACCGCTGCCCGGTACACCATGGACCCTCCTCATCGATGGCATGACTATACGGCCGCCGGAACTTTTATGCAAAGCCCCCTGCGATCCCGCCGGGCATGCCGCCCGTTCCGCGCACCGTGCCGGGAGTCCGCTGCGGACAGGCGGCATCGACCCGACCTCCATGGAAACGCGACGTGATGATGAGGGGCGGCCCCCGCGCGGTGACCGCGTCCCGGTCCATTGACAGACCGCTTGCCGCGCCGGAAACTCGGTGGCCAAAAGTTCAATGAACGATGGTTCACTGGGCGAACAACGCAGTTCGCCGCGGACAAGGGGCTGCCATGACCATCACCCGCGAACTGCTGATCGGCGGCAAGGACGTCCCGGCCGCCTCCGGACGTACGGCCGAGGACATCAACCCGTACACCGGCGAGGTCTGGGCGACCGTCGCGGCCGGGGGCCCCGAGGACATCCGGCGGGCGGTGGACGCGGCGCACGGCGCGTTCCCCGAATGGGCGGCACTGAGCCCCGTGGAGCGGCGCAGGATCTTCCTCACCGCCGCCGACCTGCTGGACGGCCGCGCCGAGCAGGCCGCCGAGATCATGGCCCACGAGGCGGGCGCGACCCGCCCCTGGGCGTACTTCAACGTGGGACTCGCCGCCGGGATCCTGCGCGAGGCCGCCGCCGCGACCACCGCCCCGCGCGGCGAGGTGCTCAGCGCGCAAGAAGAGGGCGTGCTCGGCCTGGCGGTGCGCGAGCCGCTCGGCGTCGTCGCCGCCTTCGCGCCCTGGAACGCGCCGCTCATCCTCGGTGTGCGCGCGGTCGCGGCACCCCTCGCGGCGGGCAACACCGTCGTCGTCAAGCCCAGCGAGGACGCGCCCGTGGCCTGCGGGCTGTTCGTCGCGGACCTGCTGCGCGAGGCGGGACTGCCCGACGGGGTGCTCAACGTCGTCACCAACGCCCGCGAGGACGCGGCCGGAGTCGCCGAGGCCCTCGTCGCCGACCCGCGGGTCCGCGCCGTCAACTTCACCGGCTCCACCGAGGTCGGCCGGATCGTCGGCACCCTCGCCGCCCGCCACCTCAAGCCCGTGCTCCTGGAGCTCGGCGGCAAGAACTCCGTGGTCGTCCTGGAGGACGCGGACGTGGACCACGCCGTCGACGCCGCCGTCTTCGGGGTCTTCCTGAACGCCGGGCAGATCTGCATGTCCGCCGACCGCCTGCTGGTCCACGACAGCCTCGTCGAGGAGTTCACGGCCAAGTTCACCGCGAAGGTCGCCTCGCTGCCCGCGGGCGACCCCACCCACCCGCACACCGTCGTCGGCCCGCTGGTCAGCGAGGCCTCGGCGCGGCGGGTGGCCGCCCTGGTCGCGGACGCCGTCGGCAAGGGCGCCACGCTGCTCACCGGCGGCGGCGAGCCGGACGGCGCGCTCCACCCCGCGACGGTGCTCTCCGGCGTCCCCAAGGAGGCGGAGCTCTACCACGCCGAGGCCTTCGGGCCGCTCGTCACCATCGCCTCCTTCCCGGACGACGACACCGCCGTGGCCCTGGCGAACGACACCGAGCACGGGCTGACCGCGGGCATCATCACCGAGAACGCCACCCACGGCCTGGCCGTCGCCCGCCGCCTGCGCACGGGCATCGTGCACGTCAACGACCAGACGGTCGCCGACGAGCCGCAGGCGCCCTTCGGCGGCGTCCAGGCCAGCGGCCACGGCCGGTTCGGCGGACGCTGGGGCATCGAGGCGTTCTCCCAGACCCGCTGGCTGACCGTCGCCACCCAGCAGGCCCGCTACCCCTTCTGAGGCGTCCGGGGCACCCCGCGCGCAGCGGGTGCGGACCCGGCCGCCGACCCTAGACTGGAGAGGCCAAGCCGTGGACCGCCGAGTTCCCAGGAGGTCGACCGATGCACGCGAACAAGGGTGACCACGTCAGGCAGCACGGCCGCGTCGTCGGCCAGCACGACAAGGTGGCCGAGATCGTCGAGGTCATGGGCAAGAGCGGGGAGCCGCCGTACCGGGTGCGGTACGAGGACGGGCACGAGTGCATCCTGTCGCCCGGACCGGACTCGACGGTGGAGCACGAACACGGCGTGACCCGCACCCCCCAGCCGTAGCGCTGCGCTCCGCCGCCCGAATCCGACCTCCCGCGCCCGGTACCGCGGCCGCCCGCCGGCGGCCGCGGTAGCCGGTGCTGCTTCGCATGGGTGGGCGAGGACGGCGGGCTGGGCCTGCGCGCCGCCGTCCCGGTCTCCCCCCGCGATCCCGAGGCCGACGGGGAATGCCCCGGCCGGCGGGGCTGGTGGTGGACGTCGACACCCGCGACGGTCCGCCACCCGGAACGGCTGAGCGGGCTCCAGGACGAGATCGCCACGGACGTGCGGAACAGCACCGCGCAGCTCGCCCTGCGCTCGTCGCCGGCCGTGCTGACCGGCGCCACCGCCCTGGGCCTGGCCGTCTGCCGCACGCCCCGCAGAGCCCTGGCCGGACCCACGGTTCTCCCGGCCACCGCGCGGGTGCCCGCAGGTTCGGTGCGTCGCCGGGGAACTTCCCGCGCGGCTGGGGGATCCGCGGGTGGGGGCGCATCGCGGCCGCAGGTCCTGGGGTGTGCTTCGACAACCGCGCCGGGTGCCCGGCGACCGGGTCCCGCGGCACGGCGTCGGCACGGCCGACGGCCCCCGCCCCCCGCTGCGCACCGCCCTGTCGCGCGGCCATGAGCGGGTCTCCCCGACCCGGCGTGGAGGCACCCCGGCCGTGGGCCGGCTGCCGGGCGGAGCCGTACCTCAGCGGGCCGGGGCCCGGGTCGGGTAGTGGTCGCGGACGACGCGGCTCATCGCGCCGATGGGGTCGGCGACGACCTCCTTGCCGGAGAAGAAGATGTTGCCGCGTACCTCGGGGTGGCGGGCGTCCAGGGTGAGATGCCGCGACAGCTCCGCCGGGTCCTGCCAGGCCTTGGCCTCGCCGGCGCCGCCGGCCCGGTACAGGGCCTCGCCGATGTAGAGCTGCGTGCCGGTGCCGGCGACGACGTCGGACCACCAGGACACCAGGGTCGCGTAGTCGGCGATCTCGAAGCCGATGTTCCAGTACACCTGGGGGGCGATGTAGTCGATCCAGCCCTTGCGCACCCAGCCCCGGGTGTCGGCGTACAGGTCGTCGTAGGTCTGCACGCCGCCTCGGGTGTCCGAGCCGCGCGGGTCGGTGGCGGCGTTGCGCCAGACCGCGAAGGGGCTGATGCCGAAGCGGGCCGAGGGCCGTAGGCGTTTGATGCGCGCGGCGGTCCCGCTCACCAGGAGGTCGGTGTTGTGCCGCCGCCAGGCGGCCCTGTCGGCGAAGCCGCCGCCGTACCGCTCGAAGGCGTCGTCGTCGGCGAACGCCTTGCCCGCCACGGGGTACGGGTAGAAGTAGTCGTCCCAGTGGACGCCGTCGACGGGGTAGCGGCGCACCGCGTCCAGCATCGCGTCCTGGACGAAGTCGCGGACCTCGGGCAGACCGGGGTTGTAGTACAGCTTCCCTGCGTACGGGACCGCCCAGCCGGGGTTGCGCACGGCGGGGTGGTCGCGCGACAGCCGCTTCGGGTCGGCGTGGTTGGCGACCCGGTAGGGGTTGAACCAGGCGTGCAGTTCCAGCCCGCGTGCGTGCGCCTCCTCCACGGCGGTGCCCAGCGGGTCCCATCCGGGGTCGCCGCCCTGAACGCCGGTCAGGTACTCCGACCAGGGTTCGTACGGGGACGGCCAGAACGCGTCGGCCGTGGGGCGGACCTGCATGACCACGGCGTTCAGCCGGCGGTCCACGGCCGTGTCGAGGTAGTCGAGCAGTTCGCGGCGCTGCTCGCGGGGCGTGCCGCCGCGGGCCGACGGCCAGTCGCGGCCCCCGACCGTGGCGAGCCACATGCCCCGGAACTGCGGCAGCGCGGTGCCGCCGCCCGCCGGGGTCGCGGCACCGGACGCGTCCGCCGTCGTCAGCGCGGCGGAGAGGGCCCCGGCCGCACCGGCGGCGAAGGCCCTGCGTGAGAGGTGAGCCATCGGTTCCCCCTGATGATCCGTCACTTCTGGCCGATCATGCGGCGAACCGGCGGTCCCGGGCAACCCGTGCCGGGCCCCGGCGTGTCCCCTGACGGCCCTGTGCACACCGCAGGCACGGCCCGGGGTGCGGCCCCGCGGGCGCGTCGCACCGGCGGCCTGCGATGGTCCACCCGGGTGTAATGTCGATCGGGCTGGTCCGGCCCGCACAACGGTCCGGGTCTCCGTCTCGCGATCAGGGAGAGGCTGGGCGTTGAACGACGACATCCGTTTTGTCGGTGTGGTGGGCTGTGGCCAGATGGGTGCGGGCATCGCCGAGGTGTGCGCCCGGGCCGGGCTGTACGTCCGGGTCGCGGAGACCACCGGCGAGGCCCTGGAACTGGGCCGCACGCGCCTGACGACGTCGCTCGCCAAGGCCGCCGAGCGCGGCAAGATCACCGAGGAGGAGCGCGACGCGGCGCTGGAGCGCCTCAGCTTCACCACCGACCTCGGGGACTTCGCGGACCGCGACCTCGTCATCGAGGCCGTCGTGGAGAACGAGCAGGTCAAGACCGAGATCTTCCAGGTCCTCGACCAGGTGGTGACCCGCCGGGACGCCATCTTGGCCTCGAACACCTCCTCCATTCCGCTGGTGAAGCTCGCCGTCGCCACCTCGCGCCCCGAGCAGGTGCTCGGCATCCACTTCTTCAACCCCGCCCCGGTGCAGGCGCTCGTCGAGCTGATCCCGGCGCTGACCACCGACGGCCAGACGCTGGTGCGCGCGGAGAAGCTGGTCACCGACGTGCTGGGCAAGCACCCGATCCGCGCTCAGGACCGCGCGGGCTTCGTGGTGAACGCCCTGCTCATCCCGTACCTGCTGTCGTCGATCCGGATGTTCGAGTCCGGTATCGCCAGCCGTGAGGACATCGACAACGGCATGGAGATGGGCTGCGCCCACCCGATGGGCCCGCTCAAGCTCTCCGACCTGATCGGCCTGGACACCGTGGCCTCGGTCGCCGACTCGATGTACCACGAGTTCAAGGAGCCGCTGTACGCCGCTCCCCCGCTGCTCCAGCGCATGGTCGACGCGGGCCGGCTGGGCCGCAAGAGCGGCCACGGCTTCTACGACTACGCGTAGTCGGAGGCTCGCGTCGCGGCCTGACGGCCCTCGCCGGTCCGGGCCAGCTCGGCGCGGGCCCTGGCCGCCATCGGGGCGGCGCCGACGGCCGTACTGATCTCCAGGGCCTCCGTCAGCGCCGCGCGCGCGGCGGCGGCCCGGCGCGGGCGGCGGTCGGCGGCGCCCAGCACGATCAGGGAGCGGGCGAGGTCGAGCGGCAGTGACCGCCCGCGCAGCCGGGTGACGGCGGACTGGATACGGGCGATGCCGCGCTTGTGGTGGCCCAGCGCCGTCTCCCGCAGCCCTTCGGCCCGTTCCAGGGCGGCGGCCACGCTCACGGGCGGGCGGGGCCCGGCGCGGCGGCGGGCGGCGCGCAGCACCTCGGCGGCGGCGTCGGTGTCGCCGAGGATGGCGCTCGCCTCGGCGAGGTCCCCGTACCAGCGCAGCAGCACCGGGTCGCCGAGGCCCATCGTCTCCCCGAGCCGCCGTACCTGCCGCAGGGTGTCGACGGCCGCCGCGGTGTTCTCCCGTCCCCCGGCGAGCAGTTGGGCCCGGCCGCGCACGCCCAGGGCCCGCAGCAGGAACAGCTGGTCGCCGTCGGTCGTGCAGGCGCGCACGGTGCGGTCGGCGAGTTCCAGGGCGCGCTCCAGCCGGCCGCCCGCGGTCTCCGCGAGCGTGGCGGCGTAGAGCACCGGCGGGGAGTCGCTGCCTGCGCGGACCGGGAGGACGCCGCAGCGGGCGACGTTGTCCATGGCCTCGCGGCAGCGGCCGGACCTGACCTGGATGCGGACCAGGGCGACGAGGGTGGCGGCGGTCTCCTCCACGGAGGCGTACTCGCCGGTCCGGCCGAGGAGCCCGGCCATCGCGGCTTCCGCCTCGTCGATGCGGTCGGCGTCGGCGGCCAGCAGCGCCCGGGTCCGTACGAGTTCCCGGGCGCCCGGCTCGTCGGCGGGGCCCAGCAGGGCCGTCGCCTCGTCGAGCGCGGACTCGGCGGCGTCGGCCTCGCCGTGCAGCGCGTGCAGCCGGGCGAGCAGGGCCAGGGCGGCCACCCGGGTGTCGGCGGTGACGGCGTCCGCGCCCGCGGAGGGCCCGGTCCCGGGCGCCGGGTGGGCGGCGCGCCGCGCGTGCGCGGCGGCCTGGGCGGGACGGCCGCCGATGAGGTGCCGCACCGCGGCCCAGTGGTGCAGGCGGGCCTCCAGTTCCGGGTGCCCCTCGGCCTCGACCAGGCCGTCCGTGATGAGCCGGCCGGTGCCGCCGAGGGCCTGTCCGGCGTTGCCGAGCATGATCAGCCGGGCCCGGACGCGCTGCGGGGCGGAGGCCGCCTCGGCCAGGACGGTCTCCGCGAAGCGGTCGGCGTCGGCGCGCAGGCCCGCGTCGCTGGCGTACTCGGCGGCCGCCAGCAGCCGTTCGGCGCGCTCGGCGGGGCGGTCGGCGGGGGTGCGGCGGGCGGCCAGCGCGGCCAGTTCGGCGGCGGTGGCGGGGGCTCCGCGGCGGCGTGCGGACCCGGCGGCGGAGGTGAGGGTGGCCGCGGTGGTCTCGTCGGCGTGCGGATGGGCCAGGGCCAGGTGGCGGGCGTGCTCGACGGGCTCGGGCACGGCGCGGGCGAGCAGCTTGTGGACGGCGCGGCGGCCGTGTTCGGGGGCGTCGGCGTAGACCGCCGCGCGGATCAGCGGATGGTGGAAGCGGATCGTCTCCTCGGCGTCGGCGACGGCGACCCCGAGCGCTTCGGCGGTGGCCAGGTCGGCCGCCGGGTCCGGGATGCCGGCGGCGGTCAGCAGCGGCAGCGTGGGGCGGGCGGCGGCGGAGGCGACCAGCAGCGTCTGCCGGGCGGAGGCGGGCAGCAGCCGTACCCGGTCCAGCAGCAGGTCGCGCAGCCGCGGCGGCACGGACAGGGTGTCGCCGGCCTCGGCGGGCATGCCGTCGCGCAGCGCCGCGACGCCGAGTTCGATCGCGTAGAGCGGATTGCCCGCGGCGGTCTCCTGGATCGCGCGCAGCGCGTGCTCGGGGAGCTGCCGGCCGGTGCGTTCCCGCAGCAGGTCGGCCACTTCGCCGTCGGCGAGCGGGGGCACGGGCACGGTGGCGGTGCCCGGCGGGCAGCAGCGCAGGCCGAGCGGCTCCTCGCCGTCCATGACGCGCTCGGCGGCCAGGAAGCGCACGGGGGCGTTGTCGTACAGGCGCCGCAGGGCGACCGAGAGCACCTCGGCGCTGGGCATGTCGACCCACTGGAGGTCGTCGACCACGACGAGGACCGGGCCGGCGGCGGACAGCGCCCGCAGGAGGTCGACGGCCGCGTCGCGCACGGCCAGCCGGCTCTGCGGGGAGACCGGCTCACGGCCGCGCAGCAGGGCGGCGCGCAGCGCGGCGCGGGGGCCTTCGGCCAGCCCGTCCACATAGGAGTCCGGGACGCGGGCGAAGAGGTCCATCAGCGCCACGAAGGGGAGCTTGGCGTCCTCCTCGACGGGGGCGCAGCGCAGGACGAAGCCGTCGGCGGCGGCCTGCCCGGCCTGCCCGGTCGGCGCGCTCAACGCGGTGAGCAGCGCGGACTTGCCGATGCCCGCGGACCCGTGGAACAGGACGCCCGGACCGGCGCTCAGCTGTGTCCGGGCATGGTCGAGGATCTCCCGACGCCCGATCAGGGACGGCATATGCACATGACAACGTTTGTGCAACTACCTTGTCAATGGCGGGAGTCCGCCCGGGGCGGAGGGATCGGTCACGCCACCCCGTCGGGATCGGGGAGCAGCACGACCCGGTGGGCATGGGCCTCGGCGGCGACGGTGGCGTCGCACGCGGCGACCACGGTGATGCCCGCGGCGGCGACCCGGCGCAGTTCGTGCCACGCGCCGTCGCTGATGACGGTGGTCGTCACGGCCGGACCCCGGTGCCAGGGCGCGTCGTTGAGCGCGTGCTGGAGCGCTGAGCGCTGCGGGCCGGGCGGGCCGACGACGGCGATGAGTTCGCCCGCGGGCGCGGACAGCGCGATGTCGGTGGCGGTCGGTGGTGCCATGTCTGCCCCTCTGCTCGGTTCTCCTCCGGTGACACCCCTCGTGCGGCGCGCGCACAAGGCAGACAATGAGCGTTTTGCTCACGGATCGACCAAGGTGTACCAAGGATGAGCACGATCAGACGCGCGGCACTCCGGGATGCCGGGTCACGGTCCGGGGGACGGACGCCTGTTCGGGCACGCGCGGGGCGTCCCGGTGCAGCACGAGCAGCGCCATGTCGTCGGTGAGACGGCCGCGGGTGTGCCGCATGTAGGCGGCGCGCACGGCGTCCACCAGGGCCCGGGCGCACAGCGTGTGGCCGCCCGCGGCACGCGCGGCGCCTTCCAGGGCCGCCGCCAGCGGGAAGAACGTGCCGTCCGCGTCCCGGGCGTCCGCCACGCCGTCGGTGTGCAGGAACAGCGCCTGCCCGGGCAGCAGCCGCCCGCAGCGCACCGCCTTCGCCCCGGCGGCCGCGTCCACCAGCCCCAGGGGCGGAAGAGGTTCCCCCGCGTCCAGTGGCAGCGCCAGGACGCTGCCGGGCCGGTCCGCGGACAGCCGGTAGGGGCCGGGATGACCGCAGTTGAGGACGTCGACCTGGCCGTCCTCGTCGAGCTGGAGCAGCATCAGGGTGACGAACTCCTCGGCGGCGAAAGGGCGTTCCTGGATGTGCCGGGCGAGCGCCCGGTCCAGCCGCGCCAGCAGCCCGCCGAGTTCCGGCTCGTCGTACGCGGCCTCCCGGAAGGTGCCGAGCAGCGCCGCGACGGTGCCGATGGCCTCCAGTCCGTGGCCGCGCACGTCGCCGATGACGGCGCGCACGCCGTGCGGCGTGGCCAAGACCTCGTACAGATCGCCGCCGACATGCGCGCCCCGGCTGGCGGACACATGGTCGGCGGCGACCGTCAGATCGTTCACCCGCTGCGGGAGCGGGCGCAGCAGCACCCGCTGGGCGGCGAGCGCGACCTCCCGGGTGCGGGTCAGTTCGGCGGCGAGCCGTCTCCTGCGGTCGGCCAGCCAGAAGCAGGCCGCCAGCACCGCGACGACCGCCACCGCGGCACCGGCCCGCGGTCTGCCCGGCCCCGGTACGAAGAGCGCGGCCACCGCCAGCCCGCCGCTCAGCGCGACGCAGCGCCGCCGTCCGGTGCCCGCGCAGGCGAGCGCGGGCGCCGCCGCGACACCGGGCAGCCACTCCTCCCCGCCGGGCACCCCGCAGGCCAGCCCCAGTACGGCGGCCACCCACGCACCCGGCCACATGAGGAGCAGCCACCCCCGCACCCGGCCCGTCACCGCCATGGCCACCCTGGGTCCGATCATGCCGCCGGGCTCCCCCTCGCAGCCGTCGCTCCCGCGTCGAGCGGGGCTGGTTCGCCCCCGATTCTGTCGACCGACCGGCCGGGAACCGGCCTCTCCCCTGCCGGTTCACCCGATCGTGCGACGTGACCCTTATGTGGCCCGGCCGGGGGTATTGGGGTGATCGTCCCCGCCCCTCGTGCCCCCCGTGCACCGCATCGCCCGGACACGCGCGCGGGGCGCACCCGGTGATCCGAGTGCGCCCCGCGCCGAGCCGGCGCCGGTTCCCCGGCACCCTTGCCGTCCTACGCGCCGCGCAGGGAGGCGCCGGTGCGCTCGGCCGCGACGGCGACCGCGGCGTCACGGGCCGCGGAGGCCTCCTCCGCGGTCAGCGTGCGGTCGGCGGCACGGAACCGCAGCGAGTACGCCAGTGACTTCTTCCCGGCACCGATCTGGTCGCCGGTGAAGACGTCGAACAGGCGCAGCGCCTCCAGCAGCCCGCCGGCCCCGGACCGCAGGGCCGACTCGACGTCGGCGGCCGGGACGGAGGCGTCCACGACGAGCGCGACGTCCTGGGTGGCGACCGGGAAGGCGGACACCGTGGGGGCCGCCACCACGCCGGCCGAGGCGCGCTCCAGGCGGTCCAGGTCCAGTTCCATGGCGGCGGTGCCCTCGGGCAGGTGCATCGCCTTGATGACCCGCGGGTGCAGCTCGCCCGCGTTGCCGACGAGGACCTCCTCGCCGTCCGCGACGGCCAGCAGCGCCGCGCAGCGGCCCGGGTGGAACGGGGCGTGCCGGTCCTGGCGGACGATCAGCTCGACCCCCGCCTCGCGGGCGACGATCCGTCCGGCCTCGACGGCGTCGGCCCAGGCCGCGGCGCGGCCCTCGCCCCACCAGCCGGCCTGCTCGCGTGCGCCCGACAGGACCACGGCGACCCGGCGGGGCTGCCGCGGGAGGGCGGCGTCGAGCGCGGCGATCTCGGCGTCGGTGGGACGCCGGTCGACCGGCAGCCGCGGCGGCGCGGGCTCCTCGCCGCTGGGGCGGAAGACCAGGCCGGTCTCGAAGAGCGCGAGGTCGTGCGCGCCGCGTCCCACGTTGCGGCGCAGGGCGCCGAGCAGGCCGGGGAGCATGGTGGTGCGGAGCGCGGGCTCCTCGTCCGACAGCGGGTTGGCGAGCCGGACGGTGATGCGGCGGGGGTCGTCCGCGTCCAGGCCGAGCTGGTCGAAGACGCCCTCACCCAGGAATGGGTAGTTCTGCACCTCGACGTAGCCCGCCCCGGCGAGCGCCCGGCCGACCCGGCGGCGCAGCTTCTGCGACTCGGTCAGCCCGCGGCCGGAGGGCAGGTTCGGCAGCGTGGAGGGCAGGTTCTCGTAGCCCTCCAGCCGGATGACCTCCTCGGCGAGGTCGTTGGGGTCGCGCAGGTCGGGGCGCCAGGACGGCACGGTGACGATCAGCTCGTCGGCCCCGTACACGTCGCAGCCGACCTGCTGGAGCCGGCGCACGACGGTCTCGCGGCCGTACTCCCGGCCCGCCACCTTGTCCGGGTGGTCGGCGGGGATCGTGAGGGTGTGCGGCGCGGAGGGCGCGGTGATCTCGGTGACGCCGGCCTCGGCGGTACCGCCCGCGAGCAGCACCAGCAGGTCCACGGTGCGCTGCGCGGCGGCGGACGCGGCCAGCGGGTCCACGCCGCGCTCGAAGCGCTTGGACGCCTCGGAGGACAGCTTGTGGCGGCGCGCGGTGCGGGCGATGGCGACCGGGTCGAAGTGCGCGGCCTCGATGACGACGTCGGTCGTGGTGGCGCCCGTCTCGTCGATCTCGGTGTTGGCCCCGCCCATGACGCCCGCCAGGCCGATCGGCCCGCGGTTGTCGGTGATGACCAGGTCCTCGGGGTCCAGGACCCGGACCTGTCCGTCGAGCGTCGTCAGCTTCTCGCCGGGCTGCGCGCGGCGCACGCCGATCGCGCCCTCGACGCGCTGCCGGTCGTACGCGTGCAGCGGCTGGCCGAGCTCCAGCATCACGTAGTTGGTGACGTCGACCGCGAGCGAGATCGGCCGCATGCCGGCCTTCTGCAGGCGGCGCTGCAGCCACACCGGCGAACCCGCCTCCGGGTCCAGCCCGGTGACGGTCCGTGCGGTGAAGCGGTCGCAGCCGACCGGGTCGGAGACCTTGACCTCGTAGCCGTAGGAGTTCGGGCCGGGCACGTCGAGCAGCGCCGGGTCGCGCAGCGGCAGGCCGTAGGCGATCGCCGCCTCGCGGGCGACGCCGCGCATCGACAGGCAGTAGCCGCGGTCGGGGGTGACCGCGATGTCCAGCACCTCGTCGACGAGCTCCAGCAGCTCGATGGCGTCGGTACCCGCCTCGTGCTCCGGCGGCAGGACGATGATGCCGTGCGACCCGTCGTCCCCCATACCCAGCTCGGCGCCCGAGCAGATCATGCCGTGCGAGGTGCGGCCGTAGGTCTTGCGCGCGGCGATCTCGAAGTTCCCGGGCAGCACACCGCCGGGGAGGACGACCACGACCTTGTCGCCGACGGCGAAGTTGTTCGCGCCGCAGACGATCTCCTGGGGCTCGCCGGTGCCGTTGGCGATGCCGACGTCGACGGTGCAGAAGCGGATCGGCTTCTTGAAGCCCGTCAGCTCCTCGATGGTGAGCACCTTGCCGACCACCAGCGGGCCCTTGAGGCCGGCGCCGAGCTGCTCGACGGTCTCGACCTCGAGGCCGGCGGAAATGAGCTTGGCCTGGACGTCGCGGCCGGACTCGCCGGCGGGCAGGTCGACGTACTCCCGCAGCCAAGAAAGCGGGACCCGCATCAGATCTCCATCCCGAACGGAAGGGTGAAGCGCACGTCACCCTCGACGATGTCTCGCATGTCCTCGACGTTGTGACGGAACATCAGCATGCGCTCGATGCCGAAGCCGAAGGCGAAGCCGCTGTACTTCTGCGGGTCGACGCCGCAGGCGGTGAGCACCCGCGGGTTGACCATGCCGCAGCCGCCGAGCTCGATCCAGCCCTCGCTGCCGCAGGTGCGGCAGGGCCGGTCCGGGTTGCCGACGGACTCGCCGCGGCAGACGTAGCAGACCATGTCCATCTCGGCGGACGGTTCGGTGAACGGGAAGTAGTTCGGGCGGAGCCGGGTCGTGATGTCCGCGCCGAACAGCGACTGGACCATGTGGTCGAGGGTGCCCTTGAGGTCGGCCATGGTCAGGCCCTCGTCGACGGCGAGCAGCTCGACCTGGTTGAAGACCGGGGTGTGCGTCGCATCGAGCTCGTCGGAGCGGTACACCCGGCCGGGGCAGATCACGTAGACCGGGGCGTCGCGGCCGAGCAGCGAGCGGATCTGCACCGGGGAGGTGTGCGTGCGCAGCACGACACCGCTCTCCTGCGGGTCGGACCCGGCGGGCTTGTCGCCCTCGACGAAGAAGGTGTCCTGCATGGTCCGGGCCGGGTGGTCCGCCCAGATGTTGAGGGCGTCGAAGTTGAACCACTCGGTCTCGACCTCGGGGCCCTCGGCCACCTCGTAGCCCATGGCCACGAAGATGTCCTCGATCCGCTCGGACAGCGTGGTCAGCGGGTGCCGGGCGCCGCGCGGGGTGCGGTCGTAGGGCAGCGTGACGTCCACTGCCTCCTCGACCAGCACGCGTTCGTCGCGCTCGTTCTCCAGCACCTCCTGGCGGGCCTTGAGCGCCTGGTTGACCGCGCCGCGGGCCTGGCCGACGCGCTTGCCGGCCTCCGCCTTGGCGTGCGGCGGCAGCGCGCCGATCTCACGGTTGGCCAGGGCGAGCGGCGAGCGGTCCCCGGTGTGGGCCACCTTGGCCTCGCGCAGCGCGTCGAGGTCGGCGGCTTCGGCGATCGCGGCGAGCGCCTCGTCGCGCCGGCGCTCGATCTGTTCCGGTTTCAGTGCCTCGACCTCGACAGGGTCGTACGACTTGTTCGGTGCCGACATTTCTTCCCGTTCCGATGTGGGTGATGGCGTGGCCGACCTGCCTGCCCGACCGCTGAATGCCAAGGGTCGAGTCTATCGGGGCCACGGGGAAAGGCTGGTCACGCCCGTCGGGGCCGGTGGAGGACCACGCGCGCTCAGGCCAGGAAGGCCGGCGCCCCGACGGGCAGGATAAATCGGAACTGGGCGCCCTTGCCGGGCGCGCGGCCCACGATGATGGTGCCGCCGTGGGCCTCGACGATGCCCTTGACGATGTACAGCCCCAGGCCCGTTCCGCCGCGCTTGCTGCCCCGCCAGAAGCGGGTGAAGACGCGGTTCATGGACTCCTCCGGGATGCCTGGTCCCTCGTCGCTGACGGTCACCGCCGTGCCGGCCTGGTCCCGCTCGCGCGGGGTGTCGGCCGGGCGGGGTGCCGCGGATACGTCAATGGTGACAGTTCCCTCGCCGTGGCGCACGGCGTTTTCCAGCAGGTTCCCGAGGATCTGGTCGACCTTGTCGGGGTCGGCCCACAGTTCCGGGAGCGGTTCCGCCACCCGGACGAGGAAGCGGTCCGGCGAGTCCCCCGCGGCGACGAGCGCGCCCACGTGGCGCCGGATCGCGGCGACCATGTCGACCCGCTGGCGCCGCACCTCCAGCCGGCCGGAGTCGATCCGGGAGATGTCGAGCAGTTCGGCGATCAGCCGCGTGACGCGGTTGGCGTCGGCGTCGACGGTCTCCAGCATGAGCTTCTTCTGGTCCTCGGTGAAGCGTTCCCACTTCGCCAGCAGGGTGGCGGTGAACCCTTTGACCGAGGTGAGCGGCGAGCGCAGTTCGTGCGCGACGGTGGCGATCAGCTCGGCGTGGCTGCGCTCGGTGCGCCGCCGGGCCTCGGTGCCGCGCAGCGCGACGACCAGCCGGCGCACCGGGCCGGTGGGGTGGTCGCGGACGTAGCGGGCGGAGACCAGCACCTCGCGTCCGCCGGGCAGCAGCAGGTTGCGCTCGGGCTGCCCGGTGCGGGTGGACAGCCCCTCGTACGGCTGGGTGAGCTGCCACCAGCGGCGGCCGTCCAGGTCCTCCAGCGGCAGTGCCCGGTCGATGGGCAGGCCGATGACCCGGGCGGGTTCGAGCGCGGTGATGCGGGCGGCGGCGGCGTTGAAGCAGACGACCAGTCCCCGCTCGTCGGCGACGACGAGGCCGTCGGGCAGTTCGTCGGTCGTGATGCCGAACTCGGTCAGGACGGCGGTCCAGGCCGGCAGCTCGCGTGGCGCCGTACCGTCGGTCGTCCTGACGTCCATTGGCGCAACCCCCTCTCCAGGGCGGTCCCCGGGGCGCCACCCTACTAGCTCAGGGTTACCGTGCGGCACCCTCCGGGAGCACGCTGCGCCCGGGCGGAGGCGTAGAGGCACACGGCGGCGGCCGTGGCGAGGTTGAGGCTCTCGGCGCGACCGTGGATGGGGACGCGCACCACCTCGTCCGCCAGTGCGCGGGTCTCCTCCGGCAGGCCCCAGGCCTCGTTGCCGAAGATCCAGGCCGTCGGGCCGCCGATCGTGCCCTCGTCCAGCTCGGCGTCGAGGTCGCGCTCCCCCGCGCCGTCGGCGGCCAGCAGCCGCACGCCGGCCCCGCGCAGGCCTTCGACCACGGTCTCCATGGGGACGCCGACCGCCACGGGCAGATGGAACAGGCTACCGACGGAGGCGCGCACGGCCTTGGGGTTGTACAGGTCCACCGAGGCGTCGGTCAGCACGACCGCGTCGGCGCCGGCCGCGTCGGCGCAGCGCAGCACCGTGCCCGCGTTGCCGGGGTCGCGCACATGGGCGAGGACGGCGACCAGCCGCGGCCGGGCCCGGAGGATCTCCTCGAACGGGGTGTCCAGGAAGCGGCAGAGGCCGACGACACCCTGGGGGGTGACGGTGTCCGACATCTCGGCGACGACCTCGTCGGTCGCGGTGAGCACCGGCACGCCGGCGGCCCTGGCGGCGGCGACGATCCCGGCGTGGCGCTCCGCGGCCTCGGGGGTGACGTAGACCTCGACGAGATGGGCCATCGCCTCGCGCACGGCCTGCGGCCCCTCGGCCAGGAAGCGGCGCTCCTTGCCGCGGAAGCTGCGCTTGGCGAGGCGGCGTGCCGCGACGACGCGCGGGGACCGCAGGGATGTCAGCTCGGGGCCGGCCATGGGGGTGCACTCGATTCGGTCGGGTCTGGCGGGCTTGCGGGGGCGCACGGCGACGGCGCCCCGGACATACCTCGGACCCGCAGGCACGCGGCCTGCGGGTCCGGAAGGAGCGTGGGTCAGGCCGCCTTCGGGGCGTTGACGTCGCTCGGAAGGGCCTTCTGGGCCACCTCGACCAGCGCGGCGAACGCGTTGGCGTCGTTCACGGCCAGCTCCGCGAGGATCTTGCGGTCCACCTCGACGTTGGCGGCCTTCAGACCCTGGATGAAGCGGTTGTAGGTGATGCCGTTGGCGCGGGCAGCGGCGTTGATGCGCTGGATCCACAGCTGACGGAAGTCGCCCTTGCGCTTCTTGCGGTCGTTGTAGTTGTAGACGAGGGAGTGGGTGACCTGCTCCTTCGCCTTGCGGTACAGGCGGGAACGCTGACCGCGGTAACCGCTGGCCTGCTCGAGGATCGCCCGGCGCTTCTTCTGGGCGTTGACTGCCCGCTTGACGCGTGCCACTTGATAACTCCTTTTGAGGGACCGCGGAAGTCGTCACACGGTCCGAAAGCGAATGGGTCCCGGTCCAGCGGCGCGCCCCCTGGTCGAAGGGGGCGTGCCGTCACTTGCCGAGAAGCTTCTTGATCTTCTTGGCGTCGGGCTTGGCCAGGACAACCGTGCCGGTCAGGGCGCGGGTCTTCGATGACGGCTTGTGCTCAAGCAGGTGGCGCTTGCCGGCGCGCTCGCGGATCACCTTGCCGGAGCCGGTGATCTTGAATCGCTTGCTCGCACCGCTGTGGGTCTTGTTCTTCGGCATGCGCCGTAGTCTCCTCGTCGCTGGCCCTCCCGTCCGCCCGGGGGCGGACGGAGAGCGTCAGTCCTTCGTTTCCTGGCTCGGAGCGGTGCTCCGGGCCCTGGCGTAGCCGCCGGACACCGGTCCGGTGGCGTCAGCCGGCGTCGGCGGGAGCGTCCTGCTGCTGCTCCTGCTCCTCACCGTGCTCGTCGGCGGGGTCGAACTCGTCGTCCGGGCTGCCCGGCAGGCGACCGGCCTTGCGGGCGGCCTGCGCCTCGCGGGCCTCGGCCATCGCCTCGGTCTTCTTCTTGTGCGGACCGAGGACCATGATCATGTTGCGGCCGTCCTGCTTCGGCGAGGACTCCACGAAGCCCAGGTCCTGGACGTCGTCCGCGAGCCGCTGCAGCAGCCGGAAGCCCAGTTCCGGGCGCGACTGCTCACGACCGCGGAACATGATCGTGATCTTGACCTTGTCGCCCTGCTTGAGGAACCGGACGACGTGACCCTTTTTGGTGTCGTAGTCGTGCGGATCGATCTTCGGCCGGAGCTTCATCTCCTTGATGACCGTGTGCGCCTGGTTCTTGCGCGCCTCACGGGCCTTCATGGCCGACTCGTATTTGAACTTGCCGTAGTCCATGAGCTTGCAGACCGGCGGGCGTGCGTTCGCCGCCACCTCGACGAGGTCGAGGTCGTACTCCTGCGCAAGCTCCAGTGCCTTGGCAAGCGGCACGATGCCGACCTGCTCGCCACTGGGACCGACGAGTCGCACCTCGGGGACGCGAATCCGGTCGTTGATGCGGGGCTCGGCGCTGATGGGGCCTCCTCGGTAGCACCACGCGGCTGACTGGCCGACAGCCGCGTAACATCTGTGTCGTTGGTTGCCGCCCGCGAGAAGACGCAAAAAACGCCCCTAACGGGTCACAGGCGGGCTCCTCACAACCGGGAGCACCGCCGCGGTATTCCCCGCGGGGCGCGTCGGGCACCGCGCCCTCGTCGAGGACACGTCGCCTGACCGGTGACCCGTCGGCCTCCGGGGCCGGCAAGGTGGGAGATCGGAGCTCCACTTGTGGGCTGGTCCCCACCGCGTCCATGGGCTCCACCGGATACTGCTTCGGTGTGCCGCGCGTCCGCGGAGAGTTGTCCAGCCGGTCGATCGTCAAGCATACCAGCCATCGACCGCAGACCGTAATCGGACGGCGTGGGCCTATCGTGTGAGGCATGAGCGACGCCACCTCCCAGCACGAGTCCCCCTCCGCGGACCGCCCCGACTTCGACACGATGACCCGCGACATCGCGGACGTTCCCGCGGTCGAGGTGATCACGACGGTCGCGGTGCACCTGATGAGCGCGGCGGCGGTGAACCTCGGCCTCGCGGAGGAGGGCGACCAGCACAAGGACCTCGACGAGGCGCGCAAGCTGATCACGGCGCTGGCCGGGCTGATCACCGCGGGCGCGCCCGAGATCGGCTCCTACCACGCCGCCCCGCTGCGGGACGGCCTGAAGTCGCTGCAGCTCGCGTTCCGCGAGGCGTCCACCGTCCCGGACGCCCCGGGCGAGGGCCCCGGCGAGAAGTTCACCGGTCCCGTCCACGGGTAGAGCCGGGGCAGCGCCGTCAGCGCGTGAAGAGGGGCTCGCCCGGCAGCGTCGCGCCGTCGGGCAGCAGGGCCAGTTCGATACCGCGCACGAGGGCGCCCCGCAGCACCTCGTCGCCCGCCAGCGCGGCGGAGACGCGCTGCGCGACGGCACGTACGTCCGCGGCGGGCCCCAGCACGATGCCCAGGGTGCCGTCCGAGCCGGCGGAGGGCACCAGGTGGGCGCGCAGTACGTCCGGCTCTCCGGCGACGGCCGTGCGCAGGGCCGCGCGGACGGCAGGGTCGGCCAGCGGGTCGCCGCTGCCGCGGCCGGCGGCGACGGCCCGCAGCGCGGCCCCGGTCAGGGCGTAGGGAACCGGGCCGGCGATGTCGACCAGCAGCGTGTCGGCCTTCTCGTGGACCAGCGCCTGCAGGGCCTGGCCCAGGGGCACGGCCACGGGACGGGCGTCCGCGCGCCAGCGGGCCAGCGACGCGGTCGAGGTGAACGCGGGCAGGGCGCGGCGGCCGTCGGCCTCGATGGTGGGCACGGCCATGTCGCTGGTCTTCTCCCGGCGCAGCCCCCCGGGCCCCTCCTCGGTCTCGCCCAGCAGCGCGACGACCGGCACCAGCAGGCGCGCGCCCGGGAGCGCGGCCAGCACCTCGTCCTCCGCCGACGGGTCGGCGCCGAAGGCGGTGAGTGCCGCCGCCAGCCGGGGGTCGGCGGAGCCGTCGTCGTCGGGGAACCCGGAGTCCGGGATGTTCTTGGGAGGCACCCCCCGAGGGTAGCCGCAGGACTCGGGGCGATTGTTACCGGTCCTTAATGGCTCTCTCATGGGACCCGCAGGTTCGGTCCCTAGCTTCACGGACATGGCACCCGACTCGTCCGCCCCGTGGCGACGCCGGTTCGCCGGCCGCCGTCGTGACCGCTCCCGTGAACGCTCCGGCCCGGAGGGCGCGCGCCCGCACGGGGCGGTGCGCGACGTGGCGGCCGTCGCGGTCGTGACGACCGCGGCGCTGACCGCCGTGCTGTCCGTGTCCGCGACCCACCGGCATGTGCCGGCCGCGCCGGTCCCGGCGGTGCCCGGGACGACGACGCCGGAGGTGCCGGCGGACGTGGTCTCGGGCGAGGCCGAACGACACGTGGAGGTGGACTTCGACGACGTCGTCGGCACGGCGCTCGCGGGCGTGACCGGCGGCGGCCGCGCGGAGTACTCGGTCGCGATCACGGACACCGCGTCGGGGGACAGCGCGGTGTACGGACAGGGGGCGTACGACACCGCGAGCATCGTCAAGGTGGACATCCTCGCCGCGCTGCTGCTCCAGGCGCAGGACGCCGGGCGGGCCCTGACCGCGCACGAGCGGGCCCGGGCCGAGGTCATGATCGAGGACAGCGACAACGCGGCGGCCCTGGAACTGTGGCAGCGCATAGGGCGCGCCGCCGGTCTCGACGCGGCGAACAAGCGCCTGGGCCTGACGGGGACGACCGGCGGCGGCGGACTGCTGTGGGGGCTGACGCAGACCACCGCGGCGGACCAACTGACACTGCTGCGGGGGGTGTTCGGATCACACGGAGTGCTGGACACGGCCTCGCGCACCTACATACGCCAGTTGATGGGCCGGGTCGACGCGGGCCAGAACTGGGGGGTGACGAGCGCGGCCGACGGCGACTTCGAGGTCAAGAACGGCTGGCTGCAACGGAGTACGACCTCGCTGTGGGACATCAACAGCATCGGCCGGATCACCTCGGGCGGTCACACCTACCTGGTCGCCGTCGTCTCGCGCGGCAGCGCGACACAGGCCGAAGGCATCGCGCTGGTCGAGGACGCGGCCGAGGCGGCGGTGGCGGCGTTCACCAGGGCTGCGGGCGGTTCCGCCGCGTCGTGAACCGGGGCCGCAGCCACAGTGCGGCCGCGACACCGACCAGGACGGCGCCGGCGGCGGCGAACGCGGCGGCGATCCCGTCGCCGAAGGTGTCCCCGTGCACGGCGGCCGCCGCGCGCGCGGCGCCGGGACCGGGGCCGAAGTACCTGCGCGGGTAGCGGGCGGGGCTCGGGGCCGGGCTCTGCGGCCGCAGGTGGTCCGCCGCCGCGAGGGCCGCTGCCGGGTCCACCAGTCCGTAGCCGACGGAGTCGCTGCGCCCGCCGGGCGGGGCGTCCCGCGCGGTGTCCTCCAGCAGCCGCTTGACCTGGGCCGGGCTCAGCTTCGGATGCGCGGAGCGGATGAGCGCGACGGTGCCGGAGACGTAGGCCGAGGCCGTACTGGTGCCCCACCCCTCGTAGTAGCGGCGGTTGGGGTCGGCGATGACCACGTCGACGCCGGGCGCGGAGACGGCCGCGTACCAGCGCCGGGTGGAGAAGGCGGCGCGGGTGCCGTAGCGGTCGACGGCCGCGACGGCGATGACGCCCGGGTACGCGGCCGGGTACGAGGCCCGATTGCCCTGCTCGCCGCCGTTGCCCGCGGAGGCCACCACGACCACGCCCTTGCTCAGGGCGTACTGGATGGCGTCGTCCTCCTGCGCCTCGGGGTGGGCGGTGCGGCTGTCGTCGCCGAGGGAGAGGTTGATGACGTCCGCGCCGTGGTCGGCGGCCCACCGGATGCCCTCGGACAGCGCGCCGCCGCGGGTGGTGCGGGCCTTCTTGCGCTGCGGGTCCTTGTCCTCCAGTATCACGCGCACCGGGAGGATCTTGGCCTCGGGCGCGATGCCCATCACGCCGTCCTCGCCGCCGGGACCGTGGCCGTGGCCCGCGATGATGCCCGCCATGCCGGTGCCGTGCCGGGCCCACGCGTCGTCCCCGCGGCCGTCGCCGAAGCCGATCAGGTCCTTGCCCTGGAGCACCTGCCCGGTCAGGTCGGGGTGGGTGTCGTCCACGCCGGTGTCCAGGACGGCGACGGTGACGCCGCGGCCCTTCGTCGTCCGCCACGCGTCCTGTGCGTGCAGGGCGTCCAGCGCCCAGTCCGCGTCCCGTACCGCGTCGGCGTGCGCCGGGACGACCGGGACCAGGGCGAGTCCGGCGGCCGCGACCACTGCCGCGGCGACGCGCCGCATCGTGCCGGCCCTCATCGCGCGCCTCCCGACGGGGACGCCGTCAGCGATCGCGCGGCCTGCCGGACCCGGCTGCCGACGGTGTCGGCGAGGGCCTTGGCGTCGTGGCCGAGGCCGGCCTGGGCGGGGGCCGCGGTGGCGCCGTCGGCGACCGCGGAGGCGACGGGCTGGGGGACGGCGGTCTCGCGGCCGTCGGCGAAGCCGCTGACCGCGTACACGACCACGGGCAGGTCGGCGGCGATGTCCACGGTCCAGGTGGCGCGCTGCTTGTCGCCGAAGCCCGCCGACACCGTTCCGGGGAAGGCGACCGGACGGGGCATCAGGTCGGCGCGGGAGCCGAGCCGCTGGGTGGTCCACCGGTCGTGGAGCCCGCGCATGACCGGGGCGCCGGCCGAGGTGACGAGGAGTCCGACGGTCGTCACCGCCCCCGCCGAGGCGTCGGTGTACGTGGCACGGAGCAGCTTCACGCAGCCGGCCGGCCGCAGCACCTGGGCCAGCAGCGGGTCGAAGGCCTCGGCACAGCCGCTCGGCGGGGCCACGCCGATCCGCGTCCAGGTGCGGTCGGCGCCGCCGGGGCCCGCGCCGCGGCCGTCCAGTACGGGCGGGAAGAGCGTGTCGACCGGCGTGCTGTGCCACAGGGCGCGGGCCTGCGCGAACTGCCGTGCGCTGATCTGCGCCGCGGTGGGGGCCGGGGTGGCGGGCTCGTGGTTGATCCACAGTCCGGCCGCCGCTCCGCCGAGCAGTCCGAGGCCGAGCACCAGGCAGAGCGCGGCCGCGGCCGCGCGCGGCCGGGCCTGCGCGGCGTGGGCGGCGACGCCCGGCGGACGCGGCGGCGGGGCGGGCTGCGGGACGGGCGAGGACCACGCGATCGCGGGCGGGTGGCCGGGCTGCGGCGGCAGGCCGGCGATCCCGGGCCAGCCGGCGCCCGCGGGGCCGGCCGCGGCGGGCGGGGGCCAGGCGGCGGAGGTGGGGGGTATGGGGCGCGGTGACCAGCTCGGCCGGGGGGTGGTGCCCCCGCTGTCGAAACCGGTGCTCACCCGGTGCCCCCTCACGGCCGGTTCGGACACGGCCTGTTCGCGCATTGGACCTGCGGCGTCACTCTACTGGTCGTGGGCGCCCCGCGCGGTGCGAGTACGGATCACTTGCCCCTACCGCTCGGTAGGGGCATTCTGGCAAGCTGCGCGCATGTCTGATCGCGCAGCAGACCGGGCCCGCTACGACCGGGCCACCGCCGACCTCGACGCGCCCTTGGCGGTCGTGGACCTGGAGGCGTTCGACGCCAACGCCGCCGACCTGGTACGACGTGCCGGCGGCAAACCGATACGGGTGGCCTCGAAGTCCGTGCGCTGCCGGGCGCTGCTGGAGCGGGTGCTCGGCCGCGAGGGCTTCGCCGGGATCATGTCGTACACGCTGGCGGAGTCGGTGTGGCTGGCCCGCTCGGGCTTCGACGACGTGCTGCTCGCCTACCCCTCGGCGGACCGTGCCGGCTACGCGGAAGTGGCCTCGGACCCGAAGCTGGCGGCGGCGGTCACGGTCATGGTCGACGACGTGGCCCAGCTCGACCTGATCGACTCCTCCCGCGCGGGCGGTTCGGAGATCGTGCGGGTCTGCCTGGAGATGGACACCTCGCTGCGGATGCTGGGCGGCCGCGTCCGCGTCGGCGCGCTGCGCTCCCCGCTGCACCAGCCCGCCCAACTGGCCGCGCTGGCGGGCGAGGTGGCCCGGCGGCCCGGCTTCCGCCTGGTCGGGATCATGGCGTACGAGGGGCATGTGGCCGGGGTCGGCGACGCGATCGCGGGACGTCCGGTGCGCTCGCGGGCGATCCGGCTGATGCAGGCGCGGGCGCGCAGGGAACTGGCGGCGCGACGGGCCGCGGTCGTGCGGGCGGTGCGGGAGGTCGCGCCGGGGCTCGAGTTCGTCAACGGCGGCGGCACGGGCAGTGTGCAGAGCACGGCCGCCGAGGACGCGGTGACGGAGATCGCGGCCGGGTCCGGGCTGTACGTGCCGCGGCTGTTCGACAACTACACCTCGTTCCGGGGCCGCCCGGCGGCGCTCTTCGCCCAGCCGGTGGTCCGGCGCCCGGGGGTCGGCGTGGTGACCGTGCTCGGCGGCGGCTACCCGGCCTCGGGAGCGGCGGGCGCGGACCGGCTGCCGGTGCCGTACCTGCCGGAGGGGCTGCGCTACGACCCGCAGGAGGGTCCGGGCGAGGTGCAGACCCCGCTGATCGGGTCGGCCGCGGACGATCTGCTGATCGGCGACAAGGTGTGGTTCCGGCACGCGAAGGCGGGCGAGCTGTGCGAGCGGTTCGACACGCTGCGGCTCGTGGAGGGCGACCGGGTCGTGGCGACGGTCCCGACGTACCGGGGCGAGGGCAAGACGTTCCTCTAGAGGTCGCGCGCACGCCTCCGTGCGCGCCGGGGCACCGGCGGGAACGGAGGCGTGCGGCGGGCGGGTCAGATGCCCGTGCCGCCCCCGGAGCCGACGGCCTTGATGCCCTTGACGATGTCGTCCATCACCGAGAGTTCCGGCGCCTTGTCGTTGATGTCGAAGCCGGAGCGGACCAGCACGAGCCTGGCGGGGTCCTGCGGCGAGGGGAACACCAGCGACTGGACGTAGCCGTCGTCGCCCTTCTTCGTGACGACCTTCCAGCGCACCAGCCAGCCCTGCTGGCCGGCGACCGTGGTCTTCTGCGACAGCAGTTGCGTGTGCGAGGTGAGACCGCCGTAGATCTTGCCGCCGTAGGACTCCTCGGCATTGCCCGCGATGTCCTCCTTGGCCGCGGCCTCGGCGGTGGTGGACTTCAGCTTCACCGCCGCGGCGGGCATGGAGAAGACGCCGCCGCGCACGCAGGTGTTCGCGGTGTCGCCGGGGCAGGCGTACTCGCCCACGGTGAGCTGGGCGAGCCCGTCGCGGCTCGTGCCGCCCGTCCAGCTGTCGGGGACGGGGAGGCTGATGCCGTCCACCAGGTCGACGGCGAAGCCGGGGTCGGCCTTGGGCAGGTTGTCCTGGCCGCCGCCGGGGCCGCCGCCCGGGCCGTTGCCGTCGGGGCCGTTCCCGCCCTCCCGGCCGGGGCCGGGGGCCGTGACCGAGGGGGCGGGCCGGGCGGAGTCCGCGCCGGAGTCGCTGCCCCTGCCGAGGGCGACGACGCCGCCGACGACCGCGCCGGCCACCACGACCGCGGCGACGACGGCGATCGCGATCAGGCCGCCGCGCCGCTTGCGCGGCGCGGCGGGGAAGGCGGCGGGGTACGCCGGCCAGCCCGGCGCCCCGGCGTCGAACACCGGGGCGGGGACCTGGGTGCCGCGGGTGTACTCGGTCCACGCGGACCCGTCCCACCAGCGCTCGAGTGCCGGGCCGTTTCCTGTCTGCCCGGGTTCTGGGTACCAGCCGGGCGGGGTCGTCATGGTCACGGGCGTCACCCTAAGGCCAGGGCCCTAAGATTCCCGTCAGACCACCGGTCACAGAGGGGTCACGTACGCCCCCGCGATCCCGCCGTCGACCAGGAACTCCGCACCGGTGATGAAGGACGCGTCGTCACTGGCGAGGAAGGCCACGGCGGCCGCGATCTCCTCCGCCTCCGCGAAGCGCCCGACGGGGATGTGCACCAGCCGGCGGGCGGCGCGCTCGGGGTCCTTGGCGAACAGTTCCCGCAGCAGCGGGGTGTTGACCGGTCCCGGGCACAGCGCGTTGACCCGGATGCCCTCGCGGGCGAACTGCACGCCCAGTTCGCGCGACATCGCCAGCACGCCGCCCTTGGAGGCGGTGTACGAGATCTGGGAGGTCGCCGCGCCCATGACCGCCACGAAGCTCGCGGTGTTGATGATCGAGCCCTTGCCCTGCCGCTGCATGTAGGGCAGCGCCGCCTTGCAGCACAGGTAGACCGACGTGAGGTTGACCTCCTGCACCCGGCGCCAGGCGTCGATGCCGGTGGTGAGGATCGAGTCGTCGTCGGGGGGCGAGATGCCGGCGTTGTTGAAGGCGACGTCGACCGAGCCGTAGGTGTCGTACGCGGTCCGGAACAGGGCCTCGACCTGATCGGCGTCGGTGACGTCCGTCCTCACGAACAGCCCGCCGACCTCCTCGGCCGCCGCCTTGCCCGCGCTCTCGTCGATGTCGGCGCACACGACGTGGGCGCCCTCGGAGGCCAGCCGGCGCGCCGAGGCGAGCCCGATGCCGCTGCCGGCGCCGGTGACCACCGCCGTCCGGCCCACCAGGCGGCGGCACACCGCTGTCTCTGCTTGCGTCATTGCCGGGATCACTCCTCCGTGCTGATGAAGACGTTCTTGGTCTCGGTGAAGGCGGCCAGCGCGTCGGGGCCGAGCTCGCGCCCGAGCCCCGACTGCTTGAAGCCGCCGAACGGTGTCCAGTAGCGCACCGAGCTGTGGGAGTTGACCGACAGGTTGCCGGCCGCGGTGCCCCGGGCGAGCCGCAGGGCGCGGCCGACGTCACGGGTCCAGATCGAGCCCGACAGGCCGTACGGGGTGGCGTTGGCCAGCCGCAGCGCGTCGGCCTCGTCCTCGAAGGGCAGGACGACGGCGACCGGCCCGAAGACCTCCTCCACCGCGACGCGCTCCCCCGGGTCGGCGGGCGCGAGCACGGTCGGCGGGTACCAGAAGCCCTTGCCCTCCGGCGCGGTGCCGCGGATCGCCGCGGGCGCCGCGGTGGCCACGTACTCCCGCACCCGGTCGCGCTGCACGGCGGAGATCAGCGGTCCCATCGCGGTCGCGGGGTCGGCCGGGTCGCCGACGCCGACGGCCAGGACGGCGGGCTCCAGCAGGGCCATGAACCGGTCGTACGCGGTGCGCTGCACGAGGATGCGGGTGCGGGCGCAGCAGTCCTGTCCGGCGTTGTCGAGGAAGGACAGGGGGGCGGTCGCCGCCGCCTTCTCCAGGTCCGCGTCGGCGAAGACGATGTTGGGCGACTTGCCGCCGAGTTCGAGGGTGACCCGCTTGAGGGTGTCCGCGCCCTTGGCCATGATCTGCTTGCCGACCCGGGTCGAGCCGGTGAAGACGATCTTCGCCACGCCCGGGTGCTCCACCAGGGCGTTGCCCGCGACGGGCCCCCGGCCCGGCAGCACCTGGAAGAGGTGCTCGGGCAGCCCGGCCTGAAGCGCGAGCTCCGCGAGCCGCAGCGCGGTCAGCGGGGTGGTCTCCGCGGGCTTGAGGATCACCGCGTTGCCCGCCGCGAGCGCGGGGGCGGTGCCCCAGGCGGCGATGGGCATGGGGAAGTTCCAGGGCGCGATGACGCCGACGACGCCCAGCGGTTCCAGGAAGGTGACGTCGATGCCGCCGGGCACCGGGATCTGACGTCCCATCAGGCGCTCCACCCCGCCGGCCGCGTACTCCAGCAGGTCGCGGACGTTGCCGGCCTCCCAGCGCGCGTTGCCGATCGTGTGACCGGCCTGCCGCACCTCCAGGGCGGCCAGTTCCTCCACGTGGCCGTCGACCGCCGCCGCGAAGCGGCGCAGCAGCCGGGCCCGGTCCGCCGGGGCCAGGGCCGCCCAGGCGGTCTGGGCGCGGGCGGCCCGCGCGACGGCGGCGTCCACGTCCGCGGGACCCGCCGCGGGGACGGTGGCGATCACCTCCTCGGTGGCCGGGTTGAGCACTTCCAGGGTGTCCAGCACATCGGGCACTGCGGGCCTCACATGCGTTCGAAGGAGCGGTAGCGCTCCCAGTCGGTCACGGCGGTGTCGTACGCGTCCTGCTCGACGCGGGCCATGTTCGCGTAGTGCTCGACGACCTCGTCGCCGAACGCCGCCCGCGCGATCGGGCTGTCCTGCCACAGGGCGGCGGCCTCGCGCAGCGTGGTGGGGACGTGTGCCACGCCGTCCGCCGCGTAGGCGTTGCCCGTCACGGGCTCGGGGAGGGCGAGCTTGTTCTCCACCCCGTACAGGCCGGCGGCGACCATGCCGGCCACGGCCAGGTACGGGTTCACGTCGCCGCCCGGCACACGGTTCTCCAGGCGCAGCGCGGCCGGGGAGTGGCCGACGACGCGCAGCGCGCAGGTGCGGTTGTCCGGGCCCCACGCGACGGCGGTCGGGGCGAAGGAACCGGGCCGGAAGCGCTTGTAGGAGTTGATGTTGGGCGCGTACAGCAGCGCGAAGTCGCGCAGCGCGGCGAGCTGCCCGGCGAGGAAGTGGCGCATCGTCTCCGACATCCCACCCGGCTCCTCCCCCGCGAAGACGGGGTTGCCGTCGCCGTCGCGCAGAGAGAGGTGGATGTGGCAGGAGTTCCCCTCGCGCTCGTTGTACTTGGCCATGAAGGTCAGCGCGTAACCCTCCTGCGCCGCGATCGACTTGGCGCCGGTCTTGTAGACGCTGTGCTGGTCGCAGGTGACCAGGGCCTCGTCGTAGCGGAAGGCGATCTCGTGCTGCCCGAGGTTGCACTCCCCCTTGGCGGACTCCACGCGCATGCCGGCCGCGCCCATCTCGTTGCGGATGCGGCGCAGCAGCGGCTCGATGCGGCCGGTGCCCAGCAGCGAGTAGTCGACGTTGTACTGGTTGGCGGGCGTCAGGCCGCGGTAGCCGCTGTTCCAGGCCTGCTCGTAGGTGTCCTTGAAGACGATGAACTCCAGCTCGGTCCCCGTGTACGCGGTCCAGCCGCGCCCGGCGAGCCGCTCCAGCTGCCGGCGCAGGATCTGCCGGGGCGAGGGGCCGACGGGTGCCGCGTCGTGGTCCAGCAGCCGCAGGTCGGCGATGACCAGGGCGGTTCCCGCGTCCCAGGGGGTGCGGCGCAGCGTGCCGAGGTCGGGGTGGAGGGCGAAGTCGCCGTAGCCGCGCTCCCAGGACGACAGGGCGTAGCCGTCGACGGTGTTCATGTCGGCGTCCACGGCCAGCAGGTAGTTGCAGCCCTCGGTGCCGTGCTCCAGGACGTCGTCGAGGAAGTGGCGTGCGGCGCAGCGCTTGCCCTGGAGGCGGCCCTGCATGTCGGTGAAGGCCACGACCACGGTGTCGACCTCGCCGGAGTCGACAAGACGCCTCAGGTCGTGGGTGCTGAGCGGGGCTGTTCGGTGCTCCACGGGTGGTCACCTCTTCTACCGGCCGACAGGTGATCCAAAAGTACGGGCCGGGAGGGCGGGTTGGGTACGGTGCGGGAAGAAATCCGCGCGTCGCCGGGAGGCTCATGTGGCCCGTCCGCTCATCGGGATCAGCACCTACTGGGTCGGTTCCGCCCGCTGGGGTGCCTGGGAGCTGCCCGCGGCCCTGCTGCCGGCCGGGTATCCGCTGCTGGTGCAGCGCGCGGGCGGGCTCGCCGCGATGCTCCCGCCGGACCTGCCGGAGCTGGCCGCGCAGACCGTGGCGCGGCTGGACGGGCTCGTCGTGGCGGGCGGCCCGGACGTCGACCCGGGGACCTACGGGGCGGAGCGCGACCCGCGCACCGACCCGCCGGCCCGGGAGCGCGACGCCTGGGAACTCGCCCTGATCGGGGCCGCTCTGGCGGGCGGTGTGCCGCTGCTGGGCATCTGCCGCGGCATGCAGCTGCTCAACGTCGCCCTCGGCGGCACGCTCGTGCAGCACCTGGACGGCCACCGCGGACCGGCCGCCGGGGTCTTCGGCGGCCACGTCGTCAAGCCGGTGCCCGGCACGCGGTACGCGGCGGCGGTCCCGGAGGCCGTCTCCGTGCCCACCTACCACCACCAGGCGGTCGACGCCCTCGGCCGGGACCTGCTGGTCGCCGCCCATGCCGAGGACGGCACGCCCGAGGCGGTCGAGCTGCCCGGGGAGGCCTTCGTGCTGGGGGTGCAGTGGCACCCGGAGATGGACGGCACGGACGACCGGGTGATGCGGGCGCTGGTCAGAGCTGCAGCTTGAAGCCGACGTGGGAGCCGGTGAAGCCGAGCCGCTCGTAGAAGCGGTGCGCGTCGGTGCGGGAGACGTCGGAGGTGAGCTGCACCAGCGCGCAGTCCAGCCGGCGGGACTCCTCGACGGCCCACTCGATCATCGCCGTCCCCAGGCCGCCGCCGCGGGCCGAGCGGTGCACGCGCACCGCCTCGATGACGGAGCGCGTCGCGCCGCGCCGTGAGAGCCCGGGGATCACCGACAGCTGCAGCACGCCCACGAGCCGGCCGTCCCGCTCCGCGACGACGACGTGCTGCCCCGGGTCCGCCGCGACGCGCTCGAACGCCGCGAGGTACGGCGCCATGTCGTCGGGGGTCTCGCGGCCGCTGCCGAGCGCGTCGTCGGCGAACATCGCGACGATCTCGGGCAGGTCGGCGGGCGTGGCGGGGCGCATGTGCAGGTCACTCATGCGGTTCACCCTAGGGTCGGCGGCGGCCCGGCCGGGAAGCGGGGTTGGCGCGTGCACGACCGTTGACAGTGGGCCGCGGTGCTCCCTAGGCTCCGCAAGGGTGTTTGAAACGTATCAATCACCCCTTTGACGTCCACCACCCACCTACCCCGTGACCACGGCCGCCCCGGCGCGCCGCCCTTTTGCGCGCCCATGGATTGAAACGTTAAAACGCGTCGCGATACCAATGAGGTGTTCATGAAACGACGTCCACCCCTCGTACGCCGGCTCGCGCTGCTCGCGCTCGCCCTCGGCATGGTGCTCGCGGGCACGCCCCAGGCCTTCGCCGACCGGGCCCCCCGCAACCATGCCCCGCAGGCGCCGGACGGCCTGACGGTCGACGACCGGACCGACCCCCTCGCGGTCGACGGAGCACCGCAGTTCGGCTGGCTGCCGCAGGACAAGGACCCCGGCGAGATCCAGACCGCCTACCGCATCCTCGTCCGCGACTCCGCCGGGCGCACGGTCTGGGACAGCGGCAAGGTCGCCGGCTCCGAGCAGTCCTGGGTGCCCTACGGCGGTCCCGCGCCGGCCCCCGGCGCCACGTACCGCTGGCAGGTCAGGACCTGGGACCGCGCGGGCGAGGCCTCGCCCTACTCGCGCGAGGCCTCCTTCGGCGCCGGGCTGGGCGACCAGGACTGGTCGGGCGCCCAGTGGATCCGCCGCCCCGCCACGGGCAACGACGCCGCCAACGAGTGGACGGCCGCGCGCAAGGTGCTGCGGGTCTCGGCGGGCAGCCCCGTGGTCCGTACCCGGATCTGGGTCGCGGCCGCCGGAGACTGGCAGGTCGACGTCAACGGCGCCCAGGTGCAGCGCAGTTCCTCCTACGAGTACGCGGGCGAGGGCTTCTACGACGTCGCCGCCGTACAGGGCGTCAAGGCCGGCCGGGACCTGGCCGTCGGCGTGCTGACGCACTACTGGTCGTGCAAGTGCCAGGGCCGGGCCAACGGGCCGGGCAGCCCCGAGGGCCCCTCGGGCACGCTGGTCAAGGTGGTCGTCGAGCACGCCGACGGCAGCCGTGACGTGGCGGTGTCCGACGGCAGCTGGAAGGTGCACCGCTACGACCCCCAGCGCGTCGACACCCTGACGTACCGCAACAGCGACTCCGGCGACCGCGTCGAGTACTACGACGCCACCGCCGAGCCGACCGGCTGGGACACCGCCGGCTACGACGACAGCGCGTGGGCCGCCGCCACCGTCGTCGGCACGCACCCGCGCCCGAACCCCGTCAGCTGCGCCGCGTACTCCGGCGGTTCGTCGCCGTGCGCGTTCACCCACCTGTCGGCGCTCCAGGCCCACCTGTCGCAGAGCACCGTCCACCCGGTCTCGGTGCTGCGCCTGCCCGACGGCACCGTCTTCGCCGACTTCGGGAAGGTGTACGCCGCGGTGCCCTCCGTCCGGCTCGACTCCGGCACCGCGGGCCGGCAGCTGACGTTCACCACCAGCTACCGGCGCAGCAACTCCACACTGAGCGCGGCCGCGGCCAGGGGCGACACCGCCGTGACGCTCGCCAGCACGGCCAACGTCCACACCGGCGATGCGATCACCGTCGACGGGCCCGCCGACGGTTACGGCCCCGGGAACCCGGAGTCCCGTACCGTCACCGCGGTGGACGGCACCACCGTCACCCTGGACCGCCCGCTGCGCGAGGACCACGCTGCGGGCCGCTGGGTGGACAACTCCCGTGCGGGCACGTCCGGTCTGGACACCCAGGGCAGCAACATGCGCTTCTTCTTCACCGAGAAGGACGGCCGGCAGACCGCGCAGCCCTTCACCTACTGGGGCTGGCGCTACCTCCAGATCAGCGACCCCGGCGAGAAGCTGACGGCGCACGACATCAGCGCCGTCGTCCAGAACACCGACGCGCCGCACGACGCGACCTTCCGCAGCAGCGACGACACGTTGGACCAGGTCTTCGACCTGATGCAGCGTTCGGCGCTCCAGTCGGCGCAGAACGTCTTCCTCGACACCCCGACCCGCGAGAAGGGCCAGTTCCTCGGCGACACCGTCGACGAGTCCTTCGCGACCATGACCGCGAACGGGGAGCGCGGCCTGACCCGCCAGGCCATCGTCTCCTTCATGAACTCGCAGGCGCGCTACTGGCCGAACGGCGCCATGAACGCCGTCTACCCCAACGGCGACGCCAAGCGGGACATCCCCGACTACACCGAGATGTTCCCCGAGTGGGTGCTGCGCTACTACCGGACCACCGGCGACCGGCAGTTGCTCGCGCAGGCCCTCCCGGTGATGCGCAACATCGCCGACTACATCTGGTCGGCGGTCGACGACCGGGGCCTGGTCGCCGACCTGCCCGGCGGCAGCGGCGCCTACCTGCACGGCATCATCGACTGGCCGGCGCCCATGCGGTACGGCTACGTCACCGACGGCAACGTCGACCGCACCGTCGTCAACGCGCTCGGCGTCGGCGCGCTGCGCTCCGTCGCGGAGGCCGCGGCGGAGCTCGGCGACCACGCCACCGGTGCCGCGTACGGGGACCGGGCGGAGAGCGTCGCCACCGCGATGCGCGCGCAGCTGCGGGACCCCGTCAGCGGTCTGTGGTCGGACGGCCTGACGGCGGACGGTGCGCGCATCGCCCACCACGGCGAGCACGCGCAGTCCTTCCCGGTCGCCTACGGCGTGGCCGCGCCATCGGAGTACGCGGCCCTCGGCGACGGCATGGACGCGCTGGGGATGCAGCAGGGCCCGATGACGCTGCGCACCCTGCTGGAGGCGCTGCGGGTCACCGACCGGCCGGACACGCTGGTGCGGATCCTCACCGACCCCTCCGCCGACGGCCCGGCCCAGGTCCTCGCCGAGGGCGGCACCTTCATGTGGGAGCAGTGGACGCCGGGCTGCGCCACGAGTTCCTGCACCGGGAGCCAGGTCTCGCAGAGCAACAGCGAGAGCATGTCGCACGGCTGGGGCGGCGCGGGAGCGGTCGGCGTGCTCGAGGGCGTGCTCGGCCTCACCGTCACCGGTTCCGGCGGCTCGTCGGTGCGGATCGCCCCGGCGAACGCGGGGGTGAGCCACGCCTCCGGCACGCAGTGGACCGAGCGCGGCACGGTGGGGGTCAGCTGGACCCGCAAGCGGCACGGCGTGGACACCTCGGTCGAGGTGCCGGTCAACGTCACGGCGACGGTCGCCCTGCCGGTGGTGGACGGCGGCCGCTACACCGTGTCCGGCGGCCGCGCGACGTACCTGGGCGTCCAGGACGGGCGGGCGGTGTACCGCGTCGGATCGGGGCGGACGGCGTTCACGTCCGTGGGCCGCGGCTGACCTGAGGGGCACGCCCCTCGCACACGAAGGGCCCCGGCGCGTGCGCCGGGGCCCTTCCCGCTGCGGTGACGCGGCTCCGCCGTCAGTTGAGCGCCGCCGCCAGGACCGCCGGGGCCTCCGCGAGGGAGGGTCCGTACCAGGTGAGGTGGCGGCCGCTGACCAGCGCCGAGGGCAGGCCCGGGAACGCCTCGGGCCCGTCGTCCGCGGTGAAGCGGTACGGCTCGTCGGGCAGGACCACGAGATCGGCCCCCGCGGTGTTGAGCTCCCGCACCGGGACCCGCGGATAGCGCTCCTGGTGGTGGCCGTAGACGTTCTCGACGCCGAGCCGGGCCAGCAGGTCGCCCGCGAAGGTGTCCCGGCCGAGCACCATCCAGGGGCGGCGCCAGACGGGGACCACGGCCCGGCGCGGCCGGGGCACGGGCCGCACCGTCCCCCAGGCCTTCTCCGCGGCGTCCAGCCACGCGGGACGGGGCAGGCCCAGTGCGCCGACCACCACGCGGTGCAGTTCCTCGAAGGCCTGCGGCAGGCTGCGCACCTCCGTGACCAGCACGTCGAGCCCGGCGGACCGCAGCGCCCCCAGGTCGGGCGCGCGGTTCTCCTCCTCGTTGGCGATCACCAGGTCCGGGGCCAGCCGGACGATCTGCTCGATGTCGGGGTTCTTGGTCCCCTGGACCCGGGTGACCCGCAGGTCGGGCGGGTGGCTGCACCAGTCGGTCGCGCCCACCAGGAGTGCGGGGGCCGTGGTCGCCACCGCCTCCGTGAGCGAGGGCACGAGGGACACCACACGCCGTGCCGGGCCGGACTCGCGACGGGTCATATGCCCACCGTATCGAGCCCCGGCGCGCGAGGACGGCCGGACGGCGCGGCCGCCGGAACTGAGGGAGGGGGATCCGGGTACCGCGCCGTCCGGGGTGCGTGGCGGGGGCCTGGCCGGCCCGCCGGGTCAGCCGACCGGGGCCAGCCGGTTCTCGACGGACGGGTTGGCGGCGAGCCAGTCGCGGACGCCGTCCTGCTCGTGGCCCTGGCCCGCGCCGTGCACGGCGCCCTCCAGCCCGGTGAGCTCCTTCTCGCTGAGCCGGAAGTCCTTCAGCCAGCGGGCGACGGCGGGCTCGTCGGCGGCGAAGCCGTCGCGGGCGAGGGTGTGGATGCCGTCCCCCTTGCCCCAGGCGCCGAGCGGGTCCTTCAGCTTCTTCAGCGAGTGCTCGCTGTAGGCCCAGTGCGGGGACCACAGGGTCACCACGACGGGCTCCTTCGCCTTGATCGAGCGGTCGAGCTGGGCCAGCATGCTCGCGGTCGAGCCGGTGGTGACCTTGTACTCGCCCTCCAGCCCGTACGTCTTCAGCACCGTGTCGTTGAGCATCGTCATCATGCCCGCGCCGGGCTCGATGCCGATGATCCGGCCGCCGAACCGCTTGCCCTGGCCCTTGAGGTCCGCGAGCGAGTCGACTCCCTCGACGTAGGAGGGGACGGTCAGCTCCAGGGAGGTCGGGCCGTACCAGGAGCCGTAGTCGTCCAGGTGGTCCCGGTACTTCTCCCAGTACGACCGGTGCGTGACGGGCAGCCAGGAGTCGGTCTCGACGTCGACCCGCCCGGCGGACATGCCGGTGTAGAGCGCGCCGACGTCGTACTGCGTGACCTTCGGCCGGTAGCCGCGGCGCTCCAGCAGCTCCTTCCACAGGAACGTGGAGGCGATGCCCTCGTCCCAGGGGATGTAGCCGAGGTCGACCTGCCGGCCCTTGCCGACGTTCTTCGCCCCGGAGACCGCGGGCCCGTCGTCCCCGCCGCCGAGGACGTTCATGCCGCCGGCGACGAGGGCGAGGACGACCACACCGACGACGGCCACGGAGGTGTGCGGACGGTAGGTCCACAGCCGGGACCGGCGCGGGGCGGCGGCCGCGGCGAGCGCGCGCCGGCCGAGCGGCGAGACGCGGCTGCCGAGCGCGCCGGTCACGCGGTCGAGGTACATCGCCAGGACGACCACCGACAGGCCCGCCTCGAAGCCGAGGCCGATGTCGACCTGGCTGATGGCGGTGAAGACGGAGGCGCCGAGGCCCCCGCCGCCGACCATGCCGGAGATGACGACCATGGACAGCGCCAGCATGATCACCTGGTTGACGCCCGCCATGATCGTGGGCAGCGCGAGCGGCAGCTGCACCCGCAGCAGGGTGCTGCGCGCGGTGGTGCCGAACGCCTCGGCGGCCTCGACGAGTTCGCCGTCGACCTGGCGGATGCCCAGCTCCGTCATCCGCACGCCCGGCGGCAGGGAGAAGACGATGGTGGCGATGATGCCGGGCACCTGGCCGACGCCGAAGAAGAAGATGCCGGGGATCAGGTAGACGAAGGCGGGCATCGTCTGCATGAAGTCCAGCACCGGGCGCAGCGCGGCGGAGACGGTGCGGTTGCGCGCCGACCAGATGCCCAGCGGCACGGCCAGCACGATCGTGACGACGGTGGCGACGAGCACCAGGGACAGGGTGTCCATGGCCTCGTCCCACTGCTGGACGGAGATGACGACCGCCAGGCCCGCGAAGGACAGCACACCCGCGGTCGCCCCACGCAGCCACAGGGCCAGGACGGCGAGGATCCCGGCGAGCAGCAGCGGCGCCGGGGCCTGGAGCACGGCGTCCAGGCCGTCGTACATGCCGGAGACGATCGCACTGATGACGTCGAAGAGCGGGCCGAAGTGGTCGCGCAGGAAGGTGACGGCGCTGTCCGTCCAGTCGCCGAGGGGCAGCCTAGGCACGCGCCGCCTCCTTCCGGGCCTGCGCCGGCACTTCGGGCGCCGCCCCGTCGGTGCAGGGGGCGGGCGGGCCGTCGTACGCGCCGAGTCGGGCGAGCAGCCGCTCCCGGGTGATCACACCGGCCACGTCGCCGTTCCGGTCGCGGACGGCGACCGGGTGCGGCACGCGGGCGCTGACGGGCAGGACGTCGGCGAGCGGGGTCCGCGGGTCGACGCTCTCGCAGCGGCAGTCGCCGGCGCCGGGGCCGGACGGCGGCTCCATGACCGTGCCGGCGGTCAGCACGCGGGAGCGGTCGACGTCGTACACGAAGGAGGCGACGTAGTCGTCGGCGGGGCGCAGCAGGATGTCCTCCGGTGTACCGGTCTGCACGATGCGGCCGTCGCGCATGACGGCCACGCGGTCCCCGAGGCGCATCGCCTCGTTGAGGTCGTGGGTGATGAAGACGATGGTCTTCTTCAGGGCGCGCTGGAGTTCCAGCAGCTGGTCCTGCATGTCGCGGCGGATGAGCGGGTCCAGGGCGCTGAAGGACTCGTCCATCAGGAGCACGTCGGCGTCCGTGGCCAGCGCGCGGGCCAGGCCGACGCGCTGCTGCATGCCGCCGGACAGCTCGTCGGGCCAGGAGCCGCCCCAGCCGGCCAGTCCGGTCAGCTCCAGGGCCCGCGCGGCGCGCTCCTCGCGCTCCTTGCGGCCGACGCCCTGCACCTCCAGGCCGTACGCGGCGTTCTCCAGCACGGTGCGGTGCGGGAAGAGCGCGAAGTGCTGGAAGACCATGCTGATGCCGTGCGAGCGCACCCGGCGCAGCTCGCGCGGGGAGAGCGCTGTGAGGTCGCGGCCGTCGAAGAGCACCCGCCCCGAGGTCGGGGGGAGCAGCCCGTTGAGGGTGCGCAGCAAGGTGGACTTGCCGGAGCCCGACAGTCCCATGACGACGAAGATCTCACCCTCGCGGACGTCGAAGCCCGCGTCGATCACGGCCGCGGTCGTGCCGTCGGCGCGCAGCTCCTCGCGTCCGGCGCCGTCCCGCAGCCGGCGCACGCCGTCCTCGGGATCGGGGCCGAACACTTTGTACAGATGCTCTGCCTGCAACCGGTACACATACACCTCTGGGGTCGTACGGAGGACGACCTGCTGCCCCCGCACCCAGGTCGTGGAGCGTTCCTGGCCCGCTCCGGACCGGCGGCTGCCCCGACACAAGCGGAGCAAACTGTTCCGTGACCGAGGTCACGGTGTCCGCGGTGTCCGAGGTCTGCGGCATCATCGGCGTGTGACTCGACGCCTGATGCTCCTCGACACCGCCAGCCTCTACTTCCGCGCGTACTTCGGGGTGCCCGACTCGGTGCGCGCCCCGGACGGCACGCCGGTCAACGCCGTGCGCGGACTGCTGGACTTCATCGCCCGCCTGGTCGCCGACCACTCCCCCGGCGACCTGGTGGCGTGCATGGACGCCGACTGGCGTCCGCAGTGGCGGGTGGATCTGATCCCCTCGTACAAGGCGCACCGGGTGGCCGAGGAGGTCCCGGGGGGCTCGGACGTGGAGGAGGTGCCGGACACGCTGTCGCCGCAGGTGCCGGTGATCGAGGCGGTGCTGGACGCGCTCGGCATCGCCCGTGTCGGGGTCGCGGGGTACGAGGCCGACGACGTGATCGGGACGTTGGCGGGCGGGGCGGCCGGTCCGGTGGACATCGTCACCGGCGACCGCGACCTGTTCCAGCTCGTGGACGACGCGCGCGGGGTGCGCGTGCTCTACCCGGTCAAGGGCGTGGGCGCGCTCGACGTGGTCGACGAGGCGTGGCTGCGCGCCAAGTACGGGGTGGACGGCCCCGGTTACGCCGATCTCGCCACGCTGCGCGGGGACCCGAGCGACGGCCTGCCGGGCGTGCCGGGCATCGGCGAGAAGACCGCGGCCAAGCTGCTGGACGCGTACGGGGACCTGGCGGGGATCATGGCGGCCGCCCACGACCCCGCGTCGAGGATCACCCCAGCGCAGCGCAAGCGCCTCCAGGAGGCGGCGGACTATGTCGCCGTCGCGCCCAAGGTCGTCCATGTCGCCGGCGACGTGCCGCTGCCCGTCTTCGAGCCGCGGCTCCCACGCGAGCCGCGCCACCCGCAGGAGTTGTCGGCCCTGGCCGAGCGGTGGGGGCTCGGCGGCGCGCTGCAGCGGCTGCTCACGGTGCTCGGGGCGGCGCAGGCCGGCTGAGGCGGCGCGGCTCCCGCGGCCCGCCCGGCAGCGCGCGCGTTCCGGGAGTCGTCGCCTTCCGGGGGAGCAATGGGTTAGGCTTGCCTAACCGTCGTGAGGGAGTGTGTTCATGGCAGACCGTCCGGTGCGCAGGAAGCCGCAGCTCAACCGCGCGCGGGTGCAGCACGTGGAACGACTGACCCCGCACATGGTGCGCGTGGTGCTCGGCGGCGGGTCGCTCCAGGGCTTTCCCGTGGGCGACTGCAGCGACCACTACATCAAGCTGTTCTTCCCCGCCGAGGGCGTCCGCTACCCCGAGCCCTTCGACATCCAGGCGATCCGCGCGGAGTTCCCGCGCGAGCAGTGGCCGCGCACCCGGACGTACACGGTGCGCCACTGGGACGCCGAGTCGTGCGAGCTGACCGTCGACTTCGTCCTGCACGGCGACGAGGGCCTGGCCGGCCCCTGGGCCGCCCGCGTCCGGCCCGGCGAGGAGATCCTCTTCCTCGGTCCCGGCGGGGCGTACATGCCGGACCCGGCCGCCGACTGGCATCTGCTGGTGGGCGACGAGAGCGCGCTGCCGGCCATCGCCGCGTCGCTGGAACGGCTGCCGGAGGGCTCCCGCGCCCATGTCTTCGTGGAGGTCGCCGGGCCGGAGGAGGAGCAGAAGCTCCCCACGCCCGGTGACGCCGAGATCACCTGGGTGCACCGCGGCACCGGCCGCGTCGGCGAGGCCCTGCTGCGCGCGGTGCTCGCCCTGGAGTTCCCGCCCGGGGACCTCCAGGCCTTCGTCCACGGCGAGGCCGGCTTCGTCAAGCAGCTGCGGCGGCTGCTGCGCGTCGAGCACGGGGTGCCGCGCGAGCGCCTGTCGATCTCCGGCTACTGGCGCACCGGGCACGACGAGGACGGATGGCAGGCCTCCAAGGCTGACTGGAACCGCCGGGTGGAGGAGGAGCAGGAGACCCCGCGGGCCCTGGCCTCCTGACACCGCGGTCCCCTGCGGACGCACGAGGCGTGACCCCGCGACGGGGTCACGCCTCGCTGTCTGTGCCGGGCCAGACTCAGACGGACTTCTGGTACGAGCGGAAGGTGCGGGTCGACAGCCACACCGCGGCGACCGCCACCGCGACCAGCGCGCCGCCCCGGCTGAGCACGCCGCCCCAGTCGGGGGTGTCGGCCATCGCGGAACGGCCCGCGACCAGCGCCCAGTTCACCGGGTTGAAGTCCGCGACGTGCCGCATCCAGGCCGGCATCAGCGCGGGCGCCATGAAGGCGGACGACAGGAACGTCAGCGGCAGCAGCAGGAAGGTGTTGATGCCGATGATGCTCTCCCGCTGCCGGACCAGCATGCCCATGGCGTTGGAGAACGCGCCCACCAGGGTGCCGAGCAGCACCGACGCCGCGACGAGCACCAGCAGTCCGCCGACCCCGCCGGGGTAGTCGGCGCCGCCCAGCCGGCCCAGCGCCACGATGACGACCGACTGCAGGGCGGTGCTCAGCCCCTGCGAGACCACGTTGCCGTTGATCAGGGCCGCCCGGCTGACCGGGGTGGTCAGGAAGCGGTTGAGGGTGCCGCGCTCGATCTCCTCCAAGGTGCCCATCCCGGCCCACATGTTGGAGGACAGCGCGCTCATCACGACGACGCCCGGCACGAGGTAGTCCAGGTAGGAGCCCCCGCCGAAGCCGGGCAGCTCCACGACGCGGCGGAAGAGCCCGCCGAAGAGGAAGAGCCAGATCACCGGCTGCACCAGGGTGATCAGGAGGTAGGCGGGCTGCCGCAGCACCGCCATCAGCTGACGTTGCGTCATGTACCAGGTCTGCGTGAGGGCGTTGCCCGGCGCGGTCGCCGTGCTCATCGCGCACCTCCGGCGCTCGCGGGGACGGCGTCGGAGGCGGCCGCCGGCGATCCGGTATCGGCGTCGGCGAAGCGGCGTCCGGCGTACCGCAGGTACACGTCGTCCAGGGAGGGACGGGCGACCGTCACGGAGGCGACGGCGGCGCCCTCGCGCTCCAGGACCGCGAGCACCCGCGGCACGGCGGCTCCGCCGTCGTCCGCACGGGCACTGAGCCGGCGCCCGTCGAGCACCGCCTCCCGCACACCCGCGAACTCGGTGAGCGCGGTCTCCAGCAGATGCGCGTCGACCGGGCCGGCCGGCCGGGTCAGCTCCACGTGCACGGCGTCGCCGCGCAGTTCGCCCTTGAGCCCGTCGGGTGTGCCCTCGGCGACCACCCGGCCGCGGTCGACGATCGCGACACGCTCGGCGAGCCGGTCGGCCTCCTCCAGGTAGTGCGTGGTGAGCAGGATGGTCAGTCCCTCGTCGCCGGCGAGCCGGGCGATCTCGTCCCACATCGCGGTGCGCGCCTCCGGGTCCAGCCCCGTGGTCGGCTCGTCGAGGAAGAGCACCTCGGGCCGGTGGACCAGGCCGAGCGCGACATCCAGACGCCGCTGCATGCCGCCGGAGTACGTCCTGACCTGGCGCCCGGCGGCGTCGACGAGGTCGAACCGGGCGAGGAGTTCGTCGACCCGACCGGTGAGGCCCGTGCCGCGCAGGCCGTACAGCCGGCCCTGCAGCCGCAGGTTCTCCGCGCCCGTGGCGACCGGGTCGGCGCCGGACCTCTGGGCGACGACGCCGATGGCGCGCCGTACCCGGTCGGGGTGGCGCAGCGCGTCGTGGCCCGCCACGACGGCGGTCCCCGAGTCGGGCCGGGCCAGGGTGGTCAGGATCTTGACGGTGGTGGACTTGCCGGCGCCGTTGGGGCCCAGCAGTCCGAAGACGGTGCCGGGCTCCACGGTGATGCCCATGCCGTCCAGTGCCCGGACGTCCCCGGGATAGGTCTTGACGAGGTCGTGCGCCACGATCGCGGGCGCGCGGGTGCTCATGACAGATTCCTCCGCCTGTCGTGTCGATCGGTGTCGGTCGGTGCCGGTGCCGATGGGCACCGGCGTGCCGGTGCGGACCGTTCGACGGGAGGAGTGCCGGGCTACCCTGGGTGTGCTGCACCTCGGTCGCCTGGCATCCGTTCCCGCGGGTGTCCGGTCCGGGATTCACCTCCGGTGGGCCGCTGTTCCCGCAGCGGCCCACCGGGGGTTCTTTCACGAGGGGGGTGTGAGTTTGCCCAGTTCCTCCCTGAAGTGGCGGGCGGCCGCGCCGTCCCGGGTGAGGTCGTCGATCCCGCTCCAGGTGTCCGGCATCTCGCCGGTCGCCTGCCACTGCCGCCACTCGGCGGCGCCGGAGACGGCACCCCGTTCGAGGTCGTCCAGGAAGGCGCGGATCCACGCCGCCTCGGCCTCGATCATGTGGACCTGGTACTCGGTCTCCAGCAGGAGCACCCGGGGCAGGTCGCGGCGGAGCCGCGCGAGCACACCGTGCACCGCGGCCGCCTGGACCTCCAGTTTGGCCACCCGCTCGGTGAGCAGCCCGACCACCTCGTCGGCGGGGAGCACGAGCAGCAGCGAGAGGGCGGCCTCGAAGGACGGGTACTCGCGGACGGGGACGGCGACCAGGTCGGAGAGCCAGTCGTGCAGTTCCTCGCGGCCGGCGTCGGTGAGGCCGTACAGCGTGCGCTCGGGGCGGTTGCCCTGCCGCTGAACACCGGTGACCTCGACGAATCCGTGCTTCTCCAGGTTCTGCACGACCGTGTAGAGCGAGCCGTAGTTGATCTTGATGCTCTGCTCCTTGCCCCGCTGCCGGAGCACCTGCGCGATCTCGTACGGATGCATGGGCCGCTCGCCGAGCGTCGCCATCACCGCCAGCGCCAGGGGGTTGCCGAGTTTGCGGCGCGCCGCCATGTCCGTACACCTCGCTTCCGTATATCCGTAGCCGAACATATCGCGAGTATCGCGACGTGACAAGCGCGATACATCGCGAATCTCGACGGCCGGGCCGCGGCGGTGCCGCGGACCCGCAGGGCCGCGCACGGCACCGCATCACCGAGGTCAGGCCCATCTGAATCCCCTTCAGCTCCCGCGGTTGCGGACCGGTGGGGACGGGGCAAGGGTGGGAAGGGAAGATCCGATCGAGTATCGAACGGAGTTTCCCATGCAAGCGCGAAAGTCCGACCTGTACGCACGTGACCTGACGGAGGCACGTTGGGTCAAGAGCACCAAGAGCCCCTACCGGGAGCTCTGTGTCGAGGTCGCGGACCTCGGCGGCGGCGCCGTCGCGATCCGCGACTCGGACAACACCGACCTGCCGGCACTGCGGTTCACCGCGGACGAGTGGGCGGCGTTCCGGGACGGCGTGCGCGACGGCGAGTTCGGCTGACGAGCCCCGTACCACCCTTGTTCGGCGGCCCGCTCGCCGAAGCCGATGCACAGGGCCCGCGAACGGGCCGCCGAACACCGTGGCAAGGGCGCACCGCCCGGGATTCCGGGCGGGCAGGCCAACACGCTTGCGGCTCACGGCAGAAGGCCTCTGGAGTCGGCTCCAGGGGCTTTTCCATGTCCGCCCGGCACGCCCCGGCCGCACCCGGGACCGGCGCCCCGCGCCGCAGCGGTCACATCGTCAACACGCCCTTCCTGCACCGCAAAAGCCCCACAAGTGGACACATGACACCCGTCTCGCTACGGTCGAAGAACGGACAGCGCCGACGGTGATCCGGCCACACGGAGCACGGCTCCGGCCCACCTCCTGACGAGGGCGCACCTCGGCTCCTCCACCGCGTCCGCCCGGCCGGCCGCCGCATCGGCCGCCTCGGCCAGGACGGCGCGTCACCTGCGCGTTCCGGCTTCCGGAAGGGGACATCATGCGCGCACAGCAGTTTCTCGCCCTGCTCGTCGCCCCGGCCGCGGCAGGCGCCGTGGCGTTCCTGCCGGCCGCCGCGTCGCAAGCGGCCGCGGCAGGCCCGGCGACGGCCGTCGCGGCCCCGTCCTCCGGCACGGTCGCCCCGCAGTCGTCCAACGACCGCTACCGGCGGGGCTTCAGGGACGGCTACGACGACGGGCGTTACGACTCCCGGAACTCCCGGCCGCGCTGCCGCGACTACCGGGAGTCCTACGATCCCCGCCGCAACGACCGCGACTACCGCCAGGGTTACCGCGACGGCTACCGCTCGGGCTGGAGCCGCTACTGCTGACCACCGGCGGTCCGTCCCCGGTCTGAGTGCCCATAGGCTGACGGCGTGACGGAACGCACACAAAGAGCGGCCGGCGCCGTGGTGGGTTCGGCGGTCGGCGACGCGCTGGGCGCGCCCTTCGAGTTCGGTCCGGAGGGCGCGTTCAGCACGCGTTTCCCGCGGGCGGGCGGCGGCGGCGAGATGTGCGGGGGCGCGGGTTGGGACCCCGGCGAGGCCACGGACGACACGCAGATGGCCGTGCTCGTCGCGGACTCCCTGCTGGAACGCGGAACCCTCGACCTGCCCGACATCTTCGCGCGGTTCCGGCGCTGGTCGGCCGCGGCCCCCAAGGACATCGGGATCCAGACCGAGACCGTCCTGACCTCGGGCGATCCCTGGAACCTGGCCGCCGCCCTGCACTACCAGACGCACGAGCGGGCGGCCGGCAACGGTGCCCTGATGCGCGCCGCCCCCGCCGCCGTCCACTTCGCCGGGCAGGGCCGGGCGGTCTCGCTCGACGCCGCCCGCCGGATCGCCGCCCTCACCCACGGCGACCGGGCCGCCTGGGAGGGCAGCGCGATCCTCCACGACCTCGTACGCGTCGCCCTCGACGGCGGCGACCCGGTCGCACCCGAGGTCGTGGCCGACGCCCTGGCCCAGGTGCCCGAACCGTACCGGGACCGCTGGGCCGTCGTGCTCGCGCCGCACTGGCACCCGGACCTGGCCACGGAGTTCAACGGCGCCGTCTGGCCCTGCCTCGGCTCCGCGCTCTGGGCGGTGCGGACGACCGGCTCCTACGAGGACGCGGTGCGCGCCGCGATCGACCTCGGCGGCGACACCGACACGGTCGCCGCAGTCACGGGCACCCTGGCCGGCGCGGTCCACGGGCTCGACGCCGTCCCCGCACGCTGGACCGAACCCCTGCACGTGCCGATCCCCGGCCGGCCCGGCCGGATCCTGGGTGCGACGGACCTCGTGGACCTGGCCGCGCGCCTCACGGAGCCGGCAGCGCCTCGCCCTCCCGGCGCAGACGCGCCATGACGTCCCCGAAGCACCCGGCGACCCGCAAGGCGGTGCGGACGACCGGCTCCTACGGGGAGCAACGCCGTCCCCGCACGCCGGACCGAACCCCTGCACGTGCCGATCCCCGGCCGGCCCGGCCGGATCCTGGCCGCACGGCTCACGGGGACAGCAGCGCCTCGCCCTCACGGCGCAGGCCCGCCATGACATCCTCGGGGCACCCGGCGACCCGCAGGGCAGCATCCGCGGCGGCCGAGGCGAACGCCGCGGCATCGGGGATCGGAGCCTCGCGGCGGATCAGGATCACGCCCTCGATGAGGCCGAAGACGAGGTCGGCACGGACGGCGAACGCCGCGGGCGGCAGTTCCGCACCGGCCGAGGTGGCGGCCAGCAGCGCGGCGTAGGCGGCCTTCAGCTCCTCCCGTACCGACCGGAACCCGGCGAAGCGCTCGGCCCGCACCTCGGGAAGCAGATAGAGCACGCCCAGGTTGTGCGGGCCGCCGCACAGCAGCGCCACGTCCGCACGGCACAGTGCCCACAGCCGGGCCTCGCCGGGTACGTCGTCCCGGCCGGTCAGGTCACCGGCCAGCGCCAGGGAGGGGCGCACGGTGCCCTCCAGCAGCGCGGCCAGGAGGTCCTCCTTGCCGGCGAAGTAGTGGTAGATCGAGGCCTGCCGCATGCCGGCCAGCTCCGCGACGGCGCGCGTCGTGGTGGCGGCGTAGCCCCGCGTCGTGAACAGCTCCGCCGCGGCCTCCAGCAGCTCCTCGCGTGTGGACAGCCCGGTCTCCGGCCGCATCTGCGCCCGCGGCCGTCCGACCCGCCGTCCCGTGCCGCTCATCCCCCGATCCTCGCACAGGCCTCCCCGGCGCGGCCCGGTCCCGCGACGGGGCCGGGCCGCGGACGCCGCGGTCGGGCCGTCGCGGAATGCCCGACCGTCCCACGGCCTGGGCGAAGGCCGGCCCGCCCTGGCCCGAAGGCACCCGGAAGGGTTCAGCCCACCGAGGAGTAGGCCACGACGCCGCGCAGCAGGCCGTCGACCGCCTTGCGGGCGTTGCGCCGCACCTCGCCGCCCTCCGGGGCCGCGCCGGCGATCTGGCCGAGCACGTCGATGAGTTGCTTGGTCCACCGCACGAAGTCGCCGGCCGGCATGTCCGCGTCGCGCAGCACCGCGTCGAGGCCGTGGCCGGAGGCCCAGCGGTAGGCGGACCAGGCGAAGCCGAGGTCGGGCTCGCGCTGGCCGACGCCCTCGGCCTGGTTGATGCGGTGCTCCTCCTCCAGCGCGTCCAGCCGGCCCCAGATGCGGACCATCTCGCCGAGCGCCTCCTTGGCCCTGCCGGACGGCAGCCGCGGCGGCAGCGCGTCGTCGGCGGACCGGGCCTCGTAGACCAGGGCCGAGGCGCAGGCGGCGAGTTCGGCCGCGTCGAGGCCCTCCCACACGCCGTCGCGCAGGCATTCGCTGGCGAGCAGGTCGAGTTCGCCGTAGAGCCGGCCGAGCCGGCGTCCGTCGGGGGTGACCTGGTCGCCCTCCAGGTAGCCCAGGTCGGTGAGCAGGGCGCAGATGCGGTCGAAGGTGCGGGCGATGGTGTTCGTCCGCCCCTCGATGCGTCGCTCCAGCTGCTTGGTGTCGCGGGCGAGCCGCTGGTAGCGCTCGGACCAGCGGGCGTGGTCCTCGCGCTCGTCGCAGCCGTGGCAGGGGTGCGCGCGGATGGCGGTGCGCAGCCGGGCGATCTCGGTGTCGTCCGCGGCGGCGGAGCGCTCGCGGCGCGGCCGCTGCGGGGCGATGCCCGCCGTACCGGCCTTGGAGCGCATGGCGGAGGCGAGGTCGCGGCGGGACTGCGGGCTGCGCGGGTTGAAGGACTTCGGGATGCGCATCCGGTCCAGCGGTTCGACGGGCACCGGGAAGTCCATCTGCGCCAGCCGCTTGACCTGGCGCTCGGCGGTCAGCACCAGCGGGCGCGGCCCGTCCTGGTGGAACTGGTCCTGCCGGCTGTGGTGGCCGGGGCTGCGGCCGGCCGGCACACCGGGGTCCAGCACCAGGGCGAGGCCCGCGAACTTGCCGGACGGGACGTGGATGATGTCGCCGGGCCGCAGCTTCTCCAGGGCCTGCACGGCGGCCGCGCGGCGCTGGTTGGCCCCGTGGCGGGACAGTTCGGCCTCGCGGTCCTTCAACTGCCTGCGCAGCGACATGTATGCGTCGAAGTCGCCGAGGTGGCAGGTCATGGAGGCCTTGTAGCCCTCCAGTCCCTCCTCGTTGCGCTGCACCTGCCGGGAGATGCCGACCACCGAGCGGTCCGCCTGGAACTGCGCGAAGGAGGTCTCCAGCAGCTCGCGCGAGCGGTGCCGCCCGAACTGGCCGACCAGGTTGACGGCCATGTTGTACGAGGGCTTGAACGACGACCGCAGCGGATAGGTGCGGGTGCCGGCGAGCCCCGCCAGGTGCGCCGGGTCGAAGGCGCGCTGCCACAGCACCACGGCGTGGCCCTCGACGTCGATGCCGCGCCGCCCGGCGCGCCCGGTGAGCTGGGTGTACTCGCCGGGGGTGACGTCGGCGTGGGTCTCGCCGTTCCACTTGACGAGCTTTTCCAGGACGACGGAGCGGGCGGGCATGTTGATGCCGAGCGCGAGCGTCTCGGTGGCGAAGACCGCCTTGACCAGGCCCTTGACGAAGAGTTCCTCGACGACCTCCTTGAAGGTCGGCAGCATGCCCGCGTGATGCGCGGCGATGCCCCGCTCCAGGCCCTCCAGCCACTCGAAGTAGCCCAGGACGTGCAGGTCCTCGTCGGGGATGGACTTCGTGCGCTCCTCGACGACGGCCCGGACCTTCGCCCGGTTCTCCTCGCTGTTGAGCCGCAGCCCGGCGTACAGGCACTGCTGGACGGCCGCTTCGCAGCCGGCCCGGCTGAAGATGAACGTGATCGCGGGGAGCAGCCCCTCGGCGTCCAGCCGCTCGATGACCTCGGCCCGGCTGGGCGTCCAGATCCGGCGCTGCTGGCGCCGGTCCCGCTCGCGGTCGGCCTCGCGGATCTTGCCCGCGCGGCGGTCGCGGCCGTTGAAGGGACGCTGGTTCTCCATGCGGGCCAGGCGCACCAGGTCGGGGTTGACGGAGCGCTGGGGGGCCGGGCCGGAGGCGCCCTGCCGTTCCTCGAAGAGGTCGTACATCCGGCGGCCGGCCAGGACGTGCTGCCACAGCGGCACCGGGCGGTGCTCGGAGACGATGACCTCGGTGTCGCCGCGGACGGTGTCCAGCCAGTCGCCGAACTCCTCGGCGTTGGAGACGGTCGCGGAGAGCGAGATCAGCGTCACGGACTGCGGGAGGTGGATGATGACCTCCTCCCACACCGCGCCGCGGAAGCGGTCGGAGAGGTAGTGCACCTCGTCCATGACCACGTAACCGAGGCCGTCGAGCGCCTGGGACCCCGCGTAGAGCATGTTGCGGAGCACCTCGGTGGTCATGACCACGATCGGCGCATCACCGTTGACGCTGTTGTCGCCGGTGAGCAGGCCGACGCGCTCGGCGCCGTAGCGCTTGACCATGTCGGTGAACTTCTGGTTCGACAGGGCCTTGATGGGCGTGGTGTAGAAGCACTTGCGGCCCTCGCGCAGGGCCAGGTGGACCGCGAACTCGCCCACGATGGTCTTGCCCGATCCGGTGGGCGCGGCCACCAGCACGCCCTTGCCCTCCTCCAGCGCCCGGCAGGCGTCGATCTGGAAGGGGTCCAGGGCGAAGTCGTACAGCTCGCGGAAGCCCGCGAGTGCGGTGGCCTGCTCGGCGGCCCGGGCCTTGGACGCCGCGTAGCGCTCGGCGGGAGACATCTCGTCGTTCATCTTGAAAACGAGACTACCCGGCACCACTGACACCCGACTGATCTTTTACCGTCCGCGCACCACGGCCGCCCCGGCGGGCCGCTCCGTGTCCGGTTTGCGAAGAACCGGACCGGCACTAGCGTGGCAGGCACGGACCGCCGCCCCGGCCCGGACGCCGACGAGGAAGGGACCTCATGGCCACCCTGGTCTCCGTGAACGTCGGACTGCCCAAGGACGTCGAGTGGCGCGGGCGGATCACGCACACCGGTGTCTGGAAGCGGCCCGTCGCGGGCCCGCGCACCGTGCGGCGGCTCAATGTGGACGGCGACGGCCAGGGCGATCTCGCCGGGCACGGCGGGGAGCAGCGGGCGGTGCTGGTCTACCAGCTCGACTCCTACCGCCACTGGCAGGAGCAGCTGAAGCGGGACGACTTCGCCTACGGCCAGTTCGGCGAGAACTTCACCGTGGACGGACTGCCCGACGACGAGGTGTGCATCGGCGACCGCTACCGCATCGGCACCGCGGAGTTCGAGGTGACCCAGCCCCGAGTGACCTGCTACCGGGTGGGCCTGCGGATGGAGGAGCCGCGGATGGCGGCGCTGCTGGTCGCCCACGCCCGGCCGGGCTTCTACTTCCGCGTCCTGACCGAGGGCGAGGTGACGGCGGGCGACGAGATCGTCAAGCTCGCCACGGGACCCGAGGCGATGACCGTCGCGGAGATCGACGCGGTGCTCTACCTGCCGGGCCACGAGCGGTCCCAGGTGGAGCGCGCGCTGCGCATCCCGGCGCTCAGCCCCGGCTGGCAGGGCTCGATGCGGGCCCTGCTCGCGGACGCGGCCGGCGAGGCGGAGGACGGCAGGCCGGCGGGGACGGCCAGGAGCAACGCCGGGCTGACCGCGGGAAGCGTCGGCCCGCCGCCGGCGTGGCCGGGCTTCCGGACGCTGCGGGTGGCCGGGATCGTCCCGGAGAGCGAGGGCATCTCCTCGGTGACGCTCGCCGCGGCCGACGGCCGGCCGGTACCGCCGGGGCTGCCCGGGCAGTTCCTCACCGTGCGGATGCGGCCCCGCCCGGACGCGCCGCCGGTGATCCGCAGCTACTCGCTGTCGGGCCGGCCGGGCGCGGCGGCCTACCGGATCAGCGTGAAGCAGGAACCGCACGGCGCGGCGAGCACCTATGTGCACGAGCACCTGAAGGTGGACGACGTGCTCGAAGTCGCCGCGCCCCGCGGCGCCTTCACCCTGGACGAGGGGACCGCGCCGGTCCTGCTGGTGTCCGCGGGGGTCGGGGCCACACCGGTGCTGGCGATGCTGCACGCGCTGGCCGACGCGGGCACCCGGCGGCCGGTGTGGTGGGTGCACGGCGCCCGGGACGGCCGCCACCACCCCTTCGCCGCCGAGGCACGCGACCTGCTGGCCGGACTGCCCGGCAGCCGTGCGTACGTCGCGTACAGCAGACCGCGCGCGCAGGACCGCCCCGGGACCGACTACACCGCGGCGGGCCGGCTGACGGCGGACGTGCTGCGCGCACTGGCCCCGCCGGCCGAAGCGGAGGCCTATGTCTGCGGCCCCGACGCCTTCATGGCCGACATGACCGAGGCCCTGCGCGCCTGCGGGCTCGCGGCCGGCAGCATCCGCACGGAGGCCTTCGGGGCGCAGTCCGCGATCACCCCCGGCATCGCCCAGGGCCCGGCGAAGGCCCCGCACCAGCCCGCGCACCCGCCCGGCCCGGCCACCGGCCCCACGGTGTCCTTCGCCCGCAGCGGCCTGAACGTGCCCTGGGACCCCGGCTACGGCACGCTGCTGGAACTCGCCGAGGCCTGCGACGTGCCCACGCGCTGGTCGTGCCGCACCGGTGTCTGCCACACCTGCGAGACCGCGCTGCTCTCGGGCCGCGTCCGCTACGAGCCCGACCCGGTCGAGCCGCCCGGCGAGGGCGATGTCCTCATCTGCTGCGCGCAGCCGCCCGAGGACCTCGTGCTGGACCTCTGACCCCGCTCACACGCCCGCCGAGGCGGGGTTCACGCCCCGGTGAGCAGCCGCGCCGCCCGGGGCACCGTGACCGCGGTCAGCGGCAGCGGCCCGAGGCGCTCGCCGTCGGCGTAGCCCGTGAGGTCCGCGGCCGCCAGGGACACCTTGGCCGCGCGGTGCACGGTGACCACGGGGTGCGTGGTGTGGGTGCCGCGGAAGACCCGCGGGAAGACGCGCAGCAGCGTGGCCCGGGAGCAGGCACCCACCACGCAGATGTCGAACAGCCCGTCGTCCATCTCGGCCTGCGGGCAGATCCGCATGCCGCCGCCGTACGAGGACCCGTTGCCCACGGCTATCAGCGTCGCCTCGATCTCCCGCTCCGGGCCGTCGTCGAGGGCGATCCGGTACCGGAAGGGCCGCAGTGCCGCCAGTTCGGCGAGCATCGCCACGTCGTAGCGCAGCCGGCCCGCCGGGTAGCGCATGCGGTTGCCCCGGTCGTTGACGCGGGAGTCGAAGCCGGACGCCAGGACGGTGCCGAACCACCGCTCCCCGACCCGTCCGAGGTCGATCTCCCGGGTCCGCCCTTCCGCCAGCGCCCGGGCGATCAGCCGGCCAGCCGCCGCGGGGTCGCCCAGCGGGAGCCCGGCGGCGCGGGCGAAGTCGTTGCCGGTGCCCGCGGGCACCACGCCGATGGGGGTGCCGGTACCGGCCACCGCGCGCAGCGCCAGCGACACCATGCCGTCGCCTCCTGCGGCGACCAGCGCGCCGGTGCCGCCCTCGACCGCCTTGCGGGCCTTGAGCAAGGCGTCCGCGGCGTCGGCGCCGGTCACCGTGCGGACGGAGTGGCCCGCGTTCCGCAAGGCGCGGACGGCCGGCGACGCGGCGTGCGCGCCCCGGCCGCGGCCCGCGGTGGGATTGACGATGAGGGTGATCTCGCTGGTCACGCGCGGACCCTACCGCGCGTCACCGCCGGTGTCAGGTGGCGTCGTCGAAGCCGCGTCCGCTCGGCCGGATGTCGTCCTCGACGGGCGACGCCTGCTCGGGCACCGGGGCCCCGACGGGCTCGGGGGTGAGGTCGAGCACCGACGCCTCGTCGTCGTCCAGGTCGGCGTCCGGGTTGGCCCGGTGCTTGCGCCGGTCGTTGAGCAGCGAGACGGCGACGGCCAGGAAGTACAGCACCCAGATCGGGCCCGCCAGCGCCATCATCGTCAGCGGGTCGGTGCTGGGGGTGGCGACCGCCGCGAAGACGGTGATGCCGACGATCATCGCCCGCCACCAGCTGAGCATCCGCCGCCCCGTGACCACACCGCCGAAGTTCAGCAGCACCAGGAGCAGCGGCATCTCGAAGGCGAGGCCGAAGACGACGACCATGCGTGTGACGAGGTCGAGCAGGTCGTCCAGCGGGAGCAGGTTCTCGACGTTGCCCGGCGTGAACCCGATCAGCACCTGTGCCGTGGTCGGCAGCACCCGGTAGGCGAAGTAGCCGCCGCCGAGGAACAGCGGGAAGCCCGCGCCGACGAAGGAGAGCGCGTACTTCTTCTCGTGCCGGTGCAGGCCCGGCGCGAGGAACGCCCAGAGCTGGTACAGCCAGACCGGAGCGGCGAGCACCACGCCCGCCATCAGCGAGACCTTCAGCGCCAGGGTGAACGGCGTCAGCAGACCGTTGATGGTGATCCGGGCGCAGGTGCCCTGCGTCTGCTTGGACAGCTCGGTGAACGAACTGTTGCAGCCCACCGACTCCAGCACCGGCTTGGTGAAGAACTCGATGATCTCGTTGTAGAAGAAGGCGGCGACGACCGTGACGACGATGATCGCGAGCAGCGCCTTGGAGAGCCTGTTGCGCAGTTCACGCAGGTGCTCCACAAGGGGCATACGCCCCTCGGGGTCCCTCTCCTGCTTGCGGGCGGACTTGAGCAACCCACGTCCTCAATTCGGGCGGTCGCCGCCGTCGCGGTCGGCTTCCGCGTACCTGTGCCGTGCGGTCAGCTCTGGGTGTGCTGCGTCTGCTGCTGCGGCGTCTCGTTGACCGGGCGGGCGCTGGAGACGTCGCCGGGCGCGGCCTGGATCGTCCGGGGCGCGGCCTGCGGGGCGTCCGCCGGCTGCTCGGCCGGGGCGGCGTCGTCGTTCTTCATCGCCTTGGCCTCGCTCTTGAGGATGCGCATCGACTTGCCGAGGCCGCGCGCCATGTCCGGCAGCCGCTTGGCGCCGAAGAGCAGCAGGATGACGACGAGAATGAGAATGATCTCGGTGGGGCCGAGCCGTCCGAACATGTGCGTCTACCTTCTCACCGAGGCGGCATGGGTACCTGTCTGCGATCTGCGGGCGCTGTGCACCCACCGACCACTCTGCCAGCGATCGTAACGTGCGGGAGTAAACGTGTGGCAATCACCCGGCATCCGTACAGTTGCTGCCCCCGCCGCACTCTTCCGGGGCCGCGAAGTGCAGCGTACCTCCCGGGACCGCTGAGAACGAGAGGCCGTCGGACGGCGGTGGTGCCGGCCGGCCCGCCGGGGGTCACGGCCGGGAGAGTTCACCGGCCTCCCGGGCCAGCGGCGCCGCCGCCCGCTGCAAGTCGTCCGCGGCGCGCGTCAGTTCGGCGCCGCTGCGCCCCACCTGACGGGCGAGGCCGAGCACCTCGGCGTACACGCGGATGCCGAGGACGCCGAGCACGAGGATGCCGGCGGTCGCGAGGCCGACGTACAGGTAGAGCCACCACATGGCAGCCGAGCGTAGCGGGTCAGCCCAAGTGGAGCCGCATCGTGCGCACACCGCCGTCGGTGAGCAGTTCCACGATGCGGTCCCCGGCGGGCTTGCGGACGGAGATGCCGCAGTCGGGGCAGGTGAAGGAGTAGAAGGTCGTCCGGTGGCTGCCGCCGATGGCCAGCCGCAGGTCGCCCGCGGCGAGTTCGAAGCTCGCCCGGCACTCGGTGCAGGAGGCCCGGAAGACCGCACCGGGCGCCGGATCGTCCCCCGGGGCGGGATCGTCCGCGCCGGACGTGCCGGACGTGCCGGGCGTGTCCGCCCGGTCCGCCGTGTCCGTCATGCCCGGTCCCCCGTCACTCGCCGTAGGCCGCGAGGGCCTGGGCGGCCGCGTCCCGGGCGCTGGCGACCAGGTCGGGCGGGGAGACGATGCGGCCGTCGCGGCCGAGCCGCAGCGCCAGCCGGCGCAGCGAGCCCGGGTCCGGGGTGCGCAGGGTGATCCGCAGGCCCCCGTCGGGCAGTTCCTCGGCGCGGTCGTGGGGGTAGTACTCGGCGACCCAGCGCCCGCCGGGCCCGACCTCGGCGACGACCTCCGGGTCGTCGCCGGCCGGCTGCACCAGCCCCTGGGACAGGTCGCGCGGCTCGATGCGCGGCGGGTCGCTCGCCTCGTCCAGCAGCCGGATCTCGGCGACCCGGTCGAGGCGGAAGGTGCGCCGGTCCTCCGACAGACGGCACCAGCCCTCGAAGTAGGTGTGGCCCACGGCGAACAGCCGGATCGGGTCGACCTCGCGCTCGGTGAGCTCGTCCCGGGCCGGCGAGTAGTAGCGGATCCACAGCCGGCGGCGTTCGGCGATGGCCCGGTCGACGTCGGCGAAGACGCTGCCCTCGGACTCGAAGGTCACCGAGAGCCGCGCCGAGGCGCCGGCGGCCTCGCCCGCCGCGCCCTCGATCTTGGCGGTGGCGCGCAGCAGCGCCTGCCGGTCGCTCTCGCGCAGCCCGGGCAGGTTGGCGACGGCGCGGGCGGCCACCAGCAGCGCGGCGGCCTCGTCGGCGGCCAGCCGCAGCGGCTGCGCGACGTCGTCCACGTTGTGCCACCAGATGCGCTCGCCATCGGTGTCGATGTCGAGCAGGTCGCCGCCGCGGAAGCTGGTGCCGCACAGCGGGAGCACGTTGAGGTCGCCGATCAGTTCGGCCTCGGTGACCCCGAACGCGCGGGCCACATCGGTCACCCGGGCGCCGGGGCGCTCGCGCAGATACGTGACCAGGGACAGCATCCGTCGCGTCTGGTCGATCGCGTTCGCCATCTCGTCCTTCTCCCCCGCTCAGCCCTTGGCGACGGCGCGCAGCCGGTCCACCACGTCGGCCCGCAGCTCGGCGGGCTCCAGCACGACCACGTCCGGGCCGAACTCCACCAGCCAGGCGTCCAGTCCGTGCCCGTACGGGATCTCCACCTCGTCCCAGTCCGCGTCCACCGGCAGTGTCTCCACGGCCCGCGCCCGCAGCGGATAGCCGGAGTCGCGGCGCAGCCGGATCCGGGCGGTCGCGGTGGCGCCCTCGCCGGCCCAGCTGGCGACGGCGGCCCGCACGTCCACGTGGTCGGGCACATCGGCGGTGAAGGTACCGCCGCGGGTGCGCACGCGGCCGGTGATCCGGGAGAGCCGGAACACCCGGACGGCACCGCGGTCGCGGTCCCAGCCGGCCAGGTACCAGTGGCCGCGCCAGCACTCCAGCGCCCACGGCTCGACCTGGCGGGGCTCGGGGCGGACCGCGTTGGCCTTGCGGTAGTCGAAGACGACCGGCCGGCGGTCGCGCGTGGCGAGCATCAGCGGCTCGAAGGCCGGCTCGGGGGCCGGGATGCGGGGCTCCAGGGCGCTGTGCCCGGAGACGGCGGGATCGCGCGAGCCGTCTTCCGCGTCTGCCGCGTCCTCGGAGTTCGCGTCGCCGAACGGCACGCCCGCGGCACGCAGCTTCTGCAGGGCGCCGCTGGCGGCCTCCGCGAGCCGGGCCTGCTGCCACACCTTGGCGGCCAGGCTCAGCGCGGCGGCCTCCTCGGCGTCCAGGGCGATCTCCGGGAGGCGGTTGCGGTCCCTGCGGGCCAGGTAGCCGATCTCGCCGTCGATGCTCTCCACGGTCTCGATGACCATGCCGAGTTCACGCAGGTCGTCCTTGTCCCGCTCGAACATGCGGTTGAACGCCTCGTCGGAACCGATCTCGTGATAGGCCTCGATGGAAGCGCGCAGCTCCCGCTTGCTGACCGGGCGCCGGGTGTTCATCAGGCACAGCGCCAGGTTCATCAGCCGCTCGGCCTTGGCAATGGCCACTCGACGCAACCTTCTTCCTCTTCGGCTCTCGATCGAGACGGTACCGCGACGGCGCCGCCCGGCAAAAGCGAATGCGACCTGCTCGCCGGGGGTCCCCGGCGGGAGCCCGGACGCGGCGGAGCCCCCGTCGCTCCGGCGGTGCCGGTACGGCGGGGGCTCCACTGGGCGAAGGACGCCCTACGGTCCGTCAGACCGAGAGCAGGTCCACGACGAAGATCAGGGTCTCGCCCGGCTTGATGGCCGGGGTCGGGCTCTGGTTGCCGTAGGCGAGGTGCGCCGGGATCGTCAGCTGACGACGGCCGCCGACCTTCATGCCCTGCACGCCCTGGTCCCAGCCCTTGATGACCCGGCCGCCACCGAGCGGGAAGGTGAAGGGCGAGTTGCGGTTCCAGCTCGCGTCGAACTCCTCACCGGTGCTGAAGGCGACGCCCACGTAGTGGACGGTGACGTTCTGTCCGGCCTTGGCCTCGGCGCCGTCGCCCTCCCAGATGTCCTTGATCTCCAGGTCGGCCGGGGGCTCGCCGCCCGGGAAGTCGATCTCGGGCTTGTCGATGCTCACGTACGTGCTCCTCTTGAAATGGCGGACAACCTGCACAGTCTTACATCACGGCGAGGATGTCGACCGTGAAGACCAGCGTGGAGTTGGCGGGAATACCGCTCTGCGCCTTGTTGCCGTAACCCTGGGCCGGCGGCACGACGAGCAGCACGCGGCTGCCGACCTTCTTGCCGGCCAGACCGTCCTGCCAGCCCTTGATGACCTGCTGGAGCGAGAAGTTGGCGAGCTGGGCGCGGGAGTACGTGGAGTCGAACTCCTTGCCGCCGTCCCACAGGACGCCCTTGTACTGCACGAGCAGGTTGTCGGCGGCCTTCACCTCGGGGCCGGTGCCCTCGATGACGTACTCGGAGACCAGCTTGGCCGGTGCGGCGCCCTTGGGAACGTCGATCGAGGGGGCCTGGCCGTCGGTGTTCGTGCCCACCTTGGGAAGCGCGGCGTCGCCCTGCGCGACGGCCTTGCCCTGCGCGGAGCTCTTGGCGCCGAAGGTGTTCACCACGTCCACGACGAACACCAGCGTGTCGGTGCCCTTGATGCCGGCCTGGGCATTGCCCTGCGCGCCGTAGCCGAGGGCCGGCGGGATGGCCAGCTCGACGCGGTCGCCGACCTTCTTGCCCACCAGGGCCTTGTCCCAGCCGGGGATGACCTGCCCGACGCCGATCGGGAAGACGGCCGGCGCGCCGCGGTCGTAGGAGTTGTCGAAGACCTTGGCGGTGCTCCAGATCTGGCCGAGATAGTTCGCCTGGAGGAAGTCGCCCTTGGCGACCACGGCGCCCTTGCCCTCGATGACGGTCTTGACCGCGAGATCGCTGCTCGGCTCGCCCGGCCCCTTGGCGACGGTCGGCTTCTCGCCGAACTTCGTGCCGGCCGTGATGTCGGGCAGCGGGCCGCTGACGATGTTGACGGTGGCCGCGGGCGCGGAGCCGGCATCCGATGGGGAGGTGCCCGGCTTGACCTTGTCGGACTTGTCGTCACCGCAGCCCGCGAGGGTGAGCAGGCCGGCCGGCACGGCGAGGAGGAGAGAACGTCGGCGCACAGGGATCCCCATCAGGTCGATCTTGTCTATCTGGCGTGCGCGCCACTCTACGGCGTGCGTGGGGCCCCGTACGAACACCGACGGGGCCCCGCGCCTGCCTTCACGCTCTTGTGCTACATCCCGGCGATCAGCTTCTCCACCCGGTCGTCGACGGACCGGAAGGGGTCCTTGCACAGCACCGTGCGCTGCGCCTGGTCGTTGAGCTTCAGGTGCACCCAGTCGACGGTGAAGTCGCGCCGCTGCTCCTGGGCGCGGCGGATGAAGTCGCCGCGCAGCCGCGCCCGCGTGGTCTGCGGGGGCACGGACTTGGCCTCGAAGATCTTGAGGTCGTTGCAGATCCGCTTGGCCTGACCGCGCTTCTCCAGCAGGTAGTACAGCCCGCGGCGGCGGTGGATGTCGTGGTAGGCGAGGTCTATCTGCGCGATGCGCGGATGCGACATGGTGATGTTGTCGCGCGCCCGGTACCGCTCGATCAGCCGGTACTTCATCACCCAGTCGATCTCGGTGCCGATCCGGTCCAGATCACCGCTGCCGATGGACTCCAGCGCCCGGCCCCACAGTTCGAGGACCTGCTCGATGACCCCGCTGCGGATGCCGCGGCGCTCGCAGAAGTCCACCGCCTTGGAGTAGTACTCCTCCTGGATCTCCAGGGCCGAGGCCTCCCGGCCGGAGGCGAGGCGCACCTTGCGCTGTCCCGTTATGTCGTGGGAGACCTCGCGGATCGCCCGGATCGGGTTCTCCAGCGTGAGGTCCCGCATGACGGTGCCCGCCTCGATCATGCGCAGCACCAGGTCGGTCGCGCCGACCTTGAGCAGCATGGTCGTCTCGGACATGTTGGAGTCGCCGACGATGACGTGCAGGCGCCGGTAGCGCTCGGCGTCGGCGTGCGGCTCGTCCCGGGTGTTGATGATGGGCCGGGAGCGCGTGGTGGCGGAGCTGACGCCCTCCCAGATGTGCTCGGCACGCTGGCTGACGCAGAAGACCGCGCCCCGCGGGGTCTGCAGCACCTTGCCGGCGCCGCAGATCAGCTGCCGGGTGACCAGGAACGGGATGAGGATGTCCGCGAGGCGGGAGAACTCCCCGTGGCGGGCGACGAGATAGTTCTCGTGGCAGCCGTAGGAGTTGCCGGCGGAGTCGGTGTTGTTCTTGAACAGGTAGACATCACCCGCGATGCCCTCCTCGTGCAGGCGCCGTTCGGCGTCCACGAGGAGCCCTTCGAGGATGCGCTCACCGGCCTTGTCGTGGGTGACGAGTTCCGTCACGTTGTCGCACTCGGGAGTGGCGTACTCCGGGTGGGACCCCACGTCGAGGTAGAGGCGGGCGCCGTTGCGGAGGAAGACGTTGCTGCTACGACCCCATGACACGACACGGCGGAAGAGGTACCGCGCCACCTCGTCCGGGGACAGACGCCGCTGTCCCCGGAACGTGCACGTGACGCCGTACTCGTTCTCCAGCCCGAAAATGCGGCGGTCCATGCTGAGACCTTACGCCTGATGCGTGGACCTCAAACCGTCTTGGGCCGTGGCGATTCGATCTTTTTCTGTGCCGCTCGCCTGGTTTGACGGGGCCGGCGGGCGGCTGCCGCCGGCCAGCAGCACCGCCAGCGCGGCCAGTCCGCCCGCCCCCGCCACCGTGAACGCCGCCACCGCTCCGCCGTACTGGGCGGCCGGCCCGGAGGCGGCGGTGCCGACGGCCGCGCCCACACCGAACCCGGTGACGATCCATGAGAACGCCTCGGTGACCGTGCCCGCCGGGGCATGCCGGTCGACCACCACGAACGCACAGGCCAGCGACGGCGCCAGGAAGAGCCCCGACAGCGCCGCGAGCGCCGTCATGAAAGCCACGCCGGGCACGAGGACGAGCGGCAGATAGCAGACCGCGAGGCCCGCCATCAGCAGCCGCAGCCGGCGCTCGGGCACCCCCGGCCACTGCCGCGCGCCGTACACCACGCCGCCGATCAGCGCGCCGAACCCGGTACCGGACAGCACGTAACTCGAGACCATCCCGCCGCCGTGGCCGTCGGCGTACGCGACGGCCGCCACCGCGATCGAGCCCAGCGACAGGCCGACGAAGAAGAAGGAGGCGACCAGAACGGCGATGCCGCGCGAGCGCAACGGCCCCAGCCAGTCCGGGATCCGCGGCTCCGAGCGCCACGCCCGCGACGGCGGCGAGACCACCACGCTGACCGCCCCCGCCACGCCGACGGCCGCGATCCACAGCAGCGCGGCCGACTCCGAGAAGCCCGCCACCAGCAGGGTCACCAGCAGCGGCCCGACGGCGAACATGACCTCCTGCGCGGCGGCGTCCAGGGCGTAAGCCGCGTGGATACGCTCGGGACGCCTCAGCACCCCCGGCCACAGGGCCCGCAGACCGCCCTCCAGCGGCGGCGTGAAGAACCCGGCGACGAGCATCGCCGCATAGGCCAGCGGCAGCGGGCGGAGCCCGGCCAGCGCGAAGACCGCCATCCCGGCGGCGGAGGCCAGCGCGGCGGGCAGCATCACCCGGGGCTGCCCCAGCCGGTCGACGGCCCGGCCCAGCAGCGGCTGGCCGACGGCGTTGGCGATGCCGTAGACCGCCGACAGCGCCCCGGCGAGGGCGAAGTCACCGCCCTGCGCCCGGGTGAGCAGCACGATCCCGAGGGCGGCCGTGGCGTTGGGCAGGCGACCGATGAGGGTGCCGGCCAGCAGCCGCATCGCGTGCGGAGCGCGCAGCAGGTCCGCGTAGCCCGTCGCCATGGCCGCCCCTTGGTCAAGTTGTACGTATAACGTCGCGGGTCATACGTACCATGGCCGCAGTCCGCCGGTCCAGCCGTGGCACCGGGCGAGCACGGCGAGAGGGGTCCCCGACGGTGACCGGCACAGCGCGTCCGACCTCCCGGGACGTCGCACGGGCCGCGGGGGTCTCGCAGGCCACCGTCTCGCTCGTGCTCGGCGGCAAATGGCGCGGGCGCGTGTCCGAGGCCACCGCCGACACCGTCCGCGCACAGGCCCGCGAACTCGGCTACCGGCCCAACATCGCCGCACGCAACCTGCGCCTGGGCCGCACCCGGACCGCCCTGCTGGTCGTCCCCTCCATCACCAACGAGTACTTCGCCCGGATCTACACCGGCGCCGCCCGCGTGGCCGAGGAGCACGGCTTCGGCGTCGTGCTCTACCCCTCCCCCGAGGGCGTCGGCCCGGCCCGCGACCCCTTCGGCTCCGCCCGGGCCGCACTGGACGGCATCATCGCCTCCTCCATGGCCGCCGACGCCCTCGCCGCGATCGGCGAGGGCGGACTGCCGCTGGTCATGCTGGACGCCGACCCCGACACGCCCGGCCCCGCCGCCACCGTCAACCTCGCCATCGCCGACGGGATGCGGCAGATCGCCCACCACGTACGCGCCCTCGGCCACCGCCCCGAACGCGTCGCCCACCTCGCCGCCGACATCGACACCTGGACCTTCCGGGTACGCGCCCAAGCCCTCGCCGAAGTCCTCGGGACCACTCCCACCACCGAGCACTCCGCCCTCGACATCGAAGCCGCCCGCCACGCCACCGAACGCCTCCTCGCCCGCACCGGCACCCGCCCCACCGTGCTGGTCTGCGACGACGACGTCCTCGCCGTCGGCGCCTGCAAGGCCCTGCGGCGCCTCGGACTGCGGGTCCCCGACGACATCTCGGTGACCGGCTACGACGACTTCGCGCTGGCCAGCGCGATCGACCCGGAACTCACCACCGTCCGCCTGCCCGCCGAGGCCGTCGGCGCCGGCGGCATGACCGCCCTCCTCGACGCCCTGGCGGACCGCCCCGCCACCGGCGCCGAACTCCCCGTCCACCTCGTCGTCCGCGGCTCCACCGCCCCGCCGCGGGACACCTGACGGCACACACGCCCGCGCCCCGGCCACCACTGGGGCGGCCGGGGCGCGGACGGAACACCGGGAAAGCGCGGAACGCGCCGACTCACACGTCCTCGTCGAGCTCCGGAAGCTCGTCGTCATCATCGGTCGCGGTGGCCGGCGCCGCCTTGCCCGCCGAGCCACCGGCACCCCCGTCCTCCAGCAGCAGCGACAACTGCCGGCCGAGGATCCGCTTGAACTTGCGCTGCTGCGGCCGCGTACGGTCCAGCACCGCCACCTCCAGCTGCTCCGCCGTGAGCTGCCGGTCGCTGCCGTTGGTGTCCCGGCTCAGGGACTCCACCGCCAGCTTCAGCGCCTCCGCGAGAGTCATCCCGTCACGGTGGCGCTGGTCCAGATAACTGCCGATCTGGTCGGAGTTGCCGCCGACCGCCACCGCGCCGTGCTCGTCGACGATCGAGCCGTCGTGCGGCAACCGGTAGATCTGGTCCTCGGAAGGATCGGAACCCACCTCCGCGACGATCAGCTCCACCTCGTACGGCTTCTCGCCGACACTGGAGAAGATCGTGCCCAGGGTCTGCGCGTACACGTTCGCCAGACCGCGGGCCGTCACATCGTCACGGTCATAGGTGTAACCACGCAGGTCGGCGTAGCGCACCCCGCCGATCCGCAGGTTCTCGAACTCGTTGTACTTGCCCACCGCCGCGAACGCGATGCGGTCGTAGATCTCGCTCACCTTGTGCAGCGCGCGGGACGGGTTCTCGGCGATGAAGACGATGCCGTCGGTGTACTGCAGAACGACGACGCTGCGCCCGCGCGCGATGCCCTTGCGGGCGAACTCCGCGCGGTCGGCCATGGCCTGCTGGGGTGAGACATAGAACGGCGTCGACACCGGCTATCCGTCCCTTTCTGTCGTGTACGGGTCCATCGCAGGACGTCCGGGCTCAGAGCAGCTCGGCACGCGGGCCGTCGGGCTGCTCCATCCGCCGCTCATGGATGGCGCGGACGATCTCCTGGCTCTCGGACTCTGTGAGCCTGCGGAAGCCGTCCTCGGTGATGACCGTGACGATCGGGTAGATGCGGCGGGCCAGATCGGGACCACCGGTCGCCGAGTCGTCGTCCGCCGCGTCGTACAGCGCCTGGACGACCAGCGTGGTCGCCTGCTCGCCGGTGAGGCCGGACTTGTAGAGCTTCTTCAACGCGCCGCGCGCGAAGACCGAACCGGAACCGGTGGCGGCGAACCCGTGCTCCTCGGAACGGCCGCCCGTCACGTCGTACGAGAAGATGCGGCCCTTCTCGCGGACGGTGTCGTACCCGGCGAAGAGCGGGACCACGGCCAGGCCCTGCAGCGCCATGCCGAGGTTGCTCCGGATCATGGTCGACAGGCGGTTCGCCTTGCCCTCCAGGGACAGGACGTCGCCCTCGATCTTCTCGTAGTGCTCCAGCTCCAGCTGGAAGAGCTTGACCATCTCCACGGCCAGACCCGCCGTGCCCGCGATGCCCACCGCCGAGTACTCGTCGGTGGGGAACACCTTCTCGATGTCGCGCTGCGCGATGATGTTGCCCATGGTGGCCCGCCGGTCACCGGCGAGCACCACACCGCCGGCGAACGTCGCCGCCACGATCGTGGTGCCGTGCGGCAGCTCGACGGCGCCGTGCACCGCCGGCAGCGAGCGGTTGCCCGGGAGCATCTCCGGCGCGTGCGCGCCCAGGAAGTCGACGAACGAGGACGACCCGGGCGTCAGGAAGGCAGCTGGTAGACGCCCGGTGCTACGAGTGTTGGCTTCCACACGTTTCCTTCCACGTAGGCGGCCGCCCGCCGTATGACGTCGGGCCGATCCCTCAACTGCCCCAGCGCGGCATTGCAGCTGAAGCACAGTACGCCACGGACCCTACCCGTCCTGTGGTCGTGATCCACATGTTCGGCCGGGGCATCCAGACAAATACAGCAGATCCCGAACTGCTCAGTGACCATGGCGTCCCGCTCGGCCTCGGTCATCCCGTACTTCCGCTTCAGGTGGCCGGCCCGGCCCTCCACCGCCCGGCACGCCTTGCACCGGGTCGACAGGCCGTCGGACGCGCTGCTGTTGCGGTCCCACTCGCTGTGCGGCTTGGTCTCCCCGCAACGACGGCAGTGCTTGTGCCCCTCGGGCACAAGCACTCGCGGCCGCACGTTCCTGCCCTTCGCCAACTGCCTCTGCTGGTGGTATTCGGCCCAGCACGTCCGGCAGTAGGCCTGGAGACCGTCGCGCGATGCCCTGTTCTTGGCGAACGCCTCACGCGGCAGCGGTTGCTTGCACCGAGAACACTGCTTCACGCCCCCGTCGTTCATGGATGTGGACTACTGTCCACCCTTCTGAACGAACGAGCGCACGAAATCCTCCGCGTTCTCCTCGAGGACGTCATCGATCTCGTCCAGCACGGAGTCCACGTCGTCCGACAGCTTCTCGTGGCGGTCCTTGAGGTCGGAGGTGCCCTGCGCGTCCTGCGCGGTCTCCTCGACCTCCTCGGTCGAACGCGTGGCCTTCTGCTGCCCACCGCCGGTGTCCTTGGTAGCCATGTGTCCCTCACCCCGCTCGGTTCCATGTCCTACAAGATCAGACCCTACAAGGAGGGCCTGACATCGGCCCCCGGTATTGCGCAACGTCCGGGGGCCACCCCCATGATTCCCAGTTCGGGAGGATTTCAGCCCTGATCAGCCGCCCGACAGGATCCGCACCAGCTCCTCCGCCGTGCGGCAGCGGTCCAGCAGTTCCTTGACGTGGTTGCGCGTCCCGCGCAGCGGCTCCAGGGTGGGCACCCGCTGCAGGGAGTCACGGCCGGGCAGATCGAAGATCACCGAGTCCCAGGAGGCCGCGGCGACGTCGTCCGCGTACTGTTCGAGGCAGCGCCCGCGGAAGTACGCCCGGGTGTCCTCCGGGGGCTTGCCGATGGCCCGGTCGACCTCTTCGTCGGTCAGCAGCCGCTGGACGCGCCCGCGGGCGGCCAGGCGGTTGTACAGGCCCTTCTCGGGGCGCACGTCCGCGTACTGCAGGTCGACCAGGTGCAGGCGCGCCGCGTCCCACTCGAGGCCGTCGCGGCGCCGGTAGCCCTCCAGCAGCTCCCGCTTGGCGACCCAGTCCAGCTCGCGGGACAGGCTCATCGGGTCGCTCTCGAGCCGGTTGAGCACGTCCTCCCAGCGTCCGAGGACGTCCTTGGTCTGCTCGTCGGCGTCGGTGCCGAAGCGGTCCTCGACGTACTTGCGGGCGAGCTCGCAGTACTCCATCTGGAGCTGCACAGCGGTGAGGGTGCGGCCGCTGCGCAGCGTGACCAGCCGGCGCAGTGTGGGGTCGTGGCTGACCTGGTGGAGGGTGCGGACCGGCTGGTCGACGGCGAGGTCGACGTTGATGAAGCCGTCCTCGATCATCGACAGCACCAGGGCGGTGGTGCCGAGCTTGAGGTAGGTCGAGAGCTCCGCGAGGTTGGCGTCGCCGATGATCACGTGGAGCCGGCGGTACTTCTCGGCGTCGGCGTGCGGCTCGTCGCGGGTGTTGATGATCGGCCGCTTGAGGGTGGTCTCCAGGCCGACCTCGACCTCGAAGTAGTCGGCGCGCTGGCTGATCTGGAAGCCGTGGTCGTGCCCGTCCTGGCCGATGCCGACGCGTCCGGCGCCGGTGACGACCTGGCGGGAGACGAAGAAGGGCGTCAGGTGGCGCACGATGTCCGAGAAGGCGGTCTCCCGCTTCATCAGGTAGTTCTCGTGCGTGCCGTAGGACGCGCCCTTGTTGTCGGTGTTGTTCTTGTACAGGTGGATCGGCTGGGCGCCGGGCAGCTGGGCGGCCCGCTCGGCGGCCTCCGCCATGATGCGCTCGCCGGCCTTGTCCCACAGCACGGCGTCGCGGGGGTTGGTGACCTCCGGCGAGCTGTACTCGGGGTGGGCGTGGTCGACGTAGAGCCGGGCACCGTTGGTGAGGATCACATTGGCCAGGCCGATGTCCTCGTCGGTGAGCTGGCTGGAGTCCGCGGCCTCGCGGGCGAGGTCGAAGCCGCGGGCGTCCCGCAGTGGGTTCTCCTCCTCGAAGTCCCAGCGGGCGCGGCGCGCCCGGTGCATCGCCGCCGCGTAGGCGTTGACGACCTGGGACGAGGTGAGCATGGCATTGGCGTTCGGGTGGCCCGGAACGGAGATCCCGTACTCCGTCTCGATGCCCATTACTCGCCGTACGGTCATGCGGCCCTCCTTGCCCGGCTCCGGGCCGTGGCGGCCCGGTCGCTCAAGTACCGCCCCGCGCGTGGCCCTCGGGCGGTACCGATGAGCCTAGAACGCGATGACGGCAGTGGGGAGATCATTACGCGCTTTCTTGGGTTATGCCGGGGTGAAACACTCCGGCTGCGGGTGCCCCTGCGTGGGCACCCGCAGCCGGAGAGTGGTCGCGCTACAGGTACTGGCCCGTATTGGCGACGGTGTCGATGGAGCGACCGGTGTCGGTGCCCTGCTTGCCGGTGACGAGCGTGCGGATGAAGACGATCCGCTCGCCCTTCTTTCCGGAGATGCGGGCCCAGTCGTCCGGGTTGGTGGTGTTGGGCAGGTCCTCGTTCTCCTTGAACTCGTCCACGCAGGCGGCGAGCAGGTGGGAGACGCGCAGGCCCCGCTGGTTGTGGTCGAGGAAGGCCTTGATCGCCATCTTCTTGGCCCGGTCCACGATGTTCTGGATCATGGCGCCGGAGTTGAAGTCCTTGAAGTACAGGACCTCCTTGTCACCGTTGGCGTAGGTGACCTCCAGGAAGCGGTTCTCCTCGGACTCCGAGTACATCCGCTCGACGACCGACTGGATCATGGCGTCGACGGTGGCCTCGGCGGACTCGCCGTGCTCGGACAGGTCCTCCGAGTGCAGCGGCAGGGTCGCGACGAGGTACTTGGAGAAGATGTCCTTGGCCGCCTCGGCGTCCGGCCGCTCGATCTTGATCTTCACGTCCAGGCGGCCGGGCCGCAGGATCGCGGGGTCGATCATGTCCTCGCGGTTGGAGGCGCCGATGACGATGACGTTCTCCAGTCCCTCGACGCCGTCGATCTCGGCGAGCAGCTGCGGGACGATGGTGTTCTCCACGTCCGAGCTGACGCCGGACCCACGGGTCCGGAACAGCGACTCCATCTCGTCGAAGAAGACGATGACGGGTGTGCCCTCGCTCGCCTTCTCCCTCGCACGCTGGAAGACCAGGCGGATCTGCCGCTCGGTCTCGCCGACGTACTTGTTCAGCAGCTCGGGACCCTTGATGTTCAGGAAGTAGCTCTTGCCCTGGGGCTGCCCGGTGACCTCGGCGACCTTCTTGGCAAGGGAGTTGGCGACGGCCTTGGCGATCAGGGTCTTGCCGCAGCCGGGGGGGCCGTAGAGGAGCACGCCCTTGGGCGGGCGGAGCTCGTACTCCTTGAACAGTTCGGCGTGCAGATAGGGCAGTTCGACCGCGTCGCGGATCTGCTCGATCTGGTTCCGCAGGCCGCCGATCTGGCGGTAGTCGATGTCGGGCACCTCTTCGAGGACGAGCTCTTCGACCTCGCTCTTGGGCACCCGCTCGTAGACGTATCCCGAGCGCGGTTCGAGCAGCAGCGCGTCGCCGGCGCGGAGGGTGCCGTCCAGCAGCGGCTCGGCGAGCCGCACCACCCGCTCCTCGTCGGTGTGCCCGATGACCAGGGCCCGCTCGCCGTCCTCGAGGATCTCCTTGAGGGTGACGATGTCTCCGATGCGCTCGAACTCCATGGCCTCGACCACGTTGAGCGCCTCGTTGAGCATCACTTCCTGGCCGCGCCGGAGGTCGTCCAGCTCGACCGACGGTGAGACGTTCACCCGCAGCTTGCGGCCGCCGGTGAAGATGTCCGCCGTCCCGTCGTCGTTCGCCTGCAGGAACACGCCGAATCCGGCGGGGGGCTGTGCCAGCCGGTCCACCTCTTCCTTGAGGGCCACGATCTGGTCGCGGGCCTCGCGGAGGGTGTTGGCCAGCCGCTCGTTCTGAGCGGAGACACCCGCAAGACTGGTCTGCAGCTCGACGATCCGCTCCTCGAGAATCCTCGTGTGCCGCGGAGAGTCGGCGAGCTTACGTCGCAGGACGGCGATCTCCTGCTCAAGAAAGGCGACCTGGCTCATGGGGTCTTCCGATCCACGAGCGGGTCGGCCGCCACGGTTGATGTCGTCGTCGTGGGCCGCCACGGTCCTCACCTCCTCCAAGGGGAGCTGGACGCTTCCAGACCCTACCTGGGCCAGTAGGGGTTGAAACCCCTAGATCACAAAGACGTCCGGTGTGTGTCCGATCTTCACCCTTGCGCACGTCCTCGTGCCAGGGAGATACCCAGCCATCACCATCCGAAAGCGGCCGGTTGTATCGTCGGTTCGGTCAACGCCCGTCAGGGGCGGTCCCTTCCCGAACGACGAACGGCAGGCGAGATACCCGTGAGCGACGAAGTCGTCGAGGCGCTTGAGGTCTGGATCGATCAGGACCTGTGCACCGGTGACGGCATCTGTGTGCAGTACGCACCCGAGGTATTCGAGCTGGACATCGACGGGCTCGCGTACGTCAAGGGTGACGACGGCGAGCTGCGTGAGGCCCCCGGGGCCTCCGTGCCGGTGCCCCTGCCGTTGCTGACCGATGTGGTGGATTCGGCCAGGGAATGTCCTGGCGAATGTATTCATGTACGTCGGGTTTCGGACAGTGTAGAGCTGTACGGACCCGGCGCGGAGTGATCTGTCACACGCTGTTCGCGAGCGGTCCGGGGATCTCGTAGTAGGTGCCCGACCGCCATTCCCAGCTGTAGTCCCGCATCTGGTCGGGGCAGCAGCGCGGGATGTCCTGCGAGGAGTAGCCGAGGACCGTGGCGCGAACCTTTCGCCCCTCGATCCGCAGGTCCTTGAGGGACCGCTGCTCCTTCGGGTCGACCAGCGTCTCCGTGATCCGCGGCGCGGCGCCCGGTGCGGTGCCGGCCGAGACCACGTAGAGACCGCTGGGCGGGGTGCCCGTCTCGGAGTGGCAGCGCGCGACCGCGACCGTCTCCGGGCGGCCGTCCCCGTCCAGGTCGCCGGCGGCCTGGTCGACCACGTCCACCGGCGCGCCCGCGCAGTTCATCGTGTAGTGGGCGGCCTTCGGGTCCGGTGGTGCCGCGGCGGGGACCGCGGGGACCGCCGCCTTCGCACCGGCGGCCGGCGGCTTCGCGGTGGAGGCGCCGGCGGGCTGCACCAGTGCGGCGCTGCCTATGACCGCGGCGATCACCGCGGCCGTGGTGATCCAGTGCACCGAACGGGCCCGGGTGTGCGGGAGGGCCGGTCCTGCCGTGGGCTGCACGCGCCTGTCTCCTGTGGAGTTGGTCGAGCGGGGTGGCCAGCATGCTGCCACAGCGCGCGGGGCGCCGGTACGACCGGGTCCCGTGTGTCGCAAATCTTTTATCGGTACGTCATATGACGTATGTGGCTGGAGACACGGAGGGGACACAAAAGCGCCGCCCCGGTCTCCCGGTGGCGGCGCTCTCGGTGGCCTGCGGTCAGTCCGTGGCCTCGAGTTCCTCGACGGCCTCGGCCGCCTCACCGCCCTTGGCGGCCCGGCCCGCGGCGCGACCCGCGCCCGGACCGGTGTAGTCCTCGCCGTACGCGCCCGGCGCGGGGCGCCTGCGCCGCAGCGGGGGCTCCACCCCGTCCGCCAGCCGGCGCGCGGTCAGCAGGAACCCGGTGTGCCCGATCATCCGGTGGTCCGGACGCACCGCCAGTCCCTCGACGTGCCAGGTGCGCACCATCGTCTCCCACGCCGACGGCTCGTTGAACGTGCCGTGCTCGCGGATCGCCTCGACGGTCCGCGCGAGCTGCGTGGTCGTGGCCACATAGGCGCACAGGATGCCGCCGGGCACCAGGGCCTTGGAGACCGCCTCCAGGCACTCCCACGGGGCGAGCATGTCCAGGATGACCCGGTCGACGTCGACATCGCTGAGGTTGTCCTGCAGATCGCCGACGGTGAGCTGCCACGCCGGGTGCGGACCGCCGAAGTACCGCTCCACGTTCTGCGTCGCGATCTCGGCGAAGTCGGCGCGCCGCTCGTACGAGTGCAGCATCCCCTCGTCACCGATCGCCCGCAGCAGGAACATGCTGAGCGAGCCCGATCCCACGCCGGCCTCCACGACGCGCGCGCCGGTGAAGATGTCGGCCATGGACAGGATCTGCCCCGCGTCCTTGGGGTAGACCACGGCGGCGCCGCGGGGCATGGACAGGACGTAGTCGGGGAGCAGGGGGCGCAGCGCAAGGTAGGCGACGTTTCCCGTGGTACGCACCACACTGCCCTCGGGGGCGCCGATCAGCTCGTCATGCGGGAACGACCCCTTGTGGGTGTGGAAGTTCTTCCCGGCCTCGAGCGTGAACGTGTAGTGGCGTCCCTTGGGATCGGTGAGCTGGACCTGGTCCCCGACCTTGAAGGGCCCGCGACGGCGGGCGGCACCGGTCGGTTCGGACATGCCCCCAGCCTACCGGTGTTTTTTAACGGCTCGTTCGCCTCCGGGGCGCCCTGTGACGGTGCCGACGGTCGACCGTGCTCGGTCCCTCGTTCCTCGGGCCCTCCGCGCTCCCCAAGATACCGCTGGGAGGTGCCCCCACTCCCTTTCGGCACCGTCGCGCCCCTTGGGCTCACTCGCCAGGCGGTGGTCCTGTGGGGGCGCCGGCGCGACACGGGGCGTTCGCCCTCTGGGGCCGCGTGCCTGCGGCCCTGCGAGTGCCTGTATGCCCACCTCGTGCGACGGCCCCAGGGAGCGACGGCCCGCGAATTCACCATGGCTGCCCGGCGAGTGAGCCGAAGGGGCGCGCGCCTGTCGAAAGGGAGAACACGAGGAGGCCCCGAGGAACGAGGGGCCGAGCATGATCGACCGTCGACAGGTGCTGAAGGCGCCCCGGAGGCGAACCGAGCCCTAAACAGACGGCCGGGCCATGGCGGCGAGGAAGGCTTTTTCGACGTCTGCGGTGGACAGGACGCCGTAGATCTCGCCGGAGTTCTCCACCACCAGGTATTCCGTGGCCGGTGTCGCGCGGAGGGTGTCGAGGAGGTCCTCGCCCGCGAGTTCGGCGGAAACCTTCATGCCGGGCTTGAGGTCCTGGGCGAGTCCGGAGACGGCGACCCAGGGGCGCCGGTGCTCGGGGATGCCGACGATCGCTGCTTCGCGGACGACAGCGGTGGGGGTGCCGTGGCCGTCGACGACGACGAGGGCGCGGGCGCCCGCCTCGTTGGCGCGTCGCAGGGCTTCGGACAGGGGGGTGTCGGAGGCGACGGGCAGGGCGCGCCGGGTGAGGGTGCGGGCCTGGAGTTCGGGGAGGTGTTCGCGGAGCCGGGCCATGCGCAGGGCGTTGCCCGCGCCGGTCCAGATGATCGCGGCCAGGATGGCGGCGAGCAGGGCGTCGGTGAGGGAGTCGAAGCCGGTGGCGTCGCCGGTGCCGTCGCTGAGGCCGCCGGCGTAGGACAGCAGGGGCAGGCCGATCAGGACGGCGAGGGCGAGGGCGCGCCCGATCCAGGCGGCGGCGACGGTGCCGGTCATGGGCTTGCCGGTGATCTTCCAGATGACCGCGCGCAGCATGCGGCCGCCGTCCAGCGGGAGCCCGGGCAGCAGGTTGAACGCGGCCACGAGGAGGTTGCTGATCATCAGTCCGGCGAGCAGGACGCCCGGCACGGTGCCGGGGTCCACGCCCTGCATGCCGAGGTAGAACACCCCGGCCAGGACGAGCGAGAGCAGCGGGCCGATGAAGGCGAGGACGAATTCCCGCCCCGGGGTGTCGGACTCCTTCTCGATCTCGGAGACGCCGCCGAAGAACTGGAGCTGGATGCGGCGCACCGGGAGGCCGAAGCGGAGCGCGGCGACCGTGTGGGCGAGTTCGTGCACCAGGACGGAGGCGTAGAAGGCCACCGCGAAGAAGAGCGAGACGAGGTAGCGCAGGGCGCCGAGTTCGGGCAGGACGCGGTCGAGTTGACCGCCGAAGACCCAGGTGATCAGGGCCGCGACCAGGAACCAGCTGGGGGCGACGTACACGGGCACGCCGAAGACGCGGCCCATGAGGATGCCGCCGCCGGGGCCGGCGGGGCGTTTTCCGGTGCCGTCGTCGGCTCCGGGGGTGCGCCCGCCGCCTTCGCGCGGCTGCTGGCTTTCGCTCACTGGTTCCCCTCGTTCGGCTGTCGGTCCGACGTCGATGGTATTGCCCGGCTGCCCGGAGCCGACACCGGCTGTCGGTGCGAACCCATAGGGTCCTGCCATGGGCACCAGCATCGAACCCGTTCCGCCGACGCCTCCGCGGCCGCCGGCCGCTCCGTCGTCGTTGTCGCCGTCGCGGGCCGCCGACTTCATGCGGTGTCCGCTGCTGTACCGGCTGCGGGTGATCGACAAGCTGCCGGAGAAGCCGAGTCCGGCCGCCGCGCGGGGCACGGTGGTGCACGCGGTGCTGGAGCGGCTCTTCGACAACCCGGCCGGCGAGCGGACGGCGGAGCGGGCGCGGGCGATGGTGCCGGGGCAGTGGCGGCGGCTGCTCGAGGAGCGCCCCGAGCTGTCGCAGCTGTTCCCCGCCGGGGAGGGGCAGGAGCTGGCGGAGTGGCTGGAGGGGGCGGCCGGGCTGGTGGAGCGGTGGTTCTCGCTGGAGGACCCGACGCGGCTGGAGCCCGCGGAGCGCGAGCTGTACGTGGAGACGGAGCTGGAGTCGGGGCTGACGCTGCGCGGCTACATCGACCGTCTCGACGTGGCCCCGGCCTCCGGCGATCTGCGCGTGGTGGACTACAAGACCGGCAAGGCCCCGCGCCCGGAGTACGCGGACGAGGCGCTGTTCCAGATGAAGTTCTACGCGCTGGTGCTGTGGCGGCTGCGCGGGGTGGTGCCGCGCCGGCTGCAGCTGGTCTACCTGGGCAGCGGCGAGGTGATGACGTACGACCCGTCGGAGGAGGACCTGCTGGCGGTGGCGCGCAAGCTGGAGGCGCTGTGGCAGGCGATCCGGCGGGCGACCGAGTCCGGCGACTGGCGGCCGCGTCCGAGCCGGCTGTGCGACTGGTGCGACCACCAGGCGGTCTGCCCGTCGTTCGGCGGCACTCCCCCGCCGTATCCGCTGGCGGTGGTGGGGAAGAATGGGGATTCCTGAGCTGAGGAGATCACGTGGCCATTCGCGTTCTGCTGGTTGACGACCAGCCGCTGCTGCGCACCGGTTTCCGGATGATCCTGGAGGCGGAGCCGGAACTGGCGGTGGTCGGTGAGGCGGGGGACGGCCAGCAGGCTCTGGAGCAGGTGCGGGCCCTGCAGCCGGACGTCGTGCTGATGGACATCCGCATGCCGCGGATGGACGGGGTGGAGGCCACCCGGCAGATCACCGGTCCCGGGCGGGACGGCCCGGCGAAGGTGCTGGTGCTGACCACGTTCGACCTGGACGAGTACGTGGTGGAGGCGCTGCGCGCGGGTGCCAGCGGTTTCCTGCTGAAGGACGCCCCGGCGCACGAACTGGTGCAGGCGATCCGGGTGGTCGCGGCGGGCGAGGCGATGCTCGCGCCGAGCATCACGCGGCGGCTGCTCGACAAGTACGCGGGACGGCTGCCGTCGGGCGAGGAGCCGGTGCCGCAGGCGCTGCACACGCTGACCGACCGTGAGGTCGAGGTGCTGAAGCTGGTCGCGCGGGGACTGTCGAACGCCGAGATCGCGGCGGAGCTGTTCGTGAGCGAGACGACGGTCAAGACCCATGTGGGACATGTGCTGACGAAGCTCGCGCTGCGGGACCGCGTGCAGGCGGCGGTGTACGCGTACGAGAGCGGTCTGGTGCGGCCAGGAGCGCAGTAGCCGTCCCCCGGTGGGGCGGGGGGACGTCCGGCCGTCGGGGAGGCCAGAGGCGTCGCGCTGGTCAGCCGGCCTGGTCGACCTTCTGGATCTCCCAGAAGCGGAAGACGGTGGACTGGTCGAGGGTCCATTCCAGGCCGTTGACGGTGTCCTTGGCGGCCACGTACTGCTTGCCCTGCCACAGCGGGATGATCGGCACGTCGTCGGCGACCGTGTCCTGCAGTTCCTCGAAGTCCGAGGTGGTGGAGGCGCGGTTGTCCTCGGCGGCGGTGCGCGGGATGAGTTCGCCGCTGAGCCGCTGGTTCACGTAGTGGTTGGACAGCACGTTGCCGTCGCCGAAGAAGGGCGCGGTGAAGTTGTCCGGGTCCGGGTAGTCGGGAACCCAGCCTCGGACGTAGACGGCGTACTTGCCGGCGGCGATGTCCTTGGCGTACTGGTCGGCGTCGGTGGACTTGACGTCGACGTCGAACAGGCCGCTGGCGTTGAGCTGCTGGGCGATCTCCTTCAGCTCGGCCACGGTGCCGGGGCCGTAGCGGACGGGGGTGGCCCAGAGGGTGAAGCGGACCGGTTCGGTGATGCCCGCCCCGGTGAGCGCGGCCTGGGCGCGGGCGGTGTCGCCGCCCTCGCCGTAGCGGTCGAAGAAGGCCGTGTTGTGGCCGGTGATGCCCTGCGGCACGATCGAGTACAGCGGGGTGGCGGTGCGGTCGTAGACGTCGCGGATGATGGCCTTGCGGTCGATCAGGTAGGCGACGGCGCGACGGACGGCCTTGTCGGAGACCGCGGGGTCGTCGACGTTGAAGACCAGGTGCTGGACCTCGGCGCCGGTGCCCTCGACGACCTTCATGTGGCTGTCCCCGGAGGCCGCCTTCTGCTGGAGGTCGGCGATGTCCTTGGCGGCGAGGCCTCGGTAGGCGAGGTCGACGTCGCCGTCCTCGAGGGCCTTGCCGAGGCCGCTCTCCTCCGTGAAGAACTTCATGGTCATGCCGGAGTTGTGGACTTCGGCGGTGCCCTGGTAGCGGTCGTTGACCGAGAAGACGGCCTGGTCCCCGGCGGTGTACGAGTCCAGCCGGTACGGGCCGCTGCCCATCGCCTTGTTGTCGTCGCGGAGCTTGTCCGCCGGGTACTCGCGGTGGTCCACGATGGAGCCGGCGCCGGAGGCGATCTTCATGGGGAAGGTCGCATCGGAGTACTTCAGGTGGAAGACGACGCGGTCGGCGGTGGGGGCGTCGAGCGTCTTGATCGAGTCCAGGAGGACCGCGGGACCGTTCGCGTCGTTGATCTTGATGGTGCGCTCGAAGGAGTACTTGACGTCCTGCGAGGTGAGGTCGTCACCATTGCTGAACTTCAGTCCCGGGCGCAGGGTGCAGTCGAAGGTCCGGCTGGCCGAGTCGGTGAACGCGCAGTTCTCGGCGGCTTCGGGCTCGGGCTTGGTGGCGCCCCGGGGGAAGCTCATCAGGGACTGGAAGACGTTGTTGAAGACGATCCAGGAACCCACGTCGTAGCCGGAGGCGGGATCGACGGCCGTGACCTTGTCCGTGATCCCCATCGTGACGGATTTGCCCTCACCTCCCCCGTCACCGGAGCCGCTCCCGCAGCCGGCCGCAAATATCGCTGTCGCGGACAGCGGGAGAGCCAGTAGCTGGACTCTGTTCCTCACGGGGGTACCTCACTTCGTGGTGCGAATGGGCCCGGCTGGTACGGATCCGCGCGGAACGCCCGGATCCGTACCAGCCGACGGCTCATCCTGCCACGCCGCGCCCGAGCTCCCAGAACTGGGCGGTGGAGGAGGAATTCAGCAGCCACTCGGCGCCGGTGATGTTGTCGCGGGTGGCGACGTACTGCTTGTCCTGGTACAGCGGGATCATCGGCAGGTCCTTGGCCAGGATGTCCTGCATCTGCAGGAAGTCCTTGTCCGTCTGGCCGCGGTCGGCGGTCTGGCGGGTGCTGGGCAGCAGCGAGTTCTTGATGTCGCCGCCGGGGTAGTTCAGGTTGAGGAAGCCTTCGGCGAAGAACGGCGCGATGTAGGTGTCCGCGTCGGGGAAGTCGGGGAGCCAGCTGAGCGAGTACGCCGCCCACTGGCCCTTGACCGCGCCCGGGAGGAAGGTCTTCCACGGGGCGCCCTTGAGCGTCACGTCGAACAGGCCGCTGGCGTTGAGCTGCTTCTGCAGGGCCACCGCCTCTTCCTTGTTCGGCGTGGCCGGGCGGTCCGTCGTGTAGGTGAACGTCAGCTTGACCGGGGTGCTGATGCCGGCGGCGGACAGGGCCGCGGCGGCCTTGTCGCGGCTGGGCTGCCCGTACATGTTGAAGTACGAGTTGCTGTGACCGACGATGCCTGCGGGCACGGCGCCGAAGAGCGGCGTCGCGGTGCGGTGGGTCACGTCGCGGGTGAGCGCGTCACGGTCGACGATGTGGGCTATGGCCTCACGGACGGCCTTGTCCTTCACCGTCGGGTCGTCGACGTTGAAGAACATGTAGCGGACGGAGGGGCTGGTCGCCTCCGTCAGCTTGATGGTCGGCACCTTGCCCTGCTGGATGTTGTAGATCTGGTCGGCGGTGAAGGTGCGGTTCACCATGTCGATCTGGCCGTCGGCGAGCGCCTTCTCCATCGCGTCCGCGGTCTCGAAGAAGCGGACCTCGATCTTGCTGTTGTTGAGCTTGCTCACCAGGCCCTTGTAGCTGGGGTTGGCGCTGAGGACGGCCTTGTCGCCCTCCCACGAGTCCAGCTTGTAGGGGCCCGAGCCGACCATCTGCAGGCCGTCGAGCGCCTTGTCCGCGGGGTACACCTCGCTGTCGACGATGGCCGCGGCGGGGGTCGCCAGCTTGTACGGGAAGGTGGCGTCGGAGGCCTTGAGGTGGAAGACCACGGTCTTCTCGTCCGGGGCCTCGACGGTCTCGATGTTCGACAGGAGGCTGACCGGGCCGTAGTCGCTCTTGATCTTGATGACGCGGTCGATGGAGAACTTGACGTCCTCGGAGGTCAGCGCGTGCCCGTTGGAGAACGTCAGGCCGTCGCGCAGAGTGCAGCGGTAGGTCTCGGACTTGGTGTCGGAGAACTCGCAGGACTTGGCCGCGTCCGGGGACGGGGTCGTCGCGCTGCGCTGGTAACCCAGCAGCATCTGGAAGGTGTTGTTGAAGAAGGTGTACGTGCCACCGTCGTACGAGGTGGCCGGGTCCACGGGAGAGGGCAGTTCCTTGGACACGGCGATGTGGTCGGTGGTACCCACGACGATCGTGTCGCCGCCGCCGCCTCCGGCGTTCGAATCACCGCATCCGGCGAGTACGGGCGCGGCGAGGCCCATCACGGCCGGCAGCACCAGCAGCTTGCGATTCATGCTCGTTGTTCTCCCTCTTCCGGCCCTCGGCCGCGCAGTCTGAGCGGGGCGACGATACCCGGAATTGCCGGTGCCCGGCATTCCGGCCGACCGCCCCCTGACACGGAGAAGTTGAGCCCGCGTCACAGGCGGATAACAGGGAGTGGTGCACCGATATCCGGACAGCGGAACGAACAGCCCGCCGCCCCCCAATACGGACACAACAGCACTACACGCACCGTCAATTGACGGGCCGAAGCACGTCCGGAGGGTGTTGTCGACGCCCGTCGACGTGAAAAGTATCACGCCAGCCGACGACCGCCGGTAAAGAATTCGGCAGCCGCGAAAGGTCACGGAAAATGAGCGGGCGGGCGCCCAGAGTTTCCACTCAATTTATGGCGACGCTCAGTGAACGGCCGTAATCAGAGAGCGCAGAAAAGGCACGTCGACGGCTTCGAGGGACGCCACGACGGCCCGCCCGGGCGCGGGCTCGATGGGGGCGATCGAGGGCACCGCCACCACCTGGCACCCGGCCGCCTCCGCGGCGCTGACACCGGTCGGGGTGTCCTCGACGACCACGCAGCGCGCGGGGTCGGCGCCCAGGCGCGCGGCGGCGTGCAGATAGGACTCGGGGTGCGGCTTGCCCTGGACCACCTCGTCCCCCGCGACGGAGAACGCGAAGTGCTCGGGGCCGATGGAGAGCATGACGGCGTCGATGATGCGGCGGTGGGAGGCGGAGACCAGGGCGGCGGGCACGCCGTGCGCGGCCAGTTCCGTGAGCAGGCGCCGCGCGCCCGGCATGAGCGGTACTCCCCGGCCGATGAGCTCGACGAACCGCAGGTTGATCAGCGCGGACAGCTCGGCGAGGGTGGCGTCGGTGCCGGTGACCGAGATCAGGTGTCCCAGGCTGCGGGCCATCGGGCCGCCGACGACCACCTCGCGGTGGGTGTCGTCCAGGACGTGCCCGAGCTGCGCGAACACCTCGACCTCCGCGTTCCACCAGAAGCCTTCGGTGTCGACCAGCGTGCCGTCCATGTCCAGGAGGACGGCCTGCAGGCCTGCGTCCCGGGCCGGCCGGGTCTCGGTGACGGGAATACCGCTGGTCATGCGCCCCACATCCTTCACAGTCCAGGGGGCACAAAGGCCGGTCGCCTCGCGCCCCAGGGTGATGGGGGCGTGGGACCGGCCAGGTGCCGTTCGGATCGTCCAGTGTACGACGTATGACCCGTTACCGCGCGTTGAAGTACTTTGCCTCCGGATGATGGATGACGATGGCGTCGGTGGACTGCTCCGGGTGGAGCTGGAACTCCTCCGACAGCCGCACGCCGATCCGCTCGGGCTCCAGCAGCTGCGCGATCTTGGCCCGGTCCTCCAGGTCGGGGCAGGCCCCGTAGCCGAGGGAGAAGCGGGCGCCGCGGTACTTCAGCGCGAACATGTCCTCCATGGCGCCGGGGTCCTCCCCGGAGAAGCCCAGCTCCGCGCGGACCCGGGCGTGCCAGTACTCGGCGAGCGCCTCGGCGAGCTGGACGGACAGGCCGTGCAGCTCCAGGTAGTCGCGGTAGGCGTCGGCGGCGAACAGCTTGTTGGCGGCCTCCGAGACCGCGTTGCCGACCGTCACCACCTGGAGGCCGACGACGTCGGTCTCGCCGGACTCCTCCGGGCGGAAGAAGTCGGCCAGGCACAGCCGGCGGCCGCGGCGCTGCCGCGGGAAGGTGAAGCGGGTCCGCTCCGCGCCGTCCTCGCCGAGGATGATCAGGTCGTCGCCCTTGGAGACGCAGCGGAAGTAGCCGTAGACGACCGCCGCTTCCAGCAGGCCCTCGCTCTGCATGCGGTCCAGCAGTCCGCGCAGCCGCGGCCGGCCCTCGGTCTCCACCAGTTCCTCGTAGCCGGGACCGCCGGTCCTGGACTGCTTCAGGCCCCACTGGCCCTTGAACAGCGCGCCCTCGTCGAGCCAGGACGCGTAGTCCTTGAGCGGGATGCCCTTGACGATCCGCGAACCCCAGAACGGCGGGGTGGGAACGGGGTTGTCGGTGGCCACGTCCGAGCGGATCTGGCCGCGGTTCTCCTCGGTCTCCTCCGGCGCGCCCGCCTGCCCGTCCCGGCGGGCGACGCGGCGCTGCCGGAGTTCGGGGAGGGTGGCGCCGGGCACGCCGCGCTTGACCGCGATGAGCGCGTCCATCAGCCGCAGGCCCTCGAACGCGTCGCGGGCGTAGCGGACTTCGCCCTCGTAGATCTCGTGGAGGTCCTGCTCGACGTACGCGCGGGTGAGGGCGGCGCCGCCGAGGATGACCGGGAACCGGGCGGCCAGACCGCGCTGGTTGAGCTCCTCCAGGTTCTCCTTCATGATCACGGTGGACTTCACCAGCAGGCCCGACATGCCGATGACGTCCGCCGCGTGCTCCTGGGCGGCGTCGAGGATCGCCGAGACCGGCTGCTTGATGCCCAGGTTGACGACGTTGTAGCCGTTGTTGGACAGGATGATGTCCACGAGGTTCTTGCCGATGTCGTGCACGTCGCCGCGGACGGTGGCCAGCACGATGGTGCCCTTGCCGGAGGCGTCGGACTTCTCCATGTGCGGTTCGAGGTGGGCGACGGCGGTCTTCATCACCTCGGCGGACTGCAGGACGAACGGCAGCTGCATCTGGCCGGAGCCGAAGAGTTCGCCGACGACCTTCATGCCCTCCAAGAGGGTCTCGTTGACGATGTCGAGGGCCGGACGCGCCTTCAGCGCCTCGTCGAGGTCCGCCTCCAGGCCGTTCTTCTCGCCGTCGATGATGCGCCGTTGCAGCCGCTCGTCCAGGGGGAGCGCGGCGAGCTCCTCGGCGCGGCCCGCCTTCACCGACTTGGTGTCGACGCCCTCGAACAGCTCCAGGAAGCGCTGCAGCGGGTCGTAGCCCTCGCGGCGGCGGTCGTGGACGAGGTCGAGGGCGACCTCGCGCTGCTCCTCCGGGATGCGGGCGATCGGCACGATCTTGGACGCGTGCACGATCGCCGAGTCCAGGCCGGCCTGCACGCACTCGTGCAGGAAGACCGAGTTGAGCACCGTGCGCGCGGCCGGGTTGAGGCCGAAGGAGATGTTGGACAGACCGAGCGTGGTCTGCACGGCCGGGTGGCGGCGCTTGAGTTCGCGGATCGCCTCGATGGTGGCGATGCCGTCCCCGCGGGACTCCTCCTGGCCGGTGGCGATGGTGAACGTCAGGCAGTCGACGATGATGTCGCTCTCGGCGATGCCCCAGGTGCCGGTCAGGTCGGCGATGAGGCGTTCGGCGATCGCGACCTTGGCCTCGGGCGTACGGGCCTGCCCCTCCTCGTCGATGGTGAGGGCGATGAGGGCGGCGCCGTGCTCCACGGCGAGCCGCGTGGTGCGGGCGAAGCGGGACTCGGGGCCGTCGCCGTCCTCGTAGTTGACCGAGTTGATCACCGCGCGCCCGCCGAGCTTCTCCAGGCCCGCGCGGAGCACCTCGGGCTCGGTGGAGTCCAGCACGATCGGCAGGGTGGAGGCGGTGGCGAGCCGGCCGGCGATCTCGTTCATGTCGGCGACGCCGTCGCGGCCGACGTAGTCGACGCACAGGTCCAGGAAGTGGGCGCCCTCGCGGATCTGCTCGCGCGCCATCTCCACGCAGTCGTCCCAGCGGCCGTCCAGCATGGCCTCGCGGAACTTCTTGGAACCGTTGGCGTTGGTGCGCTCGCCGATGGCGAGGTACGCGGTGTCCTGGCGGAAGGGGACCGTCTGGTAGAGCGAGGACGCGCCCGGCTCGGGGCGCGGCTCGCGGGCGGCCACCTCGTGGCCGCGGACCCGCTCGACGACCTGCCGCAGGTGCTCGGGGGTGGTGCCGCAGCAGCCGCCGACCAGGGAGAGCCCGTACTCGCGGACGAAGACCTCCTGCGCGTCGGCGAGTTCACCGGGGCTCAGCGGGTAGTGCGCGCCGTCCTTGCCGAGGACGGGGAGACCGGCGTTGGGCATGCAGGACAGCTGAATGCCGGCGTGCCGGGCGAGATAGCGCAGGTGCTCGCTCATCTCGGCGGGGCCGGTGGCGCAGTTGAGGCCGATCATGTCGATGCCGAGCGGTTCCAGCGCGGTGAGCGCGGCGCCGATCTCGGAGCCCAGCAGCATGGTGCCGGTGGTCTCGACGGTGACGGAGCAGATGAGCGGCGCCGCGGAGTGGGCGGCGTCCAGGGCCCGCCGGGCGCCGATGAGGGCGGCCTTGGTCTGCAGCAGGTCCTGGGTGGTCTCCACGATCACCGCGTCGGCGCCGCCGGCCAGCAGGCCCGCGGCGCTCTGCTCGTAGGCGTCGCGCAGCGTGCCGTACGCGACGTGGCCGAGGGTGGGGAGCTTGGTGCCGGGGCCCATCGAACCGAGCACCCAGCGGGGGCGGTCGGGGGTGGAGTAGCGGTCGGCGACCTCGCGGGCGACCCGGGCGCCGGCCTCGGCGACCTCGTGGACGCGCTCCTCGATGCCGTACTCCAGGAGGCCGGCGTAGTTGGCGCTGAAGGTGTTGGTCTCCACGCAGTCCACGCCGGCGTCGAAGTAGGCCTCGTGCACGGCGCGGACGATGTCGGGGCGGGAGATGCTCAGGATGTCGTTCAGGCCCTCGTGGCCCTGGAAGTCGTCCATGGTCGGGTTCTTCGACTGGAGCATCGTGCCCATGGCCCCGTCGGCGACCACGACCCGCTGGGCGAAGGCCTCCCGGAGGGCCGCTGCGCGGGCGTGTGCGGGGGAGGTTCCCTCGGAGGAGGAGGCGTACGAGGACGGCTGGGCCATGGATGTGCTCCCTGAGTGCGACGGCTGTCGGCTTGGCGCGCACCGGCTGTCGCTGGTACGCACCAGGCCAGCGTAGCCGGGCCGCCGGAATCCGCCTCCGGCATTCCGAAGGGCGGACCGTGGTGCCACACTCATCTCTGGGATGATGATGGTCGGCATCGTCTGACAGTGTTCAGCATTGTCGACTCGTTCATGATCGTTCCTGACAGAGGGGTTGTTCATGCCAGGTCCCATCCAGTCGCTCAGCCGTGCGGCTGCGATCCTGCGGCTGCTGGCCGGCGGGGAGCGCAGGCTCGGCCTGTCGGACGTAGCCTCCTCGCTGGGCCTGGCCAAGGGAACGGCACACGGCATCCTGCGCACCCTCCAGCAGGAGGGCTTCGTCGAGCAGGACCCGGTCTCCGGCCGCTACCAGCTGGGGGCGGAGCTGCTCCGGCTGGGCAACAGCTACCTGGACGTGCACGAGCTGCGCGCCCGCGCCCTGGTGTGGACCGACGACCTGGCCCGCTCCAGTGGCGAGGCCGTCTATCTGGGCGTCCTCCACCAGCAGGGCGTGCTCATCGTGCACCACGTCTTCCGCCCCGACGACAGCCGCCAGGTGCTGGAGGTCGGCGCGATGCACCCGCTGCACAGCAGTGCGCTGGGCAAGGTGCTCTCCGCGTACGACCCGGTCGCGCACGGCGAGGTGACCGAGATGACGCGCGAACCGCTGACCGCGCGAACGGTCACCGGGGCGGCGGAGTTCGAGGGCGTGCTCGACCTCACACGGGCCCGCGGCTGGGCGGCGGACCTGGAGGAGACCTGGGACGGCGTGGCCTCGATCGCCGCGCCCATCCACGACCGGCACCGCATGCCGGTCGGCGCGGTCGCCGTCACCGGCGCGGTGGAGCGGGTCTGCGAGGACGGCGACATCCGGGCCCACCTGGTCGCCGCGGTGCGGGACTGCGCCCGCGCGGTCTCCCGCGACCTGGGCGCCGGCCGGTTCTGAGCCCGGCCGGTTCCGGGCCCGGCCGGGAGACCGTTCCGCAACCTGTCGAACTCTTGACGCATCCGGTCACGCAGGAGAACACTCTCGTTCGGCGGTCGACATTGTCGAACAGCAGCCGACGGAGTCGGTACGGTGTACCTGGCCGTGGGACCGCCGGGGGGCCTGGTGACAGGCTCGCGAACCCCTGAACGGGACAAGGGTTCGCTCTCCCCTGGACGAAGGACAAAGGAGTCGCACGTGTCCAGTGAGCACATCTTTCTCGGCGAGACCATCGGTACCGCCATATTGATCCTTCTCGGCGGCGGCGTCTGCGCGGCCGTGACCCTCAAGAGTTCCAAGGCGCGCAACGCCGGCTGGCTCGCCATCACCTTCGGCTGGGGCTTCGCCGTCCTGACCGGTGCCTACATCTCGGGCAGCCTCTCCGGCGCCCACCTCAACCCGGCCGTCACCATCGGCCTCGCCGTCGACAGCGGCGACTGGAGCAACGTCCCGGTCTACCTGGCCGGCCAGATGCTCGGCGCGATGATCGGCGCCGCCCTCGTGTGGGCCGCCTACGCCGGGCAGTTCCAGGCCCACCTGAGCGACCCCGAGATCACCGGTGCCATCGAAGGCCCCCACACCACCGAGGGCACCGAGGGCACCGAGACCACCGCAACCGCCGCCTCCGGTAAGCGGCCGGCCGCCGCTCCCGGCCCGGTGCTGGGGATCTTCTCCACCGGCCCCGAGATCCGCAACGTGGCGCAGAACCTGGCCACCGAGATCATCGGCACCTTCGTCCTCGTGCTGTTCATCCTGACCCTCGGCCTCACCAAGGGCCTGACCGTCTCCGGTACCGGGACCCTCATGGTCGCCCTGGTCGTCGTCGGCATCGGCCTCTCGCTCGGCGGCCCGACCGGCTACGCCATCAACCCCGCGCGCGACCTCGGTCCGCGCATCGTGCACGCGCTCCTGCCGCTGCCGAACAAAGGGGGATCAGACTGGAGCTATGCCTGGATACCGGTTGTCGGCCCGATCGTGGGCGCGGTCCTCGCAGCCGGCCTCCACCGGATCGCATTCTGAGCAGTAGCAGCCGACGACCCCACTGGACTTGAGGAGCACACCGTGACCAACGCCCACACCGAAGGCCCCTTCATCGCCGCGATCGACCAGGGAACCACGTCCTCGCGCTGCATCGTCTTCGACAGGGACGGCCGCATCGTCTCGGTCGGACAGAAGGAGCACGAGCAGATCTTCCCGAAGCCGGGATGGGTCGAGCACAACGCCGCCGAGATCTGGACCAACGTCCAGGAGGTCGTCGCCGAGGCCGTCTCCAAGGCGGGCATCACCGCCGCCGACGTCAAGGCGATCGGCATCACCAACCAGCGCGAGACCACACTGCTGTGGGACAAGGCGACCGGCGAGCCGGTGCACAACGCCCTGGTCTGGCAGGACACCCGCACCGACGCCCTGTGCAAGGAGCTCGGCCGCAACGTCGGCCAGGACCGCTTCCGCCGCGAGACCGGCCTGCCCCTGGCCTCGTACTTCTCCGGCCCGAAGATCCGCTGGCTGCTCGACAACGTCGAGGGCCTGCGGGAGCGCGCCGAGGCCGGCGAGATCCTCTTCGGCACCATGGACAGCTGGGTGATCTGGAACCTCACCGGCGGCGTCAACGGCGGCCGGCACGTCACCGACGTCACCAACGCCTCCCGCACGCTGCTGATGAACCTGCACACCCTGGACTGGGACGACAAGATCCTGTCCTCCCTCGGCATCCCGGCCGCCGTGCTCCCGGAGATCCGCTCCTCCGCCGAGGTGTACGGCGAGGCCGCCTCCGGCGCCCTGGCGGGCGTGCCGGTCGCCTCCGCGCTCGGCGACCAGCAGGCCGCGCTGTTCGGCCAGACCTGCTACTCCGAGGGCGAGGCCAAGTCCACCTACGGCACCGGCACCTTCCTGCTGATGAACACCGGCGACAAGCCGATCAACAGCTACAACGGCCTGATCACCACCGTCGGCTACCGCATCGGCGACCAGAAGCCGGTGTACGCGCTGGAGGGCTCCATCGCCGTCACCGGTTCGCTGGTGCAGTGGATGCGCGACCAGATGGGCCTGATCAAGACGGCTGCCGAGATCGAGACGCTGGCCATGTCGGTCGAGGACAACGGCGGCGCCTACTTCGTGCCGGCCTTCTCCGGCCTGTTCGCCCCGTACTGGCGCTCCGACGCCCGCGGTGTGATCGCCGGCCTCACCCGCTACGTGACCAAGGCGCACATCGCCCGCGCGGTGCTGGAGGCGACCGCCTGGCAGACCCGCGAGATCGTCGACGCGATGACCAAGGACTCGGGCGTGGAGCTCACCGCGCTCAAGGTCGACGGCGGCATGACCGCCAACAACCTGCTGATGCAGACCCTCGCCGACTTCCTGGACGCGCCCGTCGTGCGCCCCCTGGTCGCCGAGACCACCTGCCTGGGCGCCGCCTACGCCGCCGGCCTGGCGGTGGGCTTCTGGTCGGACACCGACGAGCTGCGCGCCAACTGGCGCCGGGCCGCCGAATGGACCCCGCGGATGGACGCCGACATCCGCGACCGCGAGTACAAGAGCTGGCTCAAGGCCGTCGAGCGGACCATGGGCTGGATCGAAGAGGAGCACTGAACCGAACATGACCACCACGCAGCACGTCCCGGCTCTCGGGACGCATCCGACCGCCGGCCGGAACCCGGGCCGCGCCGAGACCCGGGAACTGCTGAGCCGCGCCACCTACGACCTGCTGGTGATCGGCGGCGGCATCCTGGGCACCTCCGTGGCCTGGCACGCCGCGCAGTCGGGGCTGCGGGTGGCGATGGTGGACGCCGGCGACTTCGCCGGCGCCACCAGCTCGGCCTCCTCCAAACTCGTCCACGGCGGTCTGCGCTACCTCCAGACCGGCGCGGTCAAGCTGGTGGCGGAGAACCACATGGAGCGCCGGGTGCTGGCCAGGGACGTGGCCCCGCACCTGGTGAACCCGCTCACCTTCTACCTGCCGGTCTACAAGGGCGGCCCGGTCGGGGCCGCCAAGCTCGGCGCCGGCGTCTTCGCCTACTCGGCGCTGTCGGCCTTCGGCGACGGAGTGGGCCGGATCATCTCCCCGTCCCGGGCGGCGGCCGCCAACCCGGCGCTGCGCACGGACGACCTGAAGGCGGTGGCCGTCTACTACGACCACCAGATGAACGACTCGCGCATGGCCGTGATGACGGTGCGCGCCGCCGTCGACGCGGGCGCCGTCGTCCTCAACCACGCCGAGGTGACCGGACTGCGCTTCACGCACGGCCGCGTCACCGGCGCCGACCTCAAGGACCGGCTGGACGGCACCGAGTTCGGCGTCGACGCACGGCTGGTGCTCAACGCCACCGGCCCCTGGGTCGACCACCTGCGGCGGATGGAGGACAAGGGCGCCGCGCCCAGCATCCGGCTGTCCAAGGGCGCCCACATCGTGCTCAAGCGCAAGGCGCCGTGGCGGGCGGCCATGGCGACGCCGATCGACAAGTACCGCATCACCTTCGCGCTGCCGTGGGAGGACCAGCTGCTGCTGGGCACCACGGACGAGGAGTACACCGGCGACCCGGCCGACGTACGGGCGACCGAGGCCGACGTCCGGCAGATCCTGGACGAGGCGGCCCACTCCGTGCGGGACGAGCACCTGTCCCCCGACCTGATCACCTATGCCTTCGCGGGTCTGCGGGTGCTGCCGGGCGGCCCCGGCGGGGTGGAGAAGGCCAAGCGCGAGACGGTCGTGACCGAGGGCAGCGGCGGCATGCTGTCGGTCGCGGGCGGCAAGTGGACGACGTACCGGCACATCGGGCGCACGGTCATGGGCAAGCTCGCCAAGCTGCCCGGCGGCCCGCTGAACGAGGACATGGAGCCGCTGGACCACCTGCCGCGCCGGGTGCCCCTGCCGGGGGTCGCCAACCCGAACGCGGTCGCCCACCGGCTGCTGGTCGACCGCGACCCGGGCCACCGCATCGACCCGCTGACGGCCCGTCACCTGGCGACCCACTACGGCGCGTTGTCCTTCGACATCGCCCGGATGGTGAACGAGGACCCCGCGCTCGGCGAGCGTATCCACCCCGACGGCCCGGAGATATGGGCCCAGGTCGTCTACGCCCGCGACCACGAGTGGGCGCAGACCGCGGACGACGTGCTGCGGCGCCGCACCACCGTGACGGTGCGGGGACTGGACACCGCGGACGTCCGCGCCCGCGTGGAGGCCGTCCTGGCCGCCCGGCGCGGCTGACGCCCGCGCCCCGGGCCCGGGTGGGCTGTGCGACCGGCACAGCCCACCCGGGCCTTTCGCGTTCCCACCCGCCTTCGCGGCAGAAGGGTTTGGCGCCGGGTTGACATCGGGGCGTTCCTGAAACACTCTTTAACTACTTGATTAGTTAAAGGGGGGTTGACGCATGGTCGAGTTCCGCATCGACCGGCGCAGCGGGGTCGCCACGTACCTGCAAATCGTGCATCAGACCAAACAGGCCCTGCGGCTCGGGCTGCTCCGGCCCGGCGACCAGTTGCCCACCGCCCGCGAGGTGGTCGAGACGACCGTCGTCAACCCGAACACCGTGCTGAAGGCCTATCGCGAACTGGAACGCGAGGGGCTGGTGGTCGCGCGACGCGGCCTGGGCACCTTCGTGCAGAAGTCGCTCGGCGCCGCACCCGCCGACTCGCCGCTCGCCGCGGAACTGGCCGGCTGGATGCGCCGGGCGCGCGAGAGCGGACTCGACCGCGAGGACGCGTCTGCGCTGTTCCACTCCGTGCTGGACCGGGAGTTCTCCGGCGAGCAGTGAACGAGCGGCCGGTCGAACCGGCCGGACTCCCCCTCCGTGTACCGTCCGGGAGCACCGCCGACCGCGCCTGGAGGACCGATGACCGCCGATCCGCAGCCCATCACCCGCATCCCCCGCTCGGGGCTGCCCGCCCATGCGGTCGTCGTGGGCGACCCGGCGCGGGCGGCGGACGTCGCCGGGATGCTGGCGGAGGCTCGGGAGGTGGCGCACCACCGCGAGTACCGCACCTTCACCGGCACGTGGAAGGGCACGGCCGTGGTGGTCGCCTCGCACGGGGTGGGCGCCCCGGGGGCGATGCTGCTGTTCCAGGAGCTGGTGGGGGCCGGGGTCCGCACCATCCTGCGGCTGGGCACCGCCGGGGCGATCAGGGCCGGCATCCGGGACGGCGACCTGGTGATCGCCGAGGCGGCCGTGCGCGACGACGGGGTCACGCAGCAGCTGCTGCCGCCGGAGTACCCGGCGTTCGCGACGCCGGAGGCGGTGCTGGCCCTGGAGCGTGCGGCGCGGGCCCTGGACGCGCCGCACCACCGCGGCGTGGTCTGGACGCGGGCGGCGTTCCAGCCGGGCTTCCTGCCGCTGCCGGGCGAGGCGTACACGGCCGCCGGGATCGCGGCCATCGAGATGGAGCTGTCGGCGCTGCTGGTGCTCGCCTCCACGCGTGGCCTGGTGGCGGGCGGCGCGCTGGTCGTGGACGGGGCGAACGCGGACGACCTCGTGGACGTCGAGGCGACCGGCGGCTACGACCCGGACCGGAGCGTGGTCGCCGAGGGGGTGGCCCGCGGCAGCCGGGTAACGTTGGACGCCTTGCATCTGCTGGCCACCGAGTACGGAAGCGACATGAAGTGAGCGTTCAGGACGCCGATCTGCTGGTGCACGGCGGCGATGTGCTGACCGTCGACGCGGCGGGCACCGTCGTGCCGGACGGGGCCGTCGCGGTGCGCGACGGCGCGATCGTGGCCGTCGGCCCGGCGGCGGAGGTGCGCGCCGCGTACCGGGCCGCCGAGGAGATCGACGCGACGGGCTGCCTGGTGCTGCCGGGCCTGATCAACACCCACACCCATCTGGCGATGACCCTGCTGCGGGGCTGCGCCGACGACGTGGACCTCCAGGAGTTCCTGGCCCGCGTGATCCCCCGCGAGGCCGAACTGCTCTCGCCGGGCGCGGTGGCGGCCGGGGTGCGGGTCGCGGTGGCGGAGAGCGTGCGCGCGGGCGTCACCACCGGCCTGGACATGTACTGGTTCCACGAGTCCGCCGAGGAGGCCGCCCGGCAGGCGGGCTGGCGGCTGCTGGCCGGCCCGACGTTCATGGACGTCCCCGGCCCGCCGGACGGCCGTCCCTACGGCGACCGCATGGCCTGGGCCGCGGCCGACCTCGCGGGACGCGTCGCGCACGCGCCGGGCACCCGCCCGGTGGTCTTCGCGCACAGCGCGTACACCCTGGACCCCGACCAGCTGGTGGCGGTCAGCACGCTGGCCCGCGAGCACGGCGCGCTGCTGCACGTCCACGCGGCGGAGAACGCCGCCGAGGTCGCCATGGTCGTCGAACGCCACGGCAAGCGCCCGGTGGAGCTGCTGGACTCCCTCGGCGTGCTCGGCCCCGACGTGCTCCTCGCGCACGCGGTGGACCTCACGGACGGCGAGATCGCCGCGCTGGCCAGGACCGGCACGGCCGTCGCGCACTGCCCGGTGTCCAACCTGAAGCTGGGCTGCGGCATCGCCCGCGTCCCGGACCTGCTCGCCGCCGGTGTCACCGTCGGACTCGGCACCGACGGCGTCGTCAGCTCCAACACCCTCGACGTGCTCGGCGCGGTACGGGCCGCCGCGCTGGTCCACAAGGCCGGCGGCGACCCCACCGCCGTGGGCGCCGAGCAGGCGGTGCGGATGGCGACGATCGAGTCCGCCCGCGCGCTCGGCCTGGACGCCCACCTCGGCTCCCTGGAGCCCGGCAAGCGCGCCGACCTCGTTGTCCTCGACCTGAGCGGGCCGCACCTGGCGCCGCGCCACGACCCGTGGTCGATGCTCGCGTACGCCGCCGCGGCCGCCGACGTCCGCGACACCGTCGTGGACGGCCGCGTCCTGATGCGCGACCGCGCACTGCTCACCCTGGACGAACCGGCCGCGCTGCGCGCACTGGAGGCGCTGGAGCAGGAGCACCCGGCATGACCTCCGCCCTGGAACCCACCCGCGGCTTCACCGGCCGCGCCCGGGCCGCCGACCGCGACCCGCGGCTGCCGCCCGGCCAGTACGACGCGCACGACGACTGGCCGGTGCTGTCGGCCGAGGTCACCCCGCGTATCGCGGCGGCGGAGTGGACGCTGCGCGTCGACGGCCTGGTGGCGGCGCCGCGCACCTGGAGCTGGGACGAGGCGCAGGCCCTGCCGCGGTCCTCCTACCGCGGCGACATCCACTGCGTGACCGGGTGGTCGAAGTTCGGCGTGCACTTCGGAGGGGTGTCGCTGGACGCCTTCCTGGCGGCGGTGCGCCCCTCCCCCGAGGCCACGCACGTCGTGGCGTACGCGCACACCGGCTACGCCGCCGGCCTGCCGCTGGCCGACGTCACCGGCGGCCGGGCCTGGATCGCCTTCGAGTACGGCGGCGCGCCGCTCGCCCCCGAGCACGGCGGCCCGGCCCGGCTGGTCGTGCCGCACCTGTACTTCTGGAAGAGCGCCAAGTGGATCGCCGGCATCCGCCTGATCGACCACGACGAGGCGGGCTTCTGGGAGCAGAACGGCTACCACGCCCGCGGCAATCCGTGGCAGGAGCAGCGCTACGCCCATGACTGACCTCGCCGTACCCGCCTTCGTCCCGCCGACGCGCTTCGCCGTGCCCGGCCGCGTCGCGGTCGGTGCGGCCGCCGCCGCGGTGTGGCGGCGCGCCACGCTCACCGAGGTCCGCCGCGAGACCCCGCGCGCCGCGACGTTCCGCTTCGCGGTGCCCGGCTGGGCGGGGCATCTGCCGGGCCAGTACCTCACGCTGCGCCTGACGGCGGCCGACGGCTACACGGCCCAGCGCAACTACTCCCTCGCCTCCGCGCCGGACGGCTCGGGCCACATCGAGCTCACCCTCGACCACGTCCCGGACGGCGAGGTCTCCGGCCATCTGCACACCGTCGCCCGCCCCGGCGACACCGTCGAGGTCCGCGGCCCGCACAGCGGCTTCTTCGCCTGGTCGGGCGACCGGCCCGCGCTGCTGCTCGGCGCCGGCTCCGGGGTCGTGCCGCTGATGTCGATGATCCGCCACCACCGGCTGCGCGGGCCGGACGTGCCGTTGCGGCTGATCGTCTCGGCCCGTACGCGCGAGGACCTGATCTACGCCGGCGAGTACGGGGCGGAGACCACCGTCGTCCTCACCCGCTCCCAGGGCCGGCTGGGCGCCGCGCATCTGGCCCCGTACCTGGCCGATCCGCCGCCGGGCGGCTGGGAGGCGTACGTGTGCGGGGGCAACGGCTTCGCGGAGCACGCCTCCCGGCTCCTGGTGGACGGCGGGCAGCCGCCCGGGCGGATCCGCATCGAGCGATTCGGCTGATCAGCGACCTTCGGGTATTCTCCTCTTTACGTGATCTTCCGGGGCACCGCCCCGGCCGGTCCGCACCGGGACGTGGCGCAGCTTGGTAGCGCACTTGACTGGGGGTCAAGGGGTCGCAGGTTCAAATCCTGTCGTCCCGACGGTGCTTGTGAACGTGTCCGCAGTTGAAGGCCTTGCCCCACTCCGGTGGGGCAAGGCCTTCGTGCGTCGGGCCCAGCGGATTCCGCGGGTCAGCGGAGGACGATCTGGAGGACGGGCGGAACGCCGGCGGCGCGAGCGCCCGGAGCGCCGCGATGTCGCGGCCGTAGCGCGACCGCGGGTCGCCCGAGCGATGGACGTGGCCTCCCGCGGCCATGCGTCTCCCCTCCCTGCAGCCGGTCGCGGGCGGTGACGGGACGTCGCGCACCGCACCCCCTCGGACCGAACTGCCCGCGTGCCAAGGACAGTGCGCCCAGTGGTCCGCCGATTGCTCAGGGATGCCGGAGGACCGGACCTTGCGAGAGCGGCTCCCGCTCCCGGCGGTGCGGGCATAATGGCCCGATACATCGGATGTTCTGGAGGCGAGGGCGGTCATGGCAGTCACCGACGAGGCGATCGAGAAGATCAAGGGGATGATCGTCTCCGGTGCGCTGCGCCCCGGCGACCGGCTCCCCAAGGAGAGCGAACTGGCGGCGGACCTCGGCCTGTCCCGCAACTCGCTGCGCGAGGCGGTGCGCGCGCTCTCACTGATCCGCATCCTGGACGTGCGGCAGGGCGACGGCACGTACGTCACCAGCCTGGACCCCCAACTCCTGCTGGAGGCCATGAGCTTCGTGGTGGACTTCCACCGCGACGACACCGTGCTGGAGTTCCTGGCCGTGCGCCGCATACTGGAGCCCGCGGCGACGGCCATGGCGGCCGCGATCATCCCCGAGTCCCAGCTGGACGCCCTGGAGGACCAGTTGGCGGCGCTGGGCACGAGCCCGTCGGTCGAGGAACTGGTCGCCTGCGACCTGGAGTTCCACCGCGGCATCGTGCAGGCGGCCGGCAACTCGGTGCTGTGCTCGCTGCTCGACGGGCTGTCCGGGCCCACCACGCGGGCGCGGATCTGGCGCGGGCTGACCCAGGAGGACGCGGTCAGCCGCACCCTGCACGAGCACCGGGCGATCCTCGGCGCGCTGCGCGACCGCGACGCGGAGGCTGCCCGGTCGTGGGCGACGGTGCACGTCGCCAGCGTGGAGCAGTGGCTGCGCTCGACACTCTGAGCGGCCGTCCGGCCGCGAACCGGGAACGGCCTCACGCGCGTCCGATCTCTCGAAGAAGTGATCGAGTAAAGGGATCGGATGAATTCACGCCCACGCCTGCTCTCCCGCCCGGCTGCCCGCACGGGCCGCCCTGCCCGCACGACCCCGGGGCCCCGTCCGCGCCTCCGGCTCCGCCGCCCCTCCCGCCGTGCGCTGCGGCGCGGCGCCCTCGTGGTCGCGCTCGCCGTGCTGCTGCCGGTGCTGGCCGCCGGCGTCGCGCTGCGCCTGGAGTTCGCCGGCGACCCCTCCGGGGCGGGCCCCGACCGCGGCCGCAACGCGGTCTGGCTCGGCCACGCCTGGGTCGACGGCCGCCGGGACGCGGCCGACCTGGCCGCGCTCGGGCGGCAGCTGCGCGGCAGCGGCACCCGTGACCTGTATGTGCACACCGGCCCGCTGGAGTTCGACGGCGGTCTGGATCCGGCGCTGTACCCGGGGGCCGCGTCGCTGGTGCGGGAGGTACACCGCGCGCTGCCCGGCGTGCGAGTGCAGGCGTGGCTGGGTCAGGTGGTCTCGCACCACGGCGAACAGGGGCTGCACCTGGACGACCCGGCGACGCGGGCCCGGATCGGGGCGAGCGCCGGGCAGGCGCTGGCGGCGGGCTTCGACGGGGTGCACCTGGACCTGGAGCCGATGTACTCCGGCGACCGCGGCTTCCTCGACGTCCTGGACTCCGTGCGCGCGCTGACGGCCCGGCGGGGCGCCGTCCTGTCCGTCGCGACCCATCAGATCGACCCGCTGCCGTCCCTGCACGTCCCGGCCGGCGCGCTGTTCCACCACCCCAAGTGGTGGTCGCAGGCCTACTTCGGGGCGGTCGCCCGCAGGGTGGACCAGGTCGCGGTCATGGCCTACGACACCTCCCTGCCGCTGGAGAGCCTCTTCGGCGGCTACGTGGCCCAGCAGACCGCGCTGGCCCTGGAGGTGACGCCGCCGTCCACCGACCTGCTGATCGGGCTGCCCGGCTACCACACGAACAACCTGGGCCACCACGCGTGGGCGGAGACCGTCGCGGCGGCCGCCCGCGGCGCGCGGCTGGGCCTGGCCCGGCACGATCCGGCCCGCGAGCGCTTCGGGCTGGCCCTGTACGTCGACTTCCACGCCACCGCGGACGACTGGGCCGCGTTCCGGTCCGCGTGGGGGCCGGAGGACGACGGGACGCGTACGACCGGTGACGGTGGGGATCATCCCCCTACGAAGGCGGCGGCACCTGTCCCGTGAAGCCGTAGGCTGGTGCAGCACGCGAAGGAACGGCAGCCGGCGGGGGTGACACCATCTCCCTTCCGGCCGGAAGGAGGCGCTGGGTGATCGAGCTCGAGGGAGTTCCCGAGCTGATCGACCCGGTCATGGTGGCCGCGTTCGAGGGCTGGAACGACGCCGGGGACGCCGCCTCCGCCGCGGTCGGGCATCTGGACCGGGAGTTCAAGGGTGAGGTGTTCGCGGCGCTGGACGCCGAGGACTACTACGACTTCCAGGTCAACCGTCCCACGGTGTGGATGGACGGCGGCGTACGCCAGATCACCTGGCCCACGACCCGGCTGTCCGTCGTCCGCATCGAGACCCCCAAGCCGCGCGACCTGGTCCTGATCCGGGGCATCGAGCCCAGCATGCGCTGGCGTTCGTTCTGCAACGAGATCCTGGGCTTCGCCCACGAGCTCGGTGTCGAGATGGTCGTGGTGATGGGCGCCCTGCTCGGCGACACGCCGCACACGCGTCCGGTCCCGGTCACCGCGGTGACCTCGGACCCGGACCTGGCGACCGCGCTCAGCCTGGAGGAGTCCCGCTACGAGGGCCCGACCGGCATCGTCGGCATCCTCCAGGAGGCCTGCACGCACGCGGGCATCCCGGCGGTGAGCCTGTGGGCCGCCGTGCCGCACTACGTCTCGCAGCCGCCCAACCCCAAGGCCACGCTGGCGCTGCTCAACCGCCTGGAGGACCTGCTCGACCTGCGCATCCCGCTGGGCGAGCTGCCCGAGGACGCCCGCGCCTGGCAGGTCGGGGTGGACGAGCTCGCGGCCGAGGACAGCGAGGTCTCCGAGTACGTGCAGACCCTGGAGGAGGCCCGCGACACGGCCGAACTGCCGGAGGCCTCCGGCGAGGCCATCGCCCGCGAGTTCGAGCGCTACCTGCGGCGCCGCGACCCGCAGGCGGGCGACCAGGACGCGGGCCCGTACCTGCGCGACACCTCGCCGAAGCCGGACACCGGCACCGCCGGCAGCGGCGGCGGCAGCGGCCTGCCGAGGGCCGACCGGGACGAGGCGGGGAAGGACCGCACGGCCGACACCGACGGCGAGAACTCCGGGGACACCGGGAACACCGGGAACACCGACAACGACGAGTGAGCCGGGCGCCGCACGAACGCCGAAGGCCGTTGCCCCCGCGGGGGCAACGGCCTTCGGCGTTGCCGGGGTCAGCCCAGGCGAAGCCGGTGCGGGCTCACAGCGCCACGCCGAGCAGGGCGTTCACGGCGCGCGACACCAGCCCCGGGGCTCCGATGTCGGTGCCGCCCTCGGCGGCCTGGAGCGCCGCCCAGCGGTCCACCGCGGCGAGCGTGGCGGGCGCGTCGAGGTCGTCGGCCAGCGCTTCGCGGATCTCCTCGACCAGCGCGTCGGCGGACGGCCCGTCGGGCCGCGACACGGCCGCGCGCCAGGCGCCCAGCCGCTCCACCGCGTCGGCGAGGACCGCATCGGTCCACTCCCAGTCCGCGCGGTAGTGGTGCGCCAGCAGGCTGAGGCGTATGGCGGCCGGGTCGACGCCGTCCCGCCGCAGCTGGGAGACGAAGACCAGGTTGCCCTTGGACTTGGACATCTTCTCGCCGTGGAGCGCGACCATGCCGGCGTGCACGTAGGCCTTGGCCATCGGGAACTCGCCGGTGAGCACCTGGGCGTGCGAGGCGCCCATCTCGTGGTGCGGGAAGGCGAGGTCGGAGCCGCCGCCCTGGACGTCGAAGCCCATGCCGAGGTGGTCCAGCGCGATGGCGACGCACTCGATGTGCCATCCGGGCCGTCCCCGGCCGAGGCTGCCGCCGTCCCAGCTGGGCTCGCCCTCGCGGGCGGAGAGCCACAGGACCGGGTCGAGGGGGTTCTTCTTGCCGGGGCGGTCCGGGTCGCCGCCGCGCTCCGCGGACAGCGCGCGCATGGCGGCGGCGTCGAGGTGGGAGACGCTGCCGAAGTGCGGGTCGGCGTCGACGTGGAAGTAGATGTCCCCGTCGACCTCGTAGGCGGCACCCGCCTCGCGCAGCCGCTCGACCAGCGGGACGATCCCGGGGATGGCCTCGACCGCGCCGATGTAGTGGGCGGGCGGGAGCATCCGCAGGGCGGTCATGTCCTCGCGGAACAGGGTGGTCTCGCGCTCGGCGAGGGCCGTCCAGTCCTGCCCGGTGGCCTCGGCCCGCTCCAGCAGCGGGTCGTCGACGTCGGTGACGTTCTGGACGTAGTGGACCTGGCGCTTCGTGTCGAGCCACACGCGCTGCACGAGGTCGAACGCGTTGTAGGTGGCCGCGTGCCCCATGTGGGTGGCGTCGTAGGGGGTGATCCCGCAGACGTAGATGCGGGCGACCGGACCGGGGTCCAGGGTTACCGGGCCACCGGTCGCGGTGTCGTGGAGACGAAGATCGCGTCCTGTGCCCGGGAGGGCGGGGACGTCGGAAGCGGGCCAGGCATGCATGTCATGAGATTAACCGCCCGCGTGATCGGCAAACGACCGCTGGGGTCCCCCGGGACTGTGCCGTCGCCCACTGCGGCGCCCCGGCGGACCCGCCGGGCCCCTCGGACGGAGATGCGGGCGGCCGGACCGGGCCCCCGGGGAAAGGGGCTGCCCGTCGCGGTGTCGTGGAGACGAAGATCGCGTCCCCCCGCCCGGGAGAGCGGGGACGTCGGAGCATTCCGCGCGGCCGCGGCCCTCTCGCCCGCGTCAGATCGGGGGCCACGGGATGGCCGGCCACTCCCCGGAGGGCTCCGGGTGCCGTCCCGTGCGCAGCAGGTCCGCCACGCGCTCGCGCAGTGCGGCGAGTTCCGCGGCGGTGATCAGCCCGGCCAGCCGAGCCCCGAGGCCGCCGTCGCCGAGCTCGGTCGTCAGCTTGCCGAGAACCTCCACGGCCTCCTCGGTCAGCGGCTCCCCCGCCCATCCCCACAGCAGGGTCCGCAGCTTGTTCTCCGCGTTGAACGTCACACCGTGGTCGATGGCGTAGAGCCCGCCCCGTGCCGTCGGCAGCAGGTGGCCGCCCTTGCGGTCCGCGTTGTTGATCACGGCGTCGAGGACCGCGAGCCGCCGCAGCCGCTCGTCGTCCGCGTGCACCAGCAGCGCGGTGCGGCCCTCGCCGACCTCCGCGAAGCCGACGGCCTTCCAGCCGGGCTCCGGCTCCTCGGCGTCGACGAGTGCGAGCAGGCCGTCGCCGCCGTCCTCCCCCTCCTCGGGGGTGTCGATCCACAGCTGGCACATGCCCTCGCCGTACGGCCCGTCACGCAGGACGGTGGGCGGCACCAGGCCCCAGCCGGTCGCCTCGGAGACCAGGTAGGCGGCCACCTCGCGCTGGGCCAGCGTGCCGTCGGGGAAGTCCCACAGCGGCCGCTCCCCGGCGACGGGCTTGTAGACGCAGTGGGCGGTGACGCCCTCGTGGGCGATCTCGCAGTAGAGCACGGCGTTGGAGGCGTCGCGCAGCCGGCCGAGCACGGTCAGTTCGCCGTGCGCCAGCAGTTCCGCCCCGGTTATGCCGCCGACGGCGTCGCCGCTCAGGCCGTCGCCGATCGCCGGTACCCGTTCTGACGCGGGCATACGTGTCCTTCCGGGTCCAGGGGCAGACTGCACAGGGGGCACGGGGGCCGGCCCGCGGCCACCACGTCCAGGGCGCGCTTGGCGAAGGTGCGGGCCTGGGCGCCGGTCAGGCGCACCCGCAGCAGCGGCGGCCCGTTCTCCTCGTCCTGGAGGAGCATCTCCTCCGCGGCCTCGAGGTCGTCCTCGTCGTCCGCCTCGATCTCGACGAGGGCCTGTGCCTCCAGGATCATGCGCTCCTCGGCGCCGTCCCAGGCCAGGGCCATGGTGCCGACGCGGAACTCCTCCTCGACCGGAGCCTGGAGAGGGGCGTTGTCCGCCAGCTCGCCGGGGGCCACGGCGGGCACGGGTGCGGCGCCGCCGGTGCGGCGGACGACCTCGTCCAGGAGTTCGTCGATGCGTTCCGCCAGCGCCTCGACCTGGGTCTTCTCCAGGGCGACACTGGTGGTCCGGCCGGCCGCGCTGGCCTGCAGGAAGAAGGTGCGTTGTCCTGGCTGGCCAACGGTGCCTGCGACAAAGCGATCGGGCTTGTCGTAGAGGAACACCTGACGAGGCACGTCCTGCTCCGTTTGCTCGGTGTCGTGGAGGTCCGGTCCACCCTACTGCGGAAGCTGATCACGGTGCGCCCGCACCACCACCGACCTCCGCGTCCCCCGGGGCCGCCGTGGGCTTCTCGCGCGGCCGGAGCCCGTCGAGGCTGCCGGTGTCCCCGAGGCGGAGCAGGAAGGGCCGTTCCGAGGTGTAGCGGATGGCCGTCACGGAGCAGGGGTCGACGGCGATGCGCTGGAAGAGGTCGAGGTGCATGCCGAGCGCGTCGGCGACGATCGCCTTGATGACGTCGCCGTGCGAGCACAGCACCCACAGCGCGTCGGGCCCGTGGGCCTCCTCCATGCGGGCGTTCCACTCGCGCACGGCGTCGACCGCGCGGATCTGCATGGCGCGCATCGACTCGCCGCCCTCGCCGGGGAAGACGGCACCCGACGGATAGCGCTGCACGACGCCCCACATGGGCTCGTCGGCGAGTTCGGCGAGCTTGCGGCCGCTCCAGTCGCCGTACGCGCACTCCGAGACCCGCTCCTCGACGTGCAGGGGCACGTCGGGCAGTACGTCCAGCAGCGGCTGGACCGTCTCGCGGCAGCGCTGCAGCGGGCTGGTGACGACGGCGGCGGGCGGCAGGGCGGCGAGCCGCGCGGCGAGGTCCGCCGCCTGGTCGCGGCCGGTCTCGTCGAGGGCGACTCCGGGGAGCCGGCCGGCCAGCACGTTCTCGGAATTGGCGGTGGACCGGCCGTGCCGGACCAGGATCACGGTGGACATGACCGCCACCATACGGCCGGCACGGGACCGGTGTGTCGGCGGCGATTCGCGGAAAGAGACATACGTGATCGTGGACTGTGCCGTGTACCGCGACGGCGAGCGGGCGGCGACCCCCACCGACGTGGCCGAGGCCCTGGAGACCGCGCGGGCGATGGACGGCGCCTTCGTGTGGATCGGCCTGTACGAGCCCACGGAGAAGGAGTTCGATCTCGTCAGCCGCGAGTTCACCCTCCACCCGCTGGCGGTGGAGGACGCCCTCAGCGCCCATCAGCGCCCCAAGCTGGAGGTCTACGAGGGCTCGCTGTTCCTGGTGCTGAAGCCGGTGACGTACGACGACGCGCGGGACACGGTCACCGCGAGCGAGCTGATGGTGTTCGTCGGGAAGGACTTCGTCGTCACCGTGCGCCATGGCGAGGGCATCGCCCCCGGGGAGATCCGGCACCGCCTGGAGGCCGAGCACGAGGTGCTCAAGCACGGTCCGGGCGCCGTGATGTACGCCATCAGCGACACCGTGGTGGACGACTACATCGTGGTGGCGGCCGATCTCCAGGCCGACCTGGAGGAGCTGGAGACAGAGGTGTTCGCGCCCGAGCTGCGGCGGACGGCCGCCCGGCGCGGCGCGGAGAGCACGGCCAGCCGGATCTACGGGTTCAAGCGCCAGTTGCTGGAGTTCCGCCGAGCGGCCTCGCCGCTGACGCAGCCGATGATCCGGCTGTCCGCGGGCACGGTGCCGCATGTGGCGTCCAGCACGCAGCCGTTCTTCCGGGACGTCGCCGACCACCTCACCCGGGCCAACGAACTGGTGGACGGCCTCGACCGGCTGCTCAGCGACATCCTCGGCGCCCATCTGACCCAGGTCGGCGTGCGGCAGAACGACGACATGCGCAAGATCTCGTCCTGGGCCGCCATGGCCGCCGTGCCGACCATGATCACCGGCGTGTACGGGATGAACTTCGAGCACATGCCGGAACTGCGCCAGGTGTGGGGCTATCCGGCGGTCCTGGCGGTGATCGTGGTGGCCGAGATCCTGCTCTACCGGACGTTCAAGCGGCACGGCTGGCTGTGACGGCACGCGCCGCCGCCCCCGCCCGGCCCTGCAGCACCCTTCAGACGGCGGCCTCGGCCGCGGTGGCAGGCCCGCCGAGGGCGTCGCGCCGCTGCGGCATGGACAGCCGCACCATGCGCCGCCAGCCGCCCAGGCGCTCGTAGACGTACACGGCGCGGATGCCCGCGCGCAGCAGCGCCGACCGGCCCCGGGACCAGCCGAGGGCGCGTCCCATGTGGGCCATGACGGCGAGGCTGACGTCGCGGTGGACGCGGATCTCGGCCAGCGCGCAGACGCGCAGGGTGTGCCGGATGGCGCGGCCGTGCCCGGCGGCGGCGAGGCGCAGCAGTTCCTCGTGGCAGTAGGCGAGGTGGTTGTCCTCGTCCTGGGAGATCATGCGGACGGCGCGGCCGATGTCGGGGTGGCCGGCGAAGTGCCGGGCGAGCAGGGCCATCTGCTCGGAGGCGCGCTGCTCGGTGACGCGGCTGTGGGCGAGGTAGGTGACGACGTCCCCGACGGTCAGCGGCTCGTCGCGGCGGAGCTTGTCGTGGGCGAGGCCGATGCCGCCGCGCTCCAGCAGCATCGTGTAGTCGGTGTCCGCGGGCACGGGGACGGGGTCCAGGCCGCGCCTGCGCAGCAGGGCGTTGAAGATCCTCCCGTGCTTGTCCTCGTCGGCGCCGTGCCGGGCGATCTTCGGGGCCAGGCCGCGCTCCTGCTCGGGAACGAGGGCGGCGATGCGGCCGTTCTCCCAGCCGCCCTGGGCCTCGCCGCTGGCGGCGATCGAGCAGAAGAGCCGGAAGGACTCGTCGTGGTCGAGGATCTCCTGGAACAGACTCCGGGCGGAGAGCATGCGGGAACCTCCTGCGCGAACCGGATGGACCACCGGATAACTCAATAAATCGACCATGCGTAAATGAAGAGTCAAATGCCCCGGAAAGCCGGTGGCAACAGCCCCGCGCGTCAACTCGGCCGAACGGATGAGGACGAACGGGTGAGGGGTGCGTAACCCTTGGCGCTTCCCCGCGTTGAGTTTGCTGACGGCCGTGGCGGGGAAGACCCCCGAGCCCCCACCACGGCCGCGAAAACCGAGGGGTGCTGCGGCCGGACCGGGCGCTCGTGATTTCATAGCCCCTCGGAGGGGTCACTACCTAGACATGTTCAGCAAGGCGACGCGGAGCCGCTCGACGGTGCGTCCAGCGGGCCCCGCGGGTTCTGACTGGGCCCCTTACGCGCGCCTGGACGACGCGGCGCACGCCTACTTCCTCCATGCCGACGTGGCCCTGGAGGCGATCGGCGGGGTCCTGGGCCGGCGCCGGGTACGCGGCTTCACCCTCGAACGCGTGGTGGACCTCACGGAGGCCGGTACCTCGGTGTGGCAGGAGGCCGCGGTCTGCGACGGGCGGCGTTTGATCCTCTGGCACAGCGAGGAGGTCGCCGACGAGGACGCCCCCGGCGGCCGGGTCCTGGATTCCTCCGTGCAGGTGCTCCCCCTGGAGACCATCGGCCATGTCGGGATGCGCACCCTGGTGGGCCACGACGAGGAGGGGCGGCGCGTCGACCGCGGCGTGTACGTGGTGCTGGCGACCGCCATGCCGCACGAGCTGAGCGCGGTCCGCGGGGACGCCGACGGGGCCATCGCCTCGGCCCGGTTCCGGCCGGAGGCCTTCCGCTTCAGCAAGTCCCTGGAGGACGGCGGCCCGGGGCAGATAGCGCGCCTGACCGCCTTCGGACGGCTGCTGGGGCGGCTGGTCCCGGGCTGAGCCGGGACCGGCCGCCGCCGCGCGGTGCCGGCCGGGTCTACTCGGCCAGCCCGGCGCGCTCCAGGGCGTCCACTCCGGCGCGCAGGGCCGCGATCCGCTCGTCCAGGGTGAAGCCCGCCGGCGCGAGGGTCAGCGTGGTCACGCCGGCCGCCGCGTACGCCTGCATGCGGTCGGCGATGCGCTCCACGGATCCGAGCAGGGTGGTGGAGTCGATCAGCTCGCGGGGGATCGCGGCCGCGGCGCCGTCCTTGTCGCCGGCCAGGTACTTGTCCTGGATCTCGGCGGCCTCCTTCTCGTACCCCATGCGCTGCGCCAGCTTGTTGTAGAAGTTCTGCTTGCGGCTGCCCATGCCGCCGACGTACAGCGCCGTGTAGGGGCGGAAGATGTCGGCCAGCGCGTCGACGTCCTCACCGAGGGCGACCGGGACGGTCGGGCAGACGTCGAAGCCCTCCATCGTCTTCCCGGCCTTCTCGCGGCCCGCACGGATGGGACGGAGGGCCGTCTCCTCCAGGTGCTCGGCCGAGGGGAAGATCAGCAGGGCGCCGTCGGCCAGTTCGCCGGTCTGCTCCAGGTTCTTCGGGCCGATGGCCGCGATGTACAGCGGGATGTGCTCGCGGACGGGGTGCACGGTCAGCTTGAGCGCCTTGCCGGGGCCGTCGGGCAGCGGCAGCGTCCAGTGCTCGCCCTCGTGGGTCAGCCGCTCGCGGGACATCGCCTTGCGGATGATCTCCACGTACTCGCGGGTGCGCGCCAGCGGCTTGTCGAACCTGACGCCGTACCAGCCCTCGGACACCTGCGGCCCGGAGACGCCGAGGCCGAGGCGGAAGCGGCCGCCCGACAGCGAGTCGAGGGTGGCCGCGGTCATGGCCGTCATCGCGGGGGTGCGGGCCGGGATCTGGAAGATGGCCGAACCGACGTCGATGCGCTCGGTCTGGGCGGCCACCCAGGCCAGGACGGTGGGCGCGTCCGAGCCGTAGGCCTCGGCCGCCCAGCACACCGAGTACCCGAGGCGGTCCGCCTCCCGCGCCACGGCGAGGTTGTCAGAGTCCATCCCGGCGCCCCAGTAGCCGAGGTTGATCCCAAGCCGCATAGCGCTCCCCTTACCAACGAGTAACGTCCTTGTTCCCCGGACCATATCGCCCTGACGGCGGCACGGCGCCTGTCGGGTACGTCACTCGGGCCCAAATACTGCCGTTGACCAGTAATCTCACCCCTCATGGAGCAAAGGCACCTCGGCCGTACCGGACTGCGTGTGTCCCGGCTCGGGCTCGGCACGCTGACGTGGGGACGCGACACCGGCGAACTCGACGCCGCGGACCAGCTGAAGGCCTTCTGGGAGGCCGGCGGGACGCTCGTCGACACGGCCGACGTGTACGGCGACGGCGGCGCGGAGTACCTGCTCGGCCGGCTGGTCGAGGACCTGGTGCCGCGCGCGGACCTGGTGATCGCCACCAAGGCCGGCAGCGTCCCCGACCCCGACCGGCGCTTCGACGCCTCCCGCGGACACCTCCTGGCCGCCCTGGACGCCTCGTTGCAGCGGCTCGGGACGGACTACGTGGACCTGTGGCAGGTGCACGCGTACGACCCCACGACACCGCTCGACGAGACCCTGCAGGCCCTCGATCTCGCCGTCACCTCGGGCCGCGCCCGCTACGTCGGCGTCTCCAACTTCTGCGGCTGGCAGCTCGCCAAGGCGGCGACCTGGCAGCGGGCCGTGCAGACCCGGACGCCGCTGTCCAGTACGCAGATGGAGTACTCGCTGCTGCAACGCGGCATCGAGCGCGAGGTGCTGCCCGCCGCGCTGGACCTCGGGGTGGGGCTGCTGCCCTCCTCCCCGCTCGGGCGGGGCGTGCTGACCGGCAAGTACCGGCACGGCACCCCGGCGGACTCGCGGGGCGGCTCGGAGGACATGGCGCCCTTCGTCGCGCCCTACCTCGACGAGACGGCCCGGCTCATCGTGGACGCGCTGGCCATAGCGGCCGACGGACTGGCCGCCTCGCCCCTCCAAGTGGCCCTGGCCTGGGTGCGGGACCGCCCCGGCGTCGCCGCGCCCATCGTCGGTGCGCGCAACGCCCAGCAGCTGGCGGCGGCGCTGTCAGTGGAGGCCCTTAGTCTTCCCGAAGAGATCTGCCAGGCGCTGGACGACGTTTCGGCGCCGCTGCACCGCTATCCGGACCACGACTGGAGCACGCTGTGAGCGTCCTCCGGCGGTAGTCCGCCCACCTACGGAGGCCACCGTGACCGAGGACCGCGACGACCGCGACCGCGAGGACCGCAGCGGAGCGGGGACGCCGCCCGGTGCCGACGCGGCGCCGGAGCAGTCCGCCGGTGCCGCGGACGACACCGGCGAGGACGCGCCGCGGCCCCGGCGCCCGCGCCCGTCCACCGAGGGCGTCGGCTCGCAGCTGCCCGAGGAACTGACGGACCTGGCGGCCGCGGTGCGGGCCATCGAGCGCGGTGAGCGTCCGGCGGCCGTGCCCCGGGGCCGCACCTCCCCGGCGCGGCCCGCCCCGGAGCGCCCGGTGACGCCCGCGCCGGCCCCCGCCGCGATGGCGCCGGCGCCCGTCCCCGCCCTGCTGAGCGGCGACGCGGTGGCCGCGGCGCGCACGGTGCTCGCCGCGGGCGGCGCGCCGGAGGGGCTGGCGGAGGCCGCCGTGGCGGCGCTCGGCGAACGGGCCGGGGAGGCGCTGCGCGACGACCCGTGGCAGGTGCTGTCCGTGCCCGGCGTGCGGGTGGACCAGGCCGACGGCTTCGCCAAGGCCCTGCTGGGCGGCGCCGCCGACCCGGAGGACGAGCGCCGGGCGCGCGCCCTGGTCGTCCGGCTGCTGGAGCAGGCGGCCGAGCAGGGCCACACGGCGGTGGAATGGTCCGTGCTCGGCGCGGCCCTGGGCCGGCACGCGGTCACCGCCGCCGACGACGCGCTCAAGGCGGCCGTCACCGACGGTGTGGCGCTGCTCTTCCACGTCCCCGACGACAGCGCCGGACCGGCCCGCGCCGCGGGTGCCGGTACCGACGCCGACGAGGACGCCGAGCAGCCGGTGCGGCTGCTGCTCGGCCTGGACCGGTGGGCGATGGCGGAGGAGAGCCTCGCCGACGGCCTCATGCGGCTGCTCAACACCTTCTCCCCCGACGAGGGGCCGGACTGGGAAGGCGCGGCAGCCACGGCGCCCTCGCCGTCCGCCGGCGCGCTCGTGCGCGCCGCAGCCGAGAGCGGGCTCGTGGTGCACCAGGGCGCCGAGGAGGCCCGTGCCGAACCCGCCGCCCTCGTGGCGGCCGCCCGGGCACTCGGCCTGCGCGCCTACGCCGCCGCGGCCACCGAGGACGGCCGCAGGCGGCTGGCCGGGGCGGGCGCGGGCGAGGACGCGGTGGCCACCGTCGCGGGCCTGCTCGCCGGCCAGGAGGGCCCCGGACGGGACGAGGACGGGACGCTGGCGCTCGACCTGCTGGCGGTCCTGGACGCGCCCCTGCTGGACGTGGAGACGGCCGCCACTCTCGTCGAGGCCGTGCCCGACGGCGCGCGGCTGGTCCTCTCCGGCGACCCGATGGCGCTGTGGTCCGCCGGTCCCGGGCGGGTGTTCGCGGACCTGGCGGCCGCCAAGGTGTGCCCGCAGGTCGCCTCGCGCACACCGGACCCGGGGCCGATCGGCGAGCTGGTCTCCGGGATCGGCATCGGTGAGCTCGCGCAGGTGGAGGCGCCGGACAAGGAGGTCGTGATCGTCCCGGTGCGCGACGCCGGCGAGGCGGTGCACCGCACGGTGCAGCTGGTCGCGGACTCCGTGCCCCGGGTCATCGGGGTGCCCGCCGGGAGCACCCAGGTCATCACCCCGGGCCACGGCGGCGCCGCCGGTACCCGGGTGCTCAACGCGGCGCTCAAGGAACGGCTGAACCCGGGCCCCGGCCGCTTCGGCGGTTTCGACCCCGGCGACCGGGTGCTCCTGGTCCCCGGCCCCGGCAGCGCCGTGCCGGGCACCGTGACCGGCGGCGGTGACGAGGGCCTGCACGTGGACTGCGACGGGACCGCCGTCGTCGTCGCGCCCGACGCCGTCGCCGCACAGGTGCGCCACGGCTGGGCGATCACCGCCCACCAGGCCGCCGGCCGCCGCTGGCCGGCCGCCGTCGTCGTGCTGCCGGGGGACGCCGCGCAGAGCCTGACCCGGGCCTGGGTCTACACCGCCTTCGGCCGGGGCGAACGGCACCTGTCCGTCGTGCACGGCGTCGACCAGGCACTGCCGCGCGCCGTCGCCGAGGTCCCGGCACGGGACCGCACCACGCGGTTGCGCGACATCCTGCGCGAGCAGGCGGCGTCGGCGTCGGCGCAGTAGCGCACGGCACGGGGGCCCGGGCGTACCGGGCCCCCGTGCGGGGCGTCATGCCTCTTCGCGGTCCTCGCCGAGCACGTCGCTCTCGTCGTCGAAGACCGCGCTGACGTCGAACCGGCAGATGAGATGGCGCGGATCGGCCTGCTCGAAGGGGGTGGCCAGCCACTCCCCCGGCTCGGCCGCCTCCACCGCGGTCACCCAGACCGTGGAGTCGCCCTCCTCCAGGCCGAACTCCTTGTGCCGCTCGGCGATCTCGTCGGGCTCGTACTCCCCGAACAGGGCCCCGATCGCGGCCGCGACATCGGTGCCGGCCTCGAGCCCCGCGTCGGCGACGCGTTCCGCCTGCTGCACCAGCCGCTCCGGATCACCCACGGTGTAGTCGCGGCGGATCAGGACGCTGATCGCCTCCGGCTCCTCCGGACCGTCGTACTCGGGCAGCGTGTCCCCGAGCGGCACCTCGAAGGGGGTGACCTCGTCATAGGTGTCGTAGAGCAGCTCGTCGTAGGCCTCGGCGGCCGAGGCCAGGGCCTCGAAGGCCTGGTAGACCGCGGGATCGTCCTCCCCGGTCCGGTGCTCGACGGCGGCCAGGTGGCGGTCCAGAGCGGCCTTCACCGCCTCGACGGCGGCTCGTACCTCGGCAACAGTGGGCTGCGCGGCATCAGACATGCGGAAGACGCTATCCGTACTGGGGCTCTCCCCGCACAATAGATGCGATGCCTGAATACGAATTCAGAGATGTGTACGTGCCTCGGGGCGTCTCCCGCAAGGAGGCCCAGCGGCTTCTGACCGACCACGCGGAGTACGGGCATTGGGAGTTGGACCGTCTCCGCCTCTACCCGGACGGCAGCCGCCGGGTACGGCTGCGCCGAAGAATCATCCGCCAGGTCCGCGCCACATGGTGACGTACGCCACACATGAAGCGGGGCCCCGCATCGGCGGGGCCCCTTTCCTCATACGCCGCCCCATGGGGGAGACAGAGGCGTTCAGCGACGGACCGCGCGGGCGCGGCGGAAGAGCACGGCACCGCCGAGCAGCAGACCGGCGCTGGTGAGCAGCGCGGTGCCGACGTCCTCGGTACCGGTCTGGGCCAGGCTCGGGCCGCCACCGCCCGGCACACCGGCCGGCTCCGGGTTGTTGTGCTCCGGGTAGTTGTCACGCGGCACGCTGCGGTGCGGCGGGCGCGGGTGGTGCCCGTGGCCCTTGCCGCCACCGCCGTAGTGGTGACCGCCGCCGTAGCCGCCGGCGTTCACGCAGGTGTTGCCGACGGCCGGGTTGAGCAGGCCGATGACGTTGACGGAGTTGCCGCAGGCGTTGACCGGGATGTTCACCGGCGCCTGAATCGCGTTCCCGGAGAGGATGCCGGGCGAGCCGACAGCCGCGCCGTGGGCCGACGCGCCGCCGTGCCCGTAGCCGCGCCCGTCGCGGTCGCCGCCGAAGCCGCGGCCCCCGTCGTTGCCGCCGAACCCGTGGCCGCCGTCGTTGCCGCGGCTGCCGAAGGCCGAGTCGACACCGCGGGTGGAGCCGCCGCGGCCGCCGCCGTCCTTGTCGCGGTAGCCGCCGCCGACGGGCTTGCGGAAGCCCTTCTTGTAGACCTTGACCTCGCGGTGGCCGGGGGAGCCGTTGACGCAGGTGTTGCCGGCCGCCGGGTTCAGCAGACCCACCACGTTGATCGTGTTGCCGCAGACGTTCACCGGGATGTTCACGGGAACCTGGATCGCGTTGCCGGAAGCGATGCCCGGCGAGCCGGCGGCGACGCCGGACGCGTTGGAGTCCGCGTAGGCGGCCATACCGCCGGTCACGGCGAGCACGCCGCCGGTCGCGACCGCGGTGAGCAGCCCCTTTTTCGCGACTTGTCGCATGGATTGTCCCTGCCTTGCTTTTCCAGATACGGAAACCGGCGGGCAGAGCCCGCCGGGGGAATGGTCGCCCCCCCGGACGTCAGAACTTGTGCCTCCCCCTAGCCGGGGCGGCCCCGGAAGCGCACGAGGCATTTCCGGGGCCGACCGGTTTCAGGCCTCGGAAGAGGCCTGAGAGAACGTCACTTGCCGTCCTTGTCGGCGTAGCCGTCCTTGTCGCGGTAGCCACCGATGGCCTTGTGGAAGCCACCCTTCTTGTAGACCCGGACCTCGCGGTGCCCGAAGGACCCGTTGATGCAGACGTTGCCCGCCGCCGGGTTGAGGAGGCCCACCACGTTGATGGTGTTGCCGCAGAGGTTGATCGGGATGTTCACCGGGACCTGGATCAGGTTTCCGGACAGAACGCCCGGGGACCCGGCGGCAACGCCGGACGCGTGCGAGTCCGCGTGGGCCATGCCGCCGGTGACGGCGAGCGCACCGCCGGCCGCGACCGCAGTGATCAGCGCCTTCTTTGCAACCTGTCGCATTGAGTTTCCTTGCCTTGCTTTTCCGGATACGGAAACCGGCGGGCGGTACCCGCCGGGGGAATGAGTGCCCCCCGGAGATGAAAACCGGCACTCCCCCAGCCGGGGCGGCCCCGAAGCCCGTTCAGAGCTTCGCGGGGCCGGCCGGGTCAGGCCCTGGAGAGGGCCCGACGCGATGTCACCTGTTGAAGCAGACGTTGCCGACGGCGGGGTTCAGCAGGCCCACGACGTTGATCGTGTTGCCGCACAGGTTGACCGGGATGTTCACCGGAACCTGGATCACGTTGCCCGACAGCACGCCCGGGGAGCCGACAGCGGCACCCTGAGCTCCGGAGTCGGCGACGGCCACGCCGGCACCCGCAGCCACGAGCCCACCGGTGACCACGGCAGCAGCGACGACCTTCTTGATCATTTTTCCTCCTCGTTGGCAAAACGGCCCCAACTTCGGACCGCACAGGAACCAACGAGTGGACACAAGGCGCGCTACTGCCGCTGGGATTCATTCACTCTTTTCGGCTAAGCGGCAGGAAATGTCGATAATTGGCGAGTCGTTTCAACTGCTCGCGAGGAAGCGGTCGAGCACGCGCACGCCGAACTTGAGACCGTCCACCGGCACCCGCTCGTCGACACCGTGGAACATCCCGGCGAAATCGAGGTCGGGCGGCAGCTGGAGCGGCGCGAAACCGAAGCAGCGGATGCCCAGGTCGTCGAAGGACTTGGCGTCGGTCCCGCCGGACAGGCAGTACGGCACCGCCCGCGCGATCGGGTCCTCGGCCTTCAGCGCCGCCTGCATGGCCTCGACGAGCGCGCCGTCGAACGTCGTCTCCAGCGCCTTGTCGGCGTGCACGTTCTCGCGCTTCACCCGGGGGCCGAGGATGCGGTCGAGGTCGGCCAGGAACTCCTCCTCGTAGCCGGGCAGGAAGCGGCCGTCGACGTGCGCGGTGGCCTGGCCGGGGATCACGTTGACCTTGTAGCCGGCGCCCAGCATGGTCGGCGCGGCGGTGTTGCGCAGCGTGGCCCCGATGAGCTTCGCGATGCCGCCCAGCTTGGCCAGCGTCGTCTCCATGTCCTCGGGGTCGAGTTCGATCCCGAGGGCGTCGCCCAGTTCGTCGAGGAAGCCGCGGACGGACTTGGTGACGCGCACCGGGAACTGGTGCCGCCCGAGCCGGCCGACCGCCTCGCACAACTCGGTGATCGCGTTGTCGGTGTTGGTCATGGAGCCGTGGCCGGCGGTGCCGTCCACGGTGAGCCGCATCCAGTGCATGCCCTTCTGGGCGGTCTCGATCAGGTAGAGCCGCACGTCCTCGTTGACCGTGAACGAGAAGCCGCCGACCTCGCCGATCGCCTCCGTGACGCCCTCGAAGAGCTCGGGGTGCTTGTCGACCAGGTAGCGGGCGCCGTACACGCCGCCGGCCTCCTCGTCGGCGAGGAAGGCGAGCACGATGTCGCGCGGCGGGCGGCGCCCGCTGCGGAGCATGTCGCGCACGACCGCCAGGGTCATCGCGTCCATGTCCTTCATGTCGACCGCGCCGCGGCCCCACACGCAGCCGTCGGCGATCTCGCCGGAGAACGGGTGGTGCGTCCAGTCGGCGGCGTTGGCGGGCACGACGTCGGTGTGGCCGTGGATGAGCAGCGCGGGCCGCGACGGGTCCTCGCCGGTGATACGGGCGACGGTGGAGGCCCGGCCCTGGTGCGACTCGAAGATCTGTGGTTCGAGGCCGACCTCGGCGAGCTTCTCGGCGATGTACTCCGCGGCGGCCCGCTCACCGGGACCCGAGTGGTCGCCGTAGTTGCTGGTGTCGATCCGGATGAGGTCGCGGCAGAGGCCGGCGACCTCGTCCTCACCGGTGGTCGTACGGGCGTCCGAGCTCGACTCGCTCACGCTGTCTCCTTCGTTGGTCGATCTCCCCATCCTCCCCCGCACCCCCACCGGGCCGCGAGGCCCCCCGGGCCCCCTTCGCACGGGCGTCACGGGCGTCACGAGCGCCCCAGCGGGCGGGTTGATCGAGGGGCCCCGGATGTTTGCTATTGTTTTCCACGTCGCCGGGCCCGAGCGCCAGGCGGCGGACACCTTGTCCGGGTGGCGGAATGGCAGACGCGCTAGCTTGAGGTGCTAGTGCCCTTTATCGGGCGTGGGGGTTCAAGTCCCCCCTCGGACACCATGTGAAGCCTGTGGGCGGTACGGCCGGAGTACGGCGGTACCGCCCATCGGCGTTCGCGGGTCCGTGGCGCGTTCGGGTCCTGAACTCCCGGGCGCTCCGCATGCCGTCCGCTGCGGACCGTGGCACGCTGGTTCCGAAGAGTAAGGAGCCCACCATGGCCACTTCGCGAACGGACGGCTCCGCGGCTTCCGGACGGATCGTCCTCGCCGCCGTTCTGATGATCTTCGGTGGCATCTCGGCGATCCTCCAGGGCGCCTCCGCGATCGCCAAGGACACCGTCTTCGTCGTGACCGGCAACTACACCTTCCGGTTCGACCTGAGCGCCTGGGGCTGGATCCATCTCGTGCTCGGGGTGCTGATCGTGCTCGTCGGGCTGCTGCTCCTGCGGGGCGCGCTCTGGGCGCGCAAGGTGGGTGTGGCGCTCGTCGGGCTCGGGATGCTGGCGAACTTCATGTGGCTGCCGTACATCCCCTTCTGGGCGCTGGCGATGATCCTCCTCGACGGCGTCGCCCTGTGGGCGCTGTGCACCGCCCCGGGGCGCAGGCCCGCTGCGGTGTGAGTCCCGCCGCCATTCAGCCGACTGGTCGCACTGCGGGTGACAGCGGCCGGCGCAGGCGGCAGCGTTGCCCTCAGTACCGGTCCCCCGTACAGACGAGGACGCTCACCATGGCCGCTCTCCGCCGGCCCGGCCTCCACGCCGGCGCCCTGCTCCTGCTCCTCGGCACCGCGGCGTGCTCCGGTATGACCCATCAGGCCGTGGGCAACCTGGTCTACACGACCACCGACGGCAAACCGCAGCAGATCGAGAGCCCCTCGGTCGACGGCTGCCACCCGCTGACGGCCCCTGGCGCGAAGTCGGTCGACAACAACACCGTCAACGACGTGATCCTCTACACCCGCGAGGACTGCCACAACCTCACCGGGACCAGCGAGTTCTACCTCTCCTCGCAGACCAGCGACCCGGGTGTGCCCGGCCAGGCCCCCTGGAAGAGCTTCACCGTGGTCGGCGGAAGCCACTAGCACCAGGGACGGTCGCCATGACGGACGGGAACGACGACCCTGCCGCGGTGCCCGGCGGGCGCGAGTTCCTCTCACCGCGGGAGCGGGCCGCCATGGGCCGCGCCGCGCGGCGGACCACGCCCCGGTCGCGGCACGCGGAGTGGGCGCCCTCGCCGCTGAGGGCCGACCCGGTCGACGTGATCGAGGAGCAGTCCGCGCGCCGGGTGCCCGAACTGGTCCCGATCCGGTACGGCCGGATGTCCGAGTCGCCGTTCCGCTTCTACCGCGGCGCGGCGGCCGTCATGGCCGCCGATCTCGCGGGCACGCCGGTGACGGGGCTGCGCGCCCAGCTCTGCGGGGACGCGCACATGCTCAACTTCCGGCTGCTCGCCTCGCCCGAGCGGCGGCTGATGTTCGACATCAACGACTTCGACGAGACGCTGCCCGGCCCGTGGGAGTGGGACGTCAAGCGGCTGGCCGCCAGCCTCGTGATCGCGGGCCGGGCGGCCGGCTTCTCCACCGGGGAGCGGGCGGCGACCGTCCTGGCGGCCGTCGGGGGCTACCGCGAGTACATGCGCCGCTTCGCCCGGATGGGCGATCTCGACGTCTGGTACGCCCACTTCGAGGCGGACCGGCTCCAGGAGCGGTTCGCGCCGCTGCTCGGCGCGCGGGACCGCGCGCGCTGGGAGCGTTCGCAGGAACGGGCACGCTCGCACGACACGCTCCAGGCGTTCGAGAAGCTCACGCACGTGGTGGACGGCCGGCGGCGCATCGCGGCCGATCCTCCGCTGCTGACACCGCTGCGCGACCTGCCGGACGCGCTGGACGCCGGGGTGGAGCGCGAGCTGGCGCGGCTGATGGAGCGCTACGGCCACACCCTGCAGTCCGACCGCCGCGCGCTGCTGGAGCAGTACCGGGTCGCCGACATCGCCCGCAAGGTGGTGGGAGTGGGCAGCGTGGGGACGCGCTGCTGGATCGTCCTGCTGCTCGGCAAGGACGACGAGGACCCGCTGTTCCTCCAGGCCAAGGAGGCCGACGAGTCGGTGCTGGCCCGCCACGTGGGCGCGTGCCTCCAGCGGACGCAGGGCGAGCGCGTGGTGGCCGGGCAGCGGCTGATGCAGGCCACGAGCGACATCTTCCTGGGCTGGGAACGCGTGCACGGCATCGACGGCCGCCGGCGGGACTTCTATGTGCGCCAACTGCGCGACTGGAAGGGCATCGTGGTGGCCGAGACGATGTCGCCCCAGGTGATGGGCGTCTTCGGCCGGGTCTGCGGCGCCACGCTGGCCCGGGCGCACGCCCGCTCGGGCGACCGGATCGCGATCGCGGCCTATCTGGGCGGGGGCGACGTCTTCGACCGGGCGATGGCGGAGTTCGCCGAGCTGTACGCCGACCAGAACGAGCGCGACCACCAGTCCCTCCTGGACGCGGTCCGCACCGGCCGCGTCACCGCGCGGTCGGCCTGAGGCCCGGCTGCGCCGTGTGCCGGCACGCCCCGTCGGCGCGGCCGAAGGCCGGGATGTTCGGGCCCGGGGCACGCCGACCGACGCCCGGCACCGCTCCGGCCGGACACGGCCGAACGGCGGGTTGCCTGGGCCCTGCGGAAGCAGTTCGGCGCTGACGAGGCGACGACATGGGCCGTACGACCACCGGTACCGACCCCGCACTGCCCAGCCGGCCGCCCGACGCCCGGCCCGGCACGGCACGGCACCAACCGGACCGCCCCATCCACGGAGTCGGCGCCCCCGAACGCCCGGACGTCCGGACCGTGCCGCAGCAACTCGCCGACGACCAAGGCCACAACAACAGCCGGAACGACCACCGACGTCCGGCCCCGCTCCCACCGGACCGTACGGACCGCGCCCGGACCGCTCGGTCGACCTGACCGAACGCCGTGGCCGCGAGGCACAGCGACGACGGCCGGCACCACCATCGACGCCCGGCGCCGTTCCGGCCGGCCCCTCGGTCCACGCGGCCGAACGCCCGGACATCCTGGCCCCCGGCCATGCCTCCTCAACCGGTCCGTGGAGTCCTCGCCGTCGTCGGCTCGGCCGCCGGCGGCGTCGAGTCCCTGCGCGACGGCCTCGTGCTGCCCGCCCTCGCCCATGGCTGGCGGGTGGCCGTGACGCTCACTCACACCGCCGCCCGCCGGCCGCGCCCCGCCGCCGACTGCCGATTCGGTGATACCGAAGGCGACGACGGCCAGCACGACCGCTGACGCCCGGCGCCGCTCCGGCCGGACCGCCGGAACCGCCCGCGGGCCCCTCGGTCGACGCTGGCGCACGCCCGGACATCCTGGCCCCCGGGGTCGCAACTCGGTGATGCCGAAGGCGACGGCGACGGCGCGGCGTGCCGGGCCCCTCAGTCCACGCGGCCGAAGGCCGGGATGTCCGGGCCCTGCGGGAGCAGTTCGGTGGTGACGAAGGCGACGACGGCGGCCAGTACGACCACCGGCACGGACTCGGCGTTGCCCAGGAGCAGGACGACGAGGACGACCGTGCTGACGGGCAGCCGCATCGCCGCGGCGCAGGAGGCCGCCATTCCCGCGGCCATGGCGGGCACGAGGCCGAAGCCCGGCAGGGGGGCCAGGAGTGCGCCGCAGGCACCGCCGAGGAAGAGGGAGGGGAAGATGGGGCCACCGCGCAGGCTGCCCAAGCAGAGGGCGTACGCGAGGGACTTGAGGACCAGTACGGCGACCAGGGCGGTGACGGGCCACGCGTGGGGGTCGGAGGCGAGCTGCGGCAGCGTGCTCTGCCCGGACAGCGCGGCCTCGGCGGGTGAACGGCCGGTCAGCAGGGCGTAGGCGGCGACGCAGACGCCCGCGGCCACCGCGCAGGCGACGGTGTTGCGCAGGGGGCTGCGGGAGACGAAGACCGCCGCGTGCCGGCCTCCGACGACGATCCAGTGGACGGCGATCCCCACGACCAGGCCCATGAGGACGCCCCAGACGACGTCGCCGACGTCCAGCGCGGGCGGCCGGGGCAGTCCGATGTCCAGGCTGCCGGTCTTGAGGCCGGTCCAGCGTCCGAACCCGGTGAAGACGATGTCGCCGACGCCGGCGGCGAGCAGGGCGGGCAGCATGACGGCGAACAGCTGCGGTCCGCCGACGCCCGCGACCTCCATCAGCAGGACGGCCGCCACGAGCGGGTTGCCGAAGATCGTCGCGATCGCCGCGGCGGACCCGGCGGCGCCCAGCAGCACGGTTCCGGTCGGGGTGGGGGACGCGCGGACCAGGTTGCGGAAGACCAGCGCGATGCCGCCGCCGAAGGCGATCAGCGGTGCCTCGGGGCCGAGGACGGCGCCCAGCGGCAGGCTCGCCACGGCGGCCACGACGACCCCGGGCACCGCCGCCGCGGTGGCGCCGCCCGAGTGCAGGCCGGACGCGGGGATGTGGCCGCCGCCGCCCGGGATACGCGTGACGACCAGGCCGACGACCAGGCCGGCCACCGCCAGCAGCGGGATCGGCCACCACCACGGCGGCTGGGCGTGGCCGAGCTGCCGCGGCCAGTCCTGCCAGACCAGCTTCTGCAGTTCGTGGAGGGCGACGAGGAACCAGAAGGCGAGGAAGGACACGGGGATGCCGAGCACGGCGGAGGACAACAGCGCCCTGCGGTACTGCGGCTGACGCAGCAGGGTCCGCAACTGGTCGGCTTCCTGCGGCTGGTTCGCGGTCCCGGAGATCGCCTTCCCCTCTCGTGGCGGTGCGCTGTTTGCGTTGAATGCGGCTTTCGTGACATTACCGACGCGAGCCGTCCGGCGGCCTCAGGCACGCTGGGCGCTAGGGTGGGCCGACCGCGCGAGGAGGCGCGGCGCTGACGCGTATGGAGGTGCCATGGCCGCCCCCACCTGGGTCGCCGTGCCGGACGACTCCCTCTTCGGCGTGCACAACCTGCCGTACGGGGTGTTCACCACCGGGGACCGGCCGGGCGAGCGGCGGATCGGTGTGGCGATCGGCGACCACGTGCTCGACGCCGGGGCGGTGACGGCCGGGCAGGCCGCGCGGGCCGGAGACGGCGTGGCGGCGCTCCTGGCGGCGCCGTCGCTCAACGCGCTGCTGGCGGCGGGTCGGCCCGCGTGGACGGCGGTGCGTGCGCTGCTCACCGCGTGGCTGACCGATCCGGCCCACCGCCCGGCGGTCGAGCCGCACCTTCTGCCGCGGCCGGAGGTGACGCTGCATCTGCCGTTCGAGGTGGCGGACTACGTCGACTTCTACGCCTCGGAGCACCACGCGACCAACGTCGGCCGGATCTTCCGGCCCGACGGTGCGGCGCTGCCGCCCAACTGGAAACACCTGCCGATCGGTTACCACGGCCGCAGCGGCACCGTGGTGGTCTCCGGCACGCCCGTCGTGCGACCGAGCGGCCAGCGGCGGGCGCCGGGCGAGGCGGTGCCGGACTTCGGTCCGACGCGGCGGCTGGACGTGGAGGCCGAGATCGGCTTCGTCGTCGGGGGCCCGACCGCGCAGGGCTCGCCCGTGCCGCTCGCCGACGCGGAGGAGCACGTCTTCGGCGTCTGCCTGGTCAACGACTGGTCCGCGCGCGACATCCAGGCGTGGGAGTACGTGCCGCTCGGCCCGTTCCTCGGCAAGTCCTTCGCGACCTCCGTCTCGCCCTGGGTCGTCCCCCTCGACGCCCTGGCCGCAGCGCGTGTCGCCCCGCCGGCCCGTGACGCGGCGCTGCTGCCCTACCTCGACGACCAGGACGGCTCCGCTCCGCCGCGCGGCCTGGACATCGCGCTGGAGGTGCGGCTGCGCGGGGAGGTGGTCTCGCGGCCGCCGTTCGCCACGATGTACTGGACGTACGCGCAGATGCTCGCCCACATGACGGTGAACGGCGCCTCCCTGCGGGCCGGGGACCTGTTCGCCTCGGGCACGGTCAGCGGGCCCGAGCGGGCGCAGCGCGGCGCGCTGATCGAGCTGTCGTGGAACGGCGAGGAGCCGCTGGTGCTCGCCGACGGGACGCGGCGGAGCTTCCTGGAGGACGGCGACGAGGTCGTAATCACGGCGACCGCTCCCGGGCCGGACGGCACACGGATCGGCTTCGGCGAGGTGACGGGCCGGGTGGCGGCCGCTCCGGCGGCGCGGTAAGGACGCGGCGGCGGGCGGGAATCGGGCCGTTCCGGGATCTGTCGGTGCGCCGGGCCGCTGTGATCTCCTGACCCTGTCGCTCCGCCGTCCGCACCCCGGCCCCGCAGGGAACCCATGCCCGAGACACCGCCCTCCGCCCCCTTGGGGGACGCCGGTCGCGCGCCCGCCGCGCCGCTGCCGCGCGCGGTGCGGATCGGCTACGGCCTCGGCTCCCTGGGCACGGGCGCGTTCGGCACGGTACCGGGGCTGATCCTGCTGTACTACCTGACGAACGTGCTGGCCGTGCCGGCGGCGGTGGCGGGCGCGGCGGTCTTCCTGCCCAAGGCGTGGGACGTGCTGATCAACCCGCTGGTGGGGGCGGCCGCCGACCGCAGCCGGCTGCAAGGGGGTTCACGGCGGCCGTTCCTGCTGGCCGGGGCGCTGACCCTGCCGCCGCTGTTCGCGCTGGTCTTCGCGGCACCGCCGCTGCGGGGCGCGGCCGCGGCCGGGTACGTGGCGGTGTTCTTCCTGCTGGCCGCGACCGCCTACGCGGTCTTCCAGGTGCCGTACGTGACCATGCCCGCCGAGATGACCGAGGACACCGGTGAACGGGCCCGCGTGCTGGGCTGGCGGGTGGGGTTCCTGGGCGTGGCGATCCTGCTGTCGGGCGCTCTGGCCCCCGCGATCGCGCACGAGAGGGGCGACACCCCCGGGAGCTACCGGCTGATGGGGGTCGTGGTGGCGCTGCTCCTCCTGGCCGGGACGCTCGGCGCCTGGCACTTCACGCGGCAGGCCCCTTCGGTCGCCCGCAGCACCGCGGAGCCGTCCCTGCGGGCGCAGTTGGCGGTCGCCCGGGAGAACCCGGCGTTCGGCTTCCTGGTGGGCATGTGGGCGCTGCAGGCGCTCGCCGTCGGGACCATGCTGGCGGGGGTGCAGTACTTCGCCACGTACACCCTCGGCGCGGCGGGCGCCGTCACCCCGCTGTTCGCCTGCATGATCGGCCCGTTGGTGCTGGTGATGCCGCTGTGGAACCGGCTGGCCCGGGCGCGCGGCCCGAAGTACGCGCAAGCGTGCGCCTCGGCGCTGTTCGCCGGCGCGGCGGCGCTGCTCGCGCTGACCCCGTTGGCGGGCCCGGCGCTGGGTTATCCGGCGGTGGCGGCCGTGGGGATCGCCTACGCGGGGCTCCAGTTGCTTCCGCTGACGATGCTCGCCGACACCCTTGCCGCCGACGCGGTACGGACCGGGCGGCGCCGGGCGGCGACCTTCACGGGCCTGTGGACCGCCGCCGAGACCCTGGCGCTCGCCCTGGGGGCCGGGGTCTTCGCCCTGGTCCTGGCGGTGACCGGGTTCCGTTCCTCGGACGCCGCGCACCACGTCGACCAGCCCGCCGCCGCCCTGACCGGCATCACGTGGGGCATGAGCCTGCTGCCCGCCCTGCTCGCCGCGGCGAGCCTGCGGCTCCTGCGCGGCTACCGCGAGGACGCCCCGGCGGTGGCCGCGCCCGAATCCGACCGTTCCGCCGAGCTGTCAGAGGACACGAACGACCATGCCCACTGAGCCCGTTCCCTCCCCCGCGCTCCCGTCCGGCCGGCCCGCCGGTGAGGTGCTGTCCGCGCTGCGGGCCCTGCGCGCCCAGGACGCCCCGACCCGCGGCGGGCGCACGTTCGCCTATGTCTACGACTCCGGGCTGGCCGGGGTCGACGGGCTCGCCGCGGCCGCGTACGCGGAGTTCGCCACCGTCAACGGCCTGGACATGACCGTCTTCCCCAGCGTGGCCCGGCTGGAGAACGACGTCGTCGGCGCGGCCGTGGCACTGCTGGGCGCACCCGGTGCGCAGGGCAGCTTCACCAGCGGGGGCACCGAGTCGATCCTGCTGGCGGTGAAGACCGCCCGCGACCACGCCCGCGCCGTGCGCCAGGTGACGGAGCCCCAGCTCCTGCTGCCCTCGACCGCGCACGCCGCGTTCCACAAGGCCGCCTCCTACCTGGGCCTGGAGACGGTGACCGTTCCCGTGGACCGGGAGACCCTGCGGGCCGACGCTGCCGCCATGGCCGCCGCGGTCACCGGCCGCACCGCACTCGTCGTCGCCTCGGCGCCCTCGTACGCGCACGGGGTGGTCGACCCGGTGCCGGAGATCGCCGCCGCGGCGGCCGAACACGGGGTGCTCTGCCACGTGGACGCCTGCATCGGCGGCTGGCTGCTGCCCCATCTGCGGCGGGCGGGACGGGACGTGCCGCCGTTCGACCTGTCGGTGCCCGGGGTGACCTCGCTGTCGGTGGACCTCCACAAGTACGGCTACGCCGACAAGGGCGCCTCCGTGGTGCTGTACCGGGACGCGGAGCTGCGCCGCCACCAGTACTTCGCGCACGCGGGCTGGCCGGGCTACCCCGTGGTCAACCCGACGGTGCAGGGCACCAAGTCGGCCGGCCTGCTGGCGCAGGCGTGGGCCGTGCAGCGGCACATCGGCGAGGACGGCTACCGGGAGCTCGCCGAGCGGACCGCCGAGGCGGCCGACCGGCTGCTGCCGGGGCTGCGCGCCGTGGAGGGCGTACGGGTGCTGGGCGAACCGCGGGCCGCACTGGTCGCGTTCACCCTGCTCGGGGCGGACGGCACGCCCGACCTGAGCCTGCTGCTGCACCTGGCCGACGAGATGCGCGACCGCGGCTGGTACCTCCAGCCCCAGCTGTCCTTCGACGGGCTCCCGCCGAATCTGCACCTCACCCTGACCCCCGCGTCGGCCGGGCAGGTCGACGCCCTGCTCGCCGACCTGGACGCGGCCCTGAAGGCGGCGCGGGCCCTGGCCCCGGTGACCGTGGACCCGGCGCTCGCGCAGTTCGCGGCCGGACTCGACCCGGACGCCCTGGGGCCGGAGGAGATCGCGGGGGTCCTGGCCTTCGCGGGCCTCGGCGGCGGAACGGGCCTGCCGCGCCGTATGGCGCCGGTACTGATGCTGCTCGACGCCCTGCCGGGCCGGCTCAAGGAGCGGCTGCTGACGGAGTTCGTCGGCTCGGTCTTCCGGGTGTGAGGCCCCCGAGGGGGAGCGGACGCGTACCGGGTCCGTCGGTCGCAGCGGCCCGGTCGGAACCCGTTCGACGGTGACGCCGCCGGCCAGGGGCCGCCCGGCCGCCCCTGGGCGGAGCCTGCCCGCGGGAGCCCTGAGCGAGGGCGGTTGCCGACCGGTGCGCATCGTGCTGGGAGCGGCGGCCGACGATGTCCACGGGCGGGCGGTGCTCGACGGGTGCGCGGTGGTCACCCCGGTGGACCGACCGGGCGTCGGCGCGGGCGCCGTGTCACGGGTGGCGGCGGCGCCGACTTCCGCCGCGTACGACGGGAGGCGCGGCCGACGAGCCCCCAGTGGTCAGCGTTCGCGGCCCCGGGGCCTGAGCGGGGTGTCGGGCAGTCGCGGTGCCAGGAGCCGGTCGCCGGCGTAGCCGTGGACCGTGCCGAAGGCGGCGGTGCCGGTGTTCCACTCGTCACGGGCCCGGGCGATCTCCTCGCCCGAACGGGCCACGAAGTTCCACCACATGACGAGCCGCTCCTCGAACGGCTCGCCGCCCAGCAGCATCACCGAGCCGTCGCTGTCCGCGCGCAGCGGCAACTCGGCGCGGCCGCAGCCCAGACAGAGCATCGAGCCCGGTTCGACGGGCACCCCTTCGATGTCGATGCGGCCGGCCGTCGCCAGCACCGCGTACTCGAAGTCGCGCTCCAGCGGCAGCGCGACGTCCGTGCCCTCGGTGAGGGCCAGGTCCGCGCCGACCAGGGGCGTGAAGACGGAGCCGGGCGAGACGGCGGTGTCGAGCCCGCCCAGCAGGACGGTGGCGCGCAGCCCGCCGCGCCCGCCGGTGACGAGCGGGAGGTCGGCGTGGTGCTCGAAGGACGGCTCGCGGTGCCGCTGCGCGTCGGGGAGCGCCCCCCACAACTGCGCGCCGTGCAGCAGGCGGGCGTGCTCGCCTGCGGGGACTCCTCGGAGTGCGCGATCGCGCGGCCGGAGGTCATCAGGCCGAGTTCGCGCGGCCGTACGGTGCACAGACTGCCCAGGCTGTCGCGGTGCAGCACCTCGCCCTCGTGCAGCCGGCTGACCGTCTGCAGGCCGATGTGCGGGTGCGGCGGCACCTGCATGCCCGGCTCGCCCCGGCGATGTCGTCGGGACCGTAGTGGTCGACGAAGCACCAGGCGCCGACCATGCGGCGGCCCAGGTTCGGCAGCAGCCGGCGCACCTCGGTGCTCTCGCCGAGGGGGACGACACGGCCGGTGAGCAGGTCGCGCACGGGGGCGGCGGAGATGTCCTGGCGTCCGCCGCAGGCGGTGGGCAGGGGGCGCGTGTCGAGATTGCTCATGGGGTGATCACTCCTCCCGGCGGGGCGCCGGGAGCAGCGCGGCGGGGATGTCGGCCTCCAGGGCGCGCAGGTGCTCCCCCAGCCCCTTGGCCTGCGGGTCGGGACGGGTGGACGCGGCGACGCCCTCCCCGAGCAGGCCGTGGACGACGAAGTTGAGCGCGCGGAGATTGGCCAGCTCCCAGCGGCTCACGCGGAGCCCGGCGGCCTCCGGCACGAGCGCGCGGAGCCGTTCGACGTCGAGCCAGTCCCGCAGCCAGGCGTACGCGGCGTCGCTGCGGGCCCACAGACCGACGTTGGCGTCGCCGCCCTTGTCACCGGAGCGCGCCCCGACGAGCAGGCCCAGGGGGGCGCGTACGGTGGGCCCGCCCGGCGCGGTGACGGCAGGCCCGGGAACGGCGACGGGTACCGGCGCGGCATCGGACGACGGCGGGCGCGGCACGGGCACGCGCGTGCCGTCGTGGAGCACCACCTCGTGCCGGACCGCCTCGGCCGGGACCAGGGCGGGCCAGTGCACGCCGTACTCGGTGGCCTTGGGCGAGAAGTGCTCCATGTGCAGGCCGGGTGCGGTCGACAGGCCGGTGCCGACCACGGCGGAGAACAGGGCGCGGCCGGCCTTGTCCCTGTCGGCGTCCTTGACGGTGAGGGTGAGCCGGGCGCCGGACGCGGTCGGCTCCAGGTGGACGTCGTACGTCCCGAACCGCTCGGGCCCGCCGGTGGCGTCCAGCAGGGACGCCTCCGCGAACCGGGCCTTGGCCTCGATGTCGGGACCGGTCAGCACGAAGGTCGCCGTGTTGCGGTAGCCGCCGTGGTGGTTGACGCACACCTTGAGGGTGTCGGGAGCGGGCTCGCCGCGGGCGCCGCTCACCAGGACCCGGTCGGGGCCGAGTTGTTCGAGGGCGACGGTGTCGAAGCGGGTGACGACGTCCGGGTTGAGGTAGGCGGGGCGGTCGATCTCGTACAGCAGCTGGGCGGTGACCGTCTCGACGGTGACGGCGCCGGCGGTGCCCTCGTGCTTGGTGATGACGGCGGAGCCGTCGGGGCGCATCTCGGCGATGGGGAAGCCGGGGTGCACGGGGCGCTCGATCTCGGTGAAGAAGGAGTAGTTGCCGCCGGTCGCCTGGGCGCCGCACTCGATGATGTGCCCCGCGGTGACGGCCCCCGCCAGGCGGTCCCAGTCGTCGTGCGCCCAGTCGAAGGCCCAGGCCGCGGGACCGACCACCAGCGAGGCGTCCGTGACGCGTCCGCAGATCACCACGTCGGCGCCGGCGCGCAGCGCCTGCGTGATGCCCCACGCGCCGAGGTAGGCGTTGGCGGTGACGGGCCGCACGCCGGCGTCGGCGAGACTGCGGCCGGTGGCGAGGTGCGCGAACCGGTGTCCCTGCGCCTGGAGTTCGGGCAGGCGCCCGATGAGGTCGTCGCCCTCGACGTACGCCACCGACGGGCTCAGCCCGGCGAGGGCGGCCAGTTCGCCGAGCTTGGCGGCCAGGCCGGCCGGGTTGAGGCCGCCCGCGTTGACGACGACCTTGATGCCACGCTCCAGGCAGGTGCCGAGGACGTCCCCCATCTGGGCGAGGAACGAGACCGCGTACCCGCCCGCCGGGTCCCGCTGCCGGGCCTTCCACAGCAGCAGCATCGTGAGCTCGGCGAGGTAGTCGCCGGTCAGCACGTCGATGGGGCCGCCCTCGACCATCTCGCGGGCGGCCGCGAGGCGGTCCCCGTAGAAGCCGGAGCAGTTGGCGATCCGCAGGGTGTCTCGTCGCTGGGTCATGTCCCTCGCCGTCGGCGGTGTCTGTCTTCAGATGTGGTGACGCGGTGACGCGGTGGTGTTGGGGCGGGCCCGCCGGGGTCAGGCGGCCGTCGCGCGCAGGGAGTCCACGTGGCGGCGGATCTCCTCCGGCGAGAGGTAGATGTCGGTGACCTCGAAGTCCTTCAGGGCGGCCGGCCTGCGCGCCTGGAAGCCGGTGCGCACGAAGTCGTCGCCGGCGACGGCGTTGAGGAACCAGCCCGCCGCGGCCCGGAAGCGGGCCGGGAAGGTGCGCAGCGCGCCGAGGTGGTAGCCGCGGGCCACGACCTGCGCGGGCAGCCCGCTGAGCGGCACGCCCAGCGGCTTGGAGACCGCCTCGATGCCGCCGAGGTCGACGACCAGCCCCAGGTCCTTGTGCCGGTACTCCTCCAGCGGGCGGCCGCGCAGGGACGCGACCACGTTCTCGGCGACGGCCTTGCCCTGCCGCATGGCGTGCTGGGCGGTGGGCGGGCACACGGCGCCGCCGCCGGTCACGAGGTCCGGCACCGCCGCGGAGTCGCCGAGCGCGAACACCCCGTCGGCGCCGGGGATGCGCATCTCGGCGTCGGTGACGAGCCGGCCCTTGACGGTCTCCGTGCCGAGCGTGGTCACCAGCGGGCTGGAGACGACGCCCGCGGTCCAGATCAGGGTGCGGCAGGGCAGCTTGCGGCCGTCGGTGAAGGTGACGGTGTCGGGGGTGACCTCGGCGACGGACACGCCCAGCGACACGTCGACCCCGCGCTCGCGCATGATCTGGAGTGCCTTCAGGCCGAGCTTCTCACCGAGCTCGGGCATCAGCCGGGGGGCGATGTCGATCAGGTGCCACTTGATGAGCGTCGGGTCCAGGCGCGGGTAGCGCTTGGCGGCGGCGGTGGTGAGCCGCTGCAGGACGGCGGCGGTCTCGGTGCCGGCGTAGCCGCCGCCGACCACCACGAACTGGAGCCGCGACTCGCGCTCGGCCCGGTCGGTGGTGGCGGAGGCCAGGTCCAGCTGGGCGATGACGTGGTCGCGGATGTACGCCGCCTCGGCGAGGGTCTTCATGCCCCGGCCGTACTCGGTGAGGCCGGGGATGTCGAAGGTGCGGGTGACGCTGCCGGGGGCCAGGACGAGGTAGTCGTACTCCTCCACGAGCTCCTCGTCGGTGATCTTCTTGATGACCACCGCCTTGGCCGCCGGGTCCACGCCGATCGCCCGCCCGGGGATCACGGCGGTCCGGTGCAGCATGCGGCGCAGCGGGACCGCGACCGCCTGCGGGGTGAGGACGCCCGCGGCGACGTGCGGCAGCAGGGGCAGATAGAGCTGGTGGCTCCAGGGCGTCACCAGGCTGATGTCGGCCTCGTCCGGCGACAGCCGGCGCTCCAGACGGTGCGCGCACTCCATGCCCGCGAAGCCACCGCCGACGACCAGGATCCTGGGTCGGTTCATCACTCGCCTCCCGTGGGACCGTTCGGGCCCGATTCCCTACCCGCGGCGTGTGCGGATACGCCTTCGGCCACGCTCGCACAGGCCCCGTCGCGGCGCGAACGGAACACCGGGGCGGGCCAGCGGCACGCTACCGGCCGCGACCGGTGGACCAGAAGAGCCCGGCGGCACCCGCCCGGCGCGGTGGTCAGCCCGCGGTGCGGCGCCACGCGAGCAGCCGGTGGTAGGCCTCCAGGCCGTCGGGGACCCACGCGAGGCGGGGCAGCCGGTCCTCCAGCTCTCCCTCGGTGAGGAAGGCGTGCCAGGCCACCTCCTCCACCTGCGGGGCGACCGGCAGGTCGCAGCGCACCTCGTAGACCCGCGACCACCAGGTGTGGCCGCCGGCCGCGCCGGTCCCCTCGTAGAGGAAGCCGAACAACGGGGTCGGGCGCGGCAGCCCGCTGACGCCGAGTTCCTCCTCGGCCTCGCGCAGGGCGGCGTCGTCGTACGCCTCGCCCGCGCCGACGACACCGCCGACGAACATGTCGTACAGGGAGGGGAACACCAGCTTCTGCGCCGTCCTGCGGTGCACGAAGATCCGCTCCTCGGCGTCCCGGGCCAGGATGAACACGCAGCGGTGGCGCAGTCCGCGGGCGGTCGCCTCGCCGCGGGTGGCCCGGCCGACCACGTGGTCCCGCTCGTCCACGATGTCCAGCAGTTCGTCCGCCGGGCGCGGCGGGGTGTCCCTGCTGCCGGTGTCGCCCGTGTCGTCCGTGTCGCCCATGGAGCGCCTCCGCCGTGCCGTCCCCGCTGATCCCCGTACGGTGCCACGACCGCGGGCGTCACGCACCCCTCGCCCGGGCGGAAGCCCGTGGACGCCGGCGGTTGTCCCGGCGTGGGTAGGGTGAGCGGTGTGATCGACGCTGTCCGGAACACCGCGCGGGCGATCGGCCTGTGGTTCGCCCCGGAGCGGGTGCGAGCGGAGGGCACGACGCCCGACTACCGCTTCTCGCTGGCGAACGAGCGGACGTTCCTGGCCTGGCTGCGCACGGCCCTGGCGCTGGTGGGCGGCGGCTTCGCCGTGGACCAGTTCCTGCGGAACCTGCAGCGTCCCGTCCGGGTGACGCTGGCTGTCGTGCTGGTCGTGGGCGGGGCGATGTGCGCGGTGCGCGCGGTCAACCACTGGGTGCGCTGCGAGCGGGCGATGCGGCGCGGGGACGACCTGCCGGTCTCGCGGTTCCCGGCGCTGCTGGCGGTGGTGGTCGCCGCGATGGCGGTGGCGCTGCTGCTCACCGCCGTGCTGGGGCGGGCCGGCTGATGGACGCCGGCGACACCCCGGAGCGCGATCCCGGGCTGCAGCCGGAACGGACCCGGCTGGCGTGGCGGCGGACGACCCTCTCCTTCGCCGTGGCGGCGCTGCTGGCCGGGCGCCAGGCGCTGCTGCACGGCGTCTCGGCGGTCGTGATCGGCGGGTTGGCGCTGTGCGCGCTGGTGTGGCTGGCCTTCACGGCGGTCGCGCAGCGCCGGATCGCCGTGCTGGACGACGCCCGGCCGCCGGTGCTGACCGGGCCGTGGGCGGCCGGGGCCGTGCTGTGCGTCGTGGCCCTGGCCCTCTTCGGGTCGGCGACGCTGTTCCTGTGAGAGGGCGCGGAAGCTTGGGCACATCAAGCAAATGGTTCACAATGTCAAGTACCTGAGTAGACTCGCCGCATGAGCGCCCGGAACGCCCCGACCGCCCCGAATTCACCGACCGCGCCGACTGCGCCGACCGCGCATCCGCCCTCCAAGATCCAGCTGCTGGAACTGCTCGCGGTCATCGGCACCGCCCAGTGGCAGGACTTCGCCGCGGCGGCGGCACGGCACGGGCTGACGTCCATGCAGGCGAAGGTGCTCTCCCAGTTGCACGGCCCGGTCCCGATGCGCGGTCTCGCCGAGCGGCTGGTGTGCGACGCGTCCAACATCACCGGCATCGTCGACCGCCTCGAGGCCCACGGGTTCGTGCGCCGCGAGGTGAGCCCGGCCGACCGCCGGGTGAAGAACGTGGTCGCCACCGATCTGGGCCGCGAGACGATGCGCCGGGTGCGCGACGAGATGCAGGCCACCCACGGGGCCCTCGACGTCCTCGACGCCGGGGAGCGGGAGGCGCTCTACGGCCTGCTGGAGCGGCTGCGCCCCGTCATGGAGGACCGCGCCCGCGGCTGACGGCGCAGCGGCGCGACCAGCGCCCGCACTTCGCGGTCGGCGAAGCCGGGCTCCGCGCCGATGACGCGGACCAGGCGCTCGCGCACCGCACGGCCGCGGCCCGCCTCGACGAGCGCGAGCGACTCGGCCAGCGCCGCCGGCAGCCCCGGGCGGTGCCAGGGCTCGGCGGCCCACTCGTCGAACCACCGCCGCGGCGGGAAGCAGGGCTGCAGCTTGTCCTGGTCGTTGCCGAGGTAGTCCCAGACCCAGCCGTCCAGTGACACGCTCGCGGCGTGCCCGGCGGGCAGGGCGCGGGCCCAGCCGCCTTCGCTGTGCTGCTGCCAGCGCCAGGTCTTCGGGCTGGTCCGCTCGCGGATCGTCACGCCGACGAAGCGCAGCTTGCGGCGGATCACCGGCCAGGGCTCGCGGCTCGCGGCCGCCCAGGCGGCGAGCGCGCCGTGCAGCACGTCGTACGTCGTGCCCCCGTGCACGACGTCGACCAGCGCCACCGGCCGTGTGCGGCGGGCCAGGTCGTACGGGGCGAGTCCGGCGGCCGCCAGGTGCTCGCGCAGCCGGCGGGTGTGCGCCGGGCCCCAACCGGCCCGGGACAGCCGCAGCGACAGCGGGAGGCGCAGCAGCCGCCCGTCCCAGGAGGAGCCCTCGAAGGCGCCGCTGAGCAGGTCGTACATGCTGTCCAGGGAGCGCCCGACGAAGCACAGGTCGGCCCCGCCGGAGCGGGCCAGCACCTTGCCGGCGCAGTCCGTGAGCTGGGGCAGGAACCACAGCCGGGGCGGCTCGGCCCCGTCGGTCAGCGCGCCCAGGCGGTCCGGGCGGCGTCCGTCGCGGGCCCGCGACAGCGTCCAGCGGTAGGGCTGCGGCGGTGCGGGACGCGCGCCCGGCGGTGAGGTCATGCCGGCCAGTCGACCATGTCCCGTCCCGGCCGGTCATCCGGTTTTCCCTTCGTCCGGTACCGGGGATTCCGCTGCCGGCGCACACGACCGTAGATTCACTCCCGACACTTCAATGTCCTGGGGAGGAAGGCCTGATGACGATCCGTCATCACATGAGCGACGGGTGGCCGGCCGGCTGCCGGGGGCGGCGGCGGTGCGGGGCATGTTCCTGATCACCGGCATCCCGGCGTCGGGCAAGTCCACCGTGGCGCAGGCACTGGCCGAGCGGCTGCCGAGGTCGGCGCACATCCGCGGGGGCGCGTTCCGGCGGATGATCGTGGGCGGCCGCGCGGAACCGGTCCCCGCGGACCACGACGACGAGGGCCCCGGCGAGGAGACGCTGCGGCAGCTGCGGCTGCGGCACTCCCTGGCCGCCGCGAGCGCCGACGCCTACGCCGCCGCCGGCTTCACGCCCGTGCTCCAGGACGTGATCCTCGGCGACGAACTGCCGCGCACGATCGCGCTGCTGCGCACCAGGCCGCTGCACGTCGTCGTCCTCGTCCCGCCTCCGGGCGCGGTCGCCGCGCGGGAGGCCGCGCGTGCCAAGCGGGTCTACGACGACGTCGTCACCCCCGCCCGGCTGGACCGCGCGCTGCGCTCGGGCACGCCCCGGATCGGCCTGTGGCTGGACACCGGCGAGCAGAGCCCGGAGCAGACGGTCGACACGATCCTGCGCCATGCCGGGCCCACGGGCTGAGCCCTGCGGCGGCGGGGTGGCTTCAGGGCGCGAGGATGTCCAGTTCGCGCAGGGCGCCCACGCAGATCTCCCGCATCAGCCGCTCGGCGGCCCCGGCGTCCCGGGAGCGGACGGCCTCGGCGACCCGCACGTGGAGGGTGACCGCCTCGGGGTCGGGGGCGCTGAACATCAGGTGGTGCTCGGTGCGGCCGGTCAGGACCTCGGCGACCACGTCGCCGAGCCGGGCGAACATCTCGTTGCCCGAGGCCCGGAGCATCGTGCGGTGGAACGCGATGTCGTGGACGAGGTACGCGTCCAGGTCGGCCGCGCGGCCGGCCGCCGCCATCTCGGCGGCGAGGACGGTGAGTTCGCGGCACTGGGCCGGGTCGGCGGCGGCTGCCGCGAGCCCGGCTGCGACCGGCTCCACGGCGGTGCGCAGCGTGGTCAGCGAGCGCAACTGGCGGGGCCGGTCGGCACCCGCCAGGCGCCAGCGGATGACGGCGGGGTCGAAGACGTTCCACTCCTCGGTGGGGCGCACCGTGATGCCGACCCGGCGCCGGGACTCGACCAGGTGCATGGCCTCCAGCACCCTGACCGCCTCGCGCACGACGGTGCGGGAGACGCCGAAGTCGCGCTCGAGCGCGTCGATGCGCAGCACGGTGCCGGGCGGGTGGACGCCGGACGCGATGGCGGGGCCGAGTTCCGCCAGGACCCGGGCGTGCAGGCCGCCGTTCTCTCCCTGCCGATCCATGGCCGACAGCCTATGCGGCATCGATTCGTATGACGATTTTATGTCGGCCTCTTGAATAAGTAGTACCTACGGCGTTTCCTGAAGGCCGTCACCCGCACGAGGAGGTAGCAGTGATGACCGAGGACGGCCCGCGTCTCCCCCTGGTGGTGGTCATGGGGGTCTCCGGATCGGGCAAGTCCACCGTCGGCGGGCTGCTCGCCGAGCGGCTCGGCGTCCCGTACGCCGAGGCCGACGACTTCCACCCGCCGGCCAACATCGCCAAGATGTCGGCCGGGCATCCGCTGGACGACGAGGACCGCGCCCCCTGGCTGGACGCCATAGCGGCCTGGATCACCGGGCGCGGCGGCCACGGCGGCGTCGTCAGCTGCTCCGCCCTGCGCCGCCGCTACCGCGACCGGCTCCGCCGGGATACGCCCGGCCTGTTCTTCCTCCACCTCGACGGCTCCGAGGAGCTGATCGCCGCCCGCCTGGCCGCGCGGATGCAGCACTTCATGCCGGCCGGGCTGCTGCGCTCGCAGTTCGAGGCGCTGGAACCGCTCGAACCCGACGAGGCCGGGGCGGTCGTGGCGATCGACGGCGGCCCGCGGCAGATCAGCGAGCGCGCCCTGGCGGCCCTCCCCCACTGAGCCGTTCCCCCGCTGCTGCCGCTGGTCCTGCAGCCGCCCCGCCGGGGGCGGCCCCACCCCGTCCGGCCTGCGCCCTCCCCTGTTAGGTTCCTCGCGGACCACCAGGAAAGGGCACAACCATGTCATCTCCGTCACCGTCGTCGTCGCCGTCGCAGACCGACGCCCCGTACACCTCCCGGCTCGCGCCGGGCGTGCACGCCTACGTCCAGCCGGACGGCGGGTGGTGCCTGAACAACGCCGGGTTCATCAGCGACGGCCGCACGACGCTGCTGGTGGACACCGCCGCCACCGAGCGGCGCGCCCTGCTGCTGCGCGACGCGCTGACCGCGGCGGGTGTGCCGCAGCCCGACCACGTGGTCAACACCCACCACCACGGCGACCACACCTACGGCAACAGCGTCTTCACCCCGGGCGCCCGGATCGTCGGCCACACCGCGTGCGTCAAGGAGCAGCTGGCCGCCGGGCTCCAGCTGCACGCCATCTGGCCGGACGTGGACTACGGCGAGGTGCCCGTCACCCCCGCCACGGTCACCTACGACGACGAGCTGACCCTGCACGTCGGCGACGAGGAGGTGCGGCTGCTGCACCCCGGGGTCGCCCACACGCTCGGCGACACCGTGGTGTGGCTGCCCGGCCCGCGGGTGGTCTTCACCGGCGACCTGGTCTTCAACGGCGGGGCGCCCTTCGTCCCGATGGGCTCGCTCGCGGGCTCGCTGCGCGGGCTCGAACTGCTGCGGTCGCTGGACGCCGAGATCGTCGTGCCGGGCCACGGGCAGGTCTGCGACCCGTCGGTGTACGACACGACCGAGGGCTATCTGCGCTTCGTGACGGAGCTCGCGGCGGACGGCCACAAGGCCGGCCGGGAACCGCTGGAGGTCGCGCGGGCCGCCGATCCCGGCGAGTTCGCGTCGTTGCGCGAGCCGGAGCGGCTGGTCGCCAATCTGCACCGCGCGTACGCGGAGCTGGACGGGCTGCCGCCCGGCTCGCCGCTGGACCTGGTGCGGATCATCACCGACATGGCGGTGCTGAACGGCGGCCGGGTCCCGGAGTGCCTGGCCTGAGGCCCTGGCTCACCAGCGCGGAATGGCGGGGGTGACCCAGCCGGGCTCGGCACGGCGCATGGCCTTGGCGTCGTCGCGGTCGCGCAGGCCGCCGTCGTCGTCGAGCCAGCGGCGGTGCAGGGTCTCCAGGGCCGTCCGGTCGAGTTCCACGCCGAGGCCGGGGGCGTCGGACACGGCCAGCCGGCCGCCGCGGAACTCGTGGCGCAGGGTGATGACGTCCTCGGTCTGCCACGGGTAGTGCGAGTCGCAGGCGTGGTGCAGATTGGGCACCGTGGCCGCGACATGCGTCATCGCGGCGAGGCTGATGCCGAGGTGGGTGTTGGAGTGCATCGACACGCCCACCCCGAACGTGCGGCAGATCGCGGCGAGTTCACGGGTGTTGCGCAGCCCGCCCCAGTAGTGGTGGTCGGAGAGCACGACCTGGACGGCGTCCTGGGCGAAGGCGTCGGGGATCTCCCCGAAGGTGGTGACGCACATGTTGGTGGCCAGCGGCAGATCGGTGCCGGCGGCGACCTCGGCCATGCGGGCGGTGGTGGAGGTGGGGTCCTCCAGGTACTCCAGGACGTCCCCGAGCTCGTCGGCGACGCGCAGCGAGGTCTCCACCGACCAGGCGCCGTTGGGGTCCAGGCGCAGCGGCATGCCGGGGAAGGCCGCGGCCAGCGCCCGGATCGCGGCGATCTCCTCGTCGGGCGGGAAGACGCCGCCCTTGAGCTTGAACGACGTGAAGCCGTACTCGCGGACGAAGCGCCGGGCCTGCGCCACGATGCCGGCCGGGTCGAGCGCCGCGCCCCAGTCGTCCTTGAGGCCCTGCCCGTCCGGGTGCTCGGCCCAGCGGTAGAAGAGGTAGGCGCTGTAGTCGACGGTGTCGCGCACCTTGCCGCCGAGCAGCGCGTGCACGGGGAGCCCGAGCACCTTGCCGAGTGCGTCCAGGCAGGCCACCTCGAAGCCGGAGACCACCGACAGCAGCACCTTGTCGGCGGTCAGCACGCCGCGCAGTCCGCCGGCGTCCACGGCGTCCGAGGTGTCTTGGGGCGGCGCGCACACCAGTCCGGCGAGCGGCGACAGGTTGTTCAGGTCGCTGACCTCGCATCCGGGCAGCGCGTCGGCGAGCTGGCGGGCGGGCTCCAGGTAGCGGGCGTCGCCGTAGGTCTCGCCGATGCCGGTGACGCCGCTCTCGGTGGTGACCTCGATGATCAACCGGGGCGTGAACGGCTGGTGAACGCCTTGGGTGTTGAGGATCGGCGGGTCGGAGACCAGGACAGGGGTGAGTCTTACGTCCGTGATCGTCAGGTCCCTGCGGTGTGTCATCAACGCCCACCCTCGTCGTTCACATACATGTTTGAGATGCGTCTACCAGAATCGGACCCTAGGTCCCCTCCCCAAAGTCGTCAAGAACGCACAGGTCCGGACACGGTTCGCGGGGCGGGCCCGCGGGGCGGCCGGGCACGACGGGCGGGATCATGGCTGCGGGCACCGCGGCGGCACCGCGTACGGGCGCCCAGGCGCGCCCGCCGGTTCCGGCGGCGGACTGGACGACATACCGACTGGTCGGCATGATGTCGGGTACAGGGACGGCAGTGGCGAGGAGCATGATGAGCGGTACGGAGAACCCACCGGGGCTCGACCTGGACCGGCTGCGGCGGTACCTGGACGCGCAGCGGCCCGGCCTGCTGCGCGGCCCGCTCGACGGCGAGCTGATCGAGGGCGGGCGGTCCAACCTGACGTACGCCGTCAGCGACGGCACCGCGCGCTGGGTGGTCCGGCGGCCCCCGCTGGGCCATGTGCTGGCGACCGCGCACGACATGGGCCGCGAGCACCGCGTGATCAGCGCCCTGCGCGACACCCCCGTGCCCGTCCCCGGCACCGTGATCCTCTGCGAGGACCCGGAGGTCCTGGGGGCGCCCTTCTACGTCATGGACTTCGTGGAGGGCACGCCGTACCGCACCGAGAAGCAGCTCACCGCGCTCGGCCCCGACCGCACCCGCGCCATCGTGCTCGCCCTGGTGGACACCCTCGTCGCACTGCACGCCGTCGACCCCGGGGCGGCCGGGCTCGGGGACTTCGGCCGCCCCGACGGATTCCTGGAGCGCCAGCTGCGCCGCTGGGGCAAGCAGCTCGACGCCTCGCGCAGCCGCGACCTGCCCCGCATCGACGAGCTCGCGGCCGCCCTGGGCGCGCGGCTGCCCGCCTCCGGACCGCCCGCGGTCGTCCACGGCGACTACCGGCTCGACAACGTGCTGGTCGGCTCCGACGACACCGTCAGGGCCGTCCTCGACTGGGAGATGTCCACCCTCGGCGACCCGCTCACCGACCTCGGCCTGCTGCTGATGTACGGCGAGCTGCGCCCCACCCCCGGCACGCCGGTGTCCGTCACCGGCGGCGCCCCGGGCCACCCCTCCGCCGCCGAGCTGCTGGAGCGCTACGCCGCCGGATCGGGGCGCGACGTGTCCTCGGTGGCCTGGTACACGGCCTTCGCGTACTTCAAGCTCGCCGTGATCCTGGAGGGCATCCACTACCGCTACACCCTCGGCCGGACCGTCGGCGCCGGCTTCGACCGGATCGGCGCCATCGTCCCGGCCTTCATCGACAACGGCCTGCGCACCCTTCAGGAAGGCTGACCATGGACTTCGCGTACGACGCCAGGACCGAGGAACTGCGCGAGCGGCTGCTCGCCTTCATGGACGAGCACGTGTACCCGGCCGAGCCGGTCTTCCGCCGCCAGCGCGAGGAGGCCGAGGGCGACGCGGTCTGGTCGGCGCCGCCGGTCGTCGGGGAACTCAAGGCGAAGGCGCGGGAGCTGGGCCTGTGGAACCTCTTCCTGCCCGGTGAGCGCGGCGCGGGACTGACCAACCTCCAGTACGCGCCGCTGGCCGAGATCACCGGCCGCAGCCCGCACCTGGCCCCGCCCGCCCTCAACTGCGCCGCGCCGGACACCGGGAACATGGAGGTGCTCAGCGAGTTCGGCACCGAGGAGCAGCGCAAGACCTGGCTGGAACCGCTGCTCGCCGGGGAGATCCGCTCGGCCTTCGCGATGACCGAGCCGGACGTGGCCTCCTCGGACGCGACGAACATCGAGACCCGGATCGTGCGCGACGGCGCCGACTACGTCATCAACGGCCGCAAGTGGTACATCTCCGGCGCGATGAACCCGCTCTGCGCGATCTTCATCGTCATGGGCAAGACCGATCCCACCGCCGACCGGCACCGCCAGCAGAGCATGATCCTCGTGCCGCGCGACACGCCCGGCCTCGAAGTACGGCGCGGCATGCGGGTGTTCGGCTACGACGACGGGGACCACGGCGGCCATGCCGAGGTGGTCTTCCACGACGTGCGGGTGCCCGCGGAGAACCTGGTCGGCGAGGAGGGCGGCGGCTTCGCCATCGCGCAGGCGCGGCTCGGGCCGGGCCGGATCCACCACTGCATGCGGCTGATCGGCATGGCCGAGCGCGCGGTGGAGCTGATGTGCCGGCGTGCCACCGGGCGCGTGGCGTTCGGCAAGCCGCTGGCCGCCCAGGGCGTCGTCCAGGAGTGGATCGCCGAGGCCCGCGTGGAGATCGAGCAACTGCGGCTGCTGGTGCTCAAGACCGCCTGGCTGATGGACACCGTCGGCAACCGCGGGGCGCACACCGAGATCCAGTCCATCAAGATCGCCACCCCGGCGAAGGTGGGCCTGATCCTCGACCGCGCCATCCAGGTGCACGGCGCGGGCGGCGTCAGCCAGGACTTCCCGCTGGCCGAACTGTACGCGGCGGCCCGCACGCTGCGCCTGGCCGACGGGCCCGACGAGGTGCACAAGCGGTCGCTCGCGCGGCGCGAACTCAAGCGGTACGCCACCCAGGAGGGCTGAGCGGCACGCCCACGGCGAGGCGCCCCCGGGTCCCGTACCCGGGGGCGCCCCCTTGTGCGGGAGCGGTGCGCCGCCGGTGCGCGGCCGGTCAGCGCGGAGCGCGACGGTGTTCTCACGAACGGGCCGCAGGGGCCCGGCACCGCGGACCGAGGAGCCCGACATGACTGCATCGACCGCATCCCTTGCCTCCACCGCCCTGAGCGGCAGGACGGCACTGGTGACCGGTGGTTCGCGCGGCATCGGCCGCGCCGTGGCACGCCGCCTGGCCGCCGAGGGCGCCCTGGTCGCCGTCCACTACGGCAGCGGCAAGGAGGCCGCCGACGAGACGGTGGCCCTGATCAACGAGGCCGGGGGCCGGGCGTTCCCGGTCGGCGCCGACTTCGCCGCCGCCGACGCGGCGGACCGCCTCTTCGGCCAACTGGCCGCGGGGCTGGGCGAGCGCGGGCTCGACATCCTGGTCGGCAACGCGGGCATCGCGTCCACCAGCCCGATCGCCGCCGTCACCGAGGAGGAGTTCGACCGCCTCTTCACGATCAACGTCCGCACCCCGTTCCTGGTGACCCGGCGGGCGATCCCCCTGCTCAACGACGGCGGCCGCATCGTCACCATCGCCTCCACCGCCACCCGCGTCGCGGTCTCCACGCAGATCGCGTACACCATGGCCAAGGCGGCGCTGGAGAGCATGACCCCGTCGCTGGCGAACGAACTGGGCGGCCGCGGCATCACCGTGAACACCGTCGCGCCCGGCGTGATCCGCACCGACATGACCGCGGGGCACACCGCCGTCCCGGAGGCCGCCGCCCAGCTCGCCGCCATCACCGCGCTCGGCCGGCTCGGCGAACCCGAGGACGTGGCCCGCACGGTGGCCTTCCTGGCCGGCCCCGACGGCGCCTACGTCACCGGCCAGCGCATCGACGTCTGCGGCGGGCTGTGGCTCGGGCCGATCATCCCCGGGCAGTGAGGTCCGGGGTTCCCCCGGCGGTCCGCCGCCGACGGCCGGACGCACCCCGGTCGACGCGTTCGCCGGTCCCCCGGTGGGGACCGGCGAACGTACGGCTTCGACCGGGGCCGTGTGCCGGGCACTCGGGATCCCGGCCGCGGAGGTGGAGCGGCAGCCCACGTCCGGCGGCGAGATCGTGGTGGGCGTCGGGCTGTCCGCTCGCCGGCCATGCTCTCCCGCCACCGCGTCGGGGGTGGGCCGACCGAGGCGTTCCTGTTCCGAGCGGGCCGGGCCCCGGGTTCCGGGCGGCCGTGGCGGCCGCGGGTCGGCAAGTTGGAACGCGCTCGCGCGGAGTGCGGACGGCACACCGTCGGGGACTGGACGCCGAGCCCCCGGCGGGGCAGCCGGGCCACGCGGCCCGGGCACCCGCGCCCGACCGTGTTCGGCGTCCTCCTCCCCCACACACAGGGACCCGCCGCGCCTGCGGTGAGGCCGGGCCGGGCTACGCGGCTCGGCTGCCCGCGCCGACCGTCTCGGCCTCCGGGATCAGGCGGACCTCTCCGGCGCCGGGGCCGGCGCGGCGGGTGGCGCGCAGCAGGCGGGTCGCGGAGAGCACGGTGGCGGCCACCAGCAGCAGGTTGCGCGCCGTCAGCACCGCGATCGCCAGGACGGAGCCGTCGAGCAGGTCGCGGAAGAGCAGCGGGAAGTCCAGGGTGGTCAGCACGGTCGCGGCGACCAGGAGGACGGCGACCGGACGCTGCGAGGTCCCGCGGTGCAGCAGGCAGACGGAGGCCAGCCCGATCAGCCAGATCAGGTACTGCGGGCTCAGGACGCGGCTGGTGACGACGAAGAGCAGGACCGCCGTCAGCGCGGCGTCGGGCAGCACCCAGGGCGCCCTGCGGTCGGCCCGCCGCCACCACCACAGCAGCCAGCAGAAGGCGAGGACCGAGCAGGCCTCGCTGACCCAGACCGCCTCGCGGATCCACGGGCCGACGAACTCCATGGAGCCGTCGCGCAGCGTCCACTGGCCCGACCAGCCGAAGTGCCGCGCGATGTGGAACGGCAGCGCCGCCGTCGCCTCGACCTCGATGCCGCGTTCGCGCTGCGCGGCCAGGAAGTCGAAGGCCCCGGGCATGGCGACGGCGAAGCCGAGCGCGACGGCCGCGGCGGTGGCGGCCGCCGTGAGCAGCGCGGTGCGGGCGCGCGGGCCGGCCCGCAAGCCGCTGAGCAGCAGCAGCGGCCAGGCCTTGACCATGGCGCCGAGCCCGACGAGCACGCCGAAGGCGAGGTCGGCCCAGCGGCGCCGGGTGCCCGCGGCTATCAGCGCGCCCATGGCCATGGCGGTCACGAAGACGTCGAAGCGGCTCCAGGGCAGGGTGATCAGCAGGGGCAGGCCGCCGATCCACAGCCATGCGGCCGCCGTGCCCGGTCCCTTGCGGAGCAGCACGGCGGTCACGGCGGCGTCGCACAGGGCGCAGCACACGATGAACGCGTGGCCGTAGTCCAGCACTGGCACCAGGCTCGGGGCGAGCAGCGGGAGCGCGGCGCCGGGCGGGTACTGCCAGGTGACGTCGGCGACGGGGAAGACTCCGGTGCGCAGCACCGCGTACCACCCCGTGTAGACCTGCGAGACCGACGGGTCGAGGTCTCCGAGGCCGCTGAACGGGCCGAGGCGCAGCGACGCCCCCACGAGCAGCAGCCGGGTCACCGCCCAGGCCGTCCACTGCCCGCGTGCGTCAAGGCACCACCGCATCGTTTCGTTTCTCCCCTGTTCGGCGGTCCGGCCTCTGGAGAAGAGACGATGGAAACGGCGCAGAGGTTGCTCGGCGGTAATCAGTTGTTGACGACCACCAGTCGTCCCGTGGTCGTCCCGTCCGCGACGCGCTGGACGGCGTCGGCGGCGCCGGTCAGCGGGACGCGCTCGCTCACCAGGGGTCTGATCGCGCCCTCGGCGGCCAGCCGGGTCAGTTCCTCGTGGCAGCACCGGACGGCGGCCGGGTCGTGGGTGTTGTACAGGCCCCAATGGAGGCCGACGACAGAGTAGTTCTTCACCAGGGCGTGGTTGAGCCCGGGGCTGGGGATGGTGCCGCTGGTGAAGCCGACGACGACGATGCGGCCCTCGAAGGCGATGCACTTGGTGGAGCGGGTGTACGCGTCGCCGCCGACCGGGTCGTACACCACGTCGGCGCCGCGGCCGCCGGTGGCCTCCTTGACGACGGCCACGAAGTCCTCGCTGTGCCGGTCGACGACGACGTCGGCGCCGAGTTCCCGGGCGGTCTTGGCCTTCTCCGGGCCGCCGACGACACCGATCACGGTGGCTCCCGCGGCCTTGCCGAGCTGGACGGCGGCGCTGCCCACCCCGCCCGCCGCGGCGTGCACGAGCAGGGTCTCGCCGGCCCGGAGCGCGGCGCGCCGGTGCAGGCCGAACCAGCCGGTCTGGTAGCCGATGTGGAGGGCGGCGGCCTCCGCGTCGTCCAGCGCCTCCGGCGCGGGCAGCACGCCGGCCGCGGGGACGACGGCCCGCTCGGCGAAGGCTCCGCCGGGCAGCGCGGCGGGGGTGATGACACGGTCGCCGGGGCGGTGTCCTTCCACGCCCTCGCCGACGGCGGCTATCTCGCCGCAGAACTCGACGCCGGGGGTGAACGGCAGCGGCGGGCGCACCTGGTAGTGGCCGCGGCACAGCAGCGCGTCGGGGAAGTTGACGGCGGCCGCGCGCACCGTGAGCAGCAGCTGGCCGGGGCCGGGCTGCGGGTCGGGGACGTCCTCGAGGCGCATCGCCTCGCGCGGCTCTCCGTTCTCGTGCACTCGCCATGCCTTCATGCGGTCGGCTCCCGGCTCCTGTTCAGGGCTGCCGCACGGAGTGCAGCAGCATGTCGGCGAAATCGGCGGCGACCTGGTCGGCGGACAGCGGTCCGTCCTCGCGGTACCAGGTGCCGAGGTGGTGCACCGCGCCGAAGAAGAAGTCGACGACGAGGTCGGGCCGGGCCTCCGCCCGGAACACCCCCTCGCGCTGTCCCTCCTCCACCAGGGCGCGGAACTTCTCGTGGTAGCGGCGGCGGTCGGCGCGCACCGCCTTCTGCTTCTCCGGGCTCAGCTGGTGGATGGACCGGAAGAAGATCTTGGTGTCGTCGAGGTTCTGGATGCTGGTGACGACGACGTCGGCGGCGGCCTCGACCAGGCGCCGCTGCACCGGCTCGTCCCGGTCGGCGATCGACTCCAGGCGCTCCATCTGCAGCCGCAGCACCCGGCCGTAGATCTCGTGCAGGAGGTCGTCCTTGCTGCCGAAGTAGTGGTAGAGCGCGCCCTTGGTCACCCCGGCGGCCTCGACGATCTCCTGCACGGACGTCCGGTCGTAGCCGCGCTCGGCGAAGAGCCGGGTGGCCTCGGCGAGCAGCCGCTGCGGGACAGCGGTGGCGGCCGCCTTGGGTGGTGTCGTACTCCGTGCCATGGCCTGCCCTTTCTCCGTTCCGGTGCGCGGGACAGCGTACCGAGCGGTATGTCGTCAGTCCGCGCGTGCCCGCAACTCCCGGCGCAGGATCTTGCCCGTGGCGGTCTTGGGCAGCTCGGGGAGGATTTCGACGGCGCGGGGGTACTTGTAGGCCGCGAGGCGGTCCTTGCAGTGGGCGATCAGCTCCTCCGCCGAGGCGGCGGCGTCCGGGCGCAGGCTGACGTACGCCTTCACCGACTCGCCGCGGTAGGTGTCGGGGACGCCCACGACGGCGGCCTCGCGCACCGCGGGGTGCGTGTAGAGCGCGTCCTCGACCTCGCGCGGCCACACCTTGAAGCCGGAGGCGTTGATCATGTCCTTCTTGCGGTCGACGACGTAGACCCAGCCGTCCTCGTCCATGAAGCCGATGTCGCCGGTACGCAGTTCGCCGCCGGGCAGGGCCGCGGCGGAGGCCTCGGGGAGCCGCCAGTAGCCGGGGACGACCATCGGGCCGCGCACCGCGATCTCGCCGTGCTCGCCGAACGGCACGTCCGCGCCCTGGTCGTCGACGATCCGCACGAGGGTGTCGGGACCGGGGACGCCGACCGAGAGCGTGCCGGAGACCGGGTCGACCGGCGCCTCCAGGCCGGGCGGGGTGCTGGTGGCCGGGGCGGTGCACTCGGTGAGGCCGTAGCCGTTGCGCAGGTAGTGGCCGAAGCGCGCCCGGAAGGCCTCCACCAGGGCCGGCGGCAGCGGCGCGCCGCCGGAGTACAGCAGCTGGAAGGAGGCGAAGTCCTCGGGCACGGCGTCCGGGTGGGCCATCAGCGCCATGTAGGCGGTGGACGGCCCGACCATGTAGGCGGGCCGGTGCTCGCGGAGCGCGTCGAGGACGACGCCCGCCTCGAAGCGGTACGCGAGGGCGACCGTCGCGCCCGCGGCGATGCCGGCGGCGAGCTGGCAGACCATGCCGGTGATGTGGAACAGCGGTGCCAGCGCGAAGATCGTCGCACCGTCGGGCAGCACGCTGTGGGCGCGCTGCCGGTCGGCGTTGAAGCTGATGTTGCCGTGCGTGTTCATCGCGCCCTTGGGCACGCCGCTGGTGCCCGAGGTGTAGCTGATCAGCGCGACGTCCTCGCCGGTGAGCCCGGGATCGGGCAGGGCGGGTCCGACGGTGCCGGCGTGGGCGGCGGAGAGCAGGTCCTCCGCATCCTCGGCGGCGTACCGCTGCTTCGGCAGGACCCGGTGGTCGTCGCGTGTCTGCAGGTCGAGCTCGCTGGTGGTCAGCGCGATGCGCACCGGGGAGTCGGCGGCCGTCTCGCGGATGTACGCGTCCCAGGCCCGCTCGGAGCACACCAGCGCGGCCACCTCGGCGTCCCGCAGGATGTGGCCGAGCTCGTGCTCCTTGTACATCGGGTTGACCGGGACGACGCTGCCGCCGGCCTTCCAGGCGGCGAGCAGCGCGACGGCGAACTGCGGGATGTTCTGGAGGACGATCGCGAGCCGGTCGCCGCGCGCGAAGCCGCGTCCGACGAGGTGGCGGGCGAGGCCGTCGGAGAGCTCGTCGAGCTCGCGGTAGGCGATCCGGGCGTCGAAGTACGCGAGCGCGGTGCGGCCTGGCACGCGGTCCACGGTGGCGCGGAAGGCGTGCAGCAGTGTCGGCGGCGGGTCGGGGAGGGCGCGCAGCTCCTCCCGGAAGTACTGGAGCCAGGGCTTGCTGTCGTACGAGGTCATGCCGCGCCGCCCTCCTCCAGCTTGCGCTGCACCCGGTTCATGGCGTCGATCCAGTGGTCGGTGTCCCCGGCCCGGGCGGCGTAGTACCCGGCGGCCTCGGGGTGCGGCAGGATCAGGAAGCGCTCGTCCGCGATGCCCTGGAGCACGGCGTCCGCGACCTGCTCCGGCTCGATGGCCCCGGGGCCGAGGACGAGTTCCCCGACGGGGCCGGCCGAGCGCAGCATGTCGGTGCGCACGCCCTGCGGGCAGACGGCGTGGACGCGGACGCCGCGGTGACGGTAGGTGACGGCCAGCCATTCGGCGAAGGCGAGGGCGCCGTGCTTGGTGACGGAGTACGCGGCGTCTCCCACCATGGTGAGCAGTCCGGCGGCGGACACGGTGGCCACGAAGCGGCCCTCACCGCGCTCCAGCCACTCGGGGAGCAGTTCGCGCGCCGCCCGGACGTGCGCCATCACGTTGACGTCCCAGACCCGCTGCCAGACCTCGTCGTCCGCCTCGGGGCCGGCCATGGCGCCGGTGCCGGCGTTGGCGCAGAAGACGTCGATGCGGCCGCCCAGCGCCTCGCGGGCGGGCCCGACCACGCCGGAGGCGTCACCGATCACGCAGCTGCCGCCGATCTCCTCGGCGACGGCCTCGGCGGCGGCCTTGTTCAGGTCGTTGACGACGACTCGGGCGCCCTCCGAGGCGAATCTGCGGGCGAGCGCCGCACCGATCCCGCCTCCCGCACCGGTGACGACCACCCGGGCATCGCGCAGCGCTTCCATCGCGTCTCCTTCGACTCGTACGGCTCCCTTCGCATACTAAGCGGTCGGTCACAGAGAGGGAAGGTCATGCCTGCGGTATCGCCGGACATCGCCCGTGCCGGCGGAGCCCGCTCCCGCGGCGCGCACGGGCCGGGGCCCGGCCGAAACGGCCGGGCCCCGGATCGCGTACGGGCGGTCGCCACCGCTCAGCGGTGCACGGCGAACTCCACGACCTGCTGGTAGGTCGGGCGGTTCTGCCAGCTGATCTTGCCGTGCTTGATGCCGCCCAGCGGCCGCTGGATCACCGTGTCGGCACACCACTGGTCGCCGGCCGAGCAGTTCTCGTCGCCCGGGTAGACCTGGGCGGCGGTCTTCGCGGCGGCCTGCTTCAACGTGGTGATCAGCACGTCCCGGCACCCGCTCAGCGAGCCGCCGCCGCAGTAGTTCCTGGCCAGTCCGCCCTGGACGGGCTCACCGAGGACCGCGCGGATGTCCTTGTCGACATAGGACCACCAGCCGTACTGGAAGGCGCTCCCGGCGTGCGCACCGGTCGGTCCGTGCCCGGCCGAAGGGGACTCGTCGACGGTCAGGTTGGCGGTGAGCGCCGCGTACAGCCCGCTGCCGAGGCCCGGTTCGAACTCGGCCTTGACCAGCAGTGGCCACCAGGCGTCCATGATGCGCACCGCGTCGGCGTTGGCGTAGGTGTGCGAACCCGCCGAGGTCTCCCTGCGCTTGGCGCCCGCGGTCACCCAGTCGCCCAGCTTCGTGACGGCGGCCTCCGCCGCGGGGTCGGAGACGGCGCTGCTGCGGATCACCCTCAGCAGGTTGGGCAGCACGTCCTCGCCGCGCAGATCGGTCAGCGCCGCGTCCGCCATCGCCCGGGTGAGCTGCGCCCGGGTGACCCCGCCCGCGGCGACGAGCTGCTTCACCCGGTCGTCGAGCAGGTCCCCGCGGTGCACGGAGCCGTTGCCGAAGCCGGCCGCGTCGTACCCCTTGGCCTGCCGGTTGTTCCAGGAGACGTAGTAGTCCTGGTCGACGGACTGCGGGTGCTCGGCGGGCGGCGTGTAGTCGGCCGTGTTGTGCGCCGGGTCGAAGCCCTGCCACTCGTACGCCGTCTCGGCGCGCACCGGGAAGGTCGCGTCGACACCGGGCTGCCGGACCGGGTTGTCGCCGCTGTTGTAGTACGCCGTGTGCTGCGAGTCGGCGTAGAACCAGTTGAAGGTGTAGTTGATGTGCTGCACGGCCTCCTCGAAGGAGGCGGGCCCGGTGACCGCGGACGGGTCGTTGAGCATCTGGAAGCCCACCACCGAGTCGGCCTCGTGCATGTAGGAACTGCGCAGGCTGGTGAACGCCACCTTCTTGCCGCCGACGGTCCCGCGGTACTCCACGGTGCCGTACTTGGTCCGGTAGACCTGCATCCGGTACGAGCCGGCGGCCGTGCCGTCGGCGGTCGTCGGCGTCCAGGAGTTGCTGCGCTCCAGCTTCTCCATGGGCGTGCAGGTGCCGTGGTAGAGGTAGTGCACGTCGTCCTGGCACAGCTCGACGGCGTAGGTGTCCGTGATGTCCTGCGCGGAGGTCGTCGCGCTCCACGCGAAGTCCGGGCCGCGGCCCAGCTCCACGTACATGCTCAGGCCCGCGAAGGAGGCGCCGCGGGCGCTGATGCCCGGGCCCTGGATCTCCTGGAGCATGAGCAGCTGCGGCGCGAAGTAGCCGGTCTGCGGGCCGAAGACGGCGACCGGGTGGCCGCTCGCGGTGTGCGCGCCGCTGACGAGCAGGGCGTTGGACATCCCCCGGGTGTTGGCCGACAGGGCCGTTTGCGCCGCGCTCTTGGACGCGGCGGCGGCCTTGGCGGTCGCGCCGGTGCCGGTGCGGTCGTAGACCAGCGGCTCCTCGCTCACCGAGCCGGCGTCGGGCATCGCCGTGCCGCGCGGGCTGTCGGGGCGCACGGCGTACGGGAAGCTCTCGCCGTTGTGGACGGTGAGCGCCGCCTCGGGATCGTCGCGCTCGCGGAAGGACTCCCAGACCTTGGTGCCGTCCTCGACGCCGTACTTCTCCTGCGCCGCCAGCAGCGACAGCGCGTTGGTCACCTCGCCGCCGCCGCCCGTGCCGAACAGGGCGCCGATGACGGAGGCGAGCGCCACCAGGTCGGTGGGCTTGAACTTCTCGATGGTGCCGGCGTTGGTGATCGCGTCCTTGTGGCCGGTCAGCACGTACTCGCCGGGGAAGTAGCGGCCGCTGTCGGAGGCGGCGATGTAGGCGTTGACGCCGTCGACGTACGCCGTGACGTCGGCGTACGCCTGCTGGCCGCGGGCGCCGTTGTGGGAGGCGATCCAGTCGATCTGGGTCTGCAGATCGGCCTCGGTGTAGGGGGCGGCCCGCCAGAACTGCTGCTCCAGGCCCTGGTTGGCGAGCGCGCCGCCGGCGAACGAGGTCAGCTGGCCCCGGCCGACGTGCCGGAACAGGTCCATCATCCACAGGCGGTCCTGCGCCGCGGCGTACCCGGCGCCGAACTCGGTGCCGTAGCGGGTCGTGCCGGAGATGTGCGGGACGCCGGTCTTCTTGTCGCGCGTGATCGTCACATCGCTGCGGGGCGAGACGGTGGACGCCACCTGCCCCGAAGGCACGCCGAAGGACGCGTCGTTGAAGAAGTTGTTGATCGTGGCGTTCGTCAGGGTCTGGTACCCGGTGGCCAGGTTGGCATAGGGACCGAGCTGGTCCTCCGCGTGGTCGGGCTGGGTGCCGAAGATCTGGTTGAGCAGGATCTGGGCGAGAGTGGCGTTGCCGTTCTCCCCCGGCGGCAGGATGTCGGAACACTGCCCCTGGCAGTAGTCGTTGGGGGTGGCGGCGGCCGCGGGGGCCGCCCATGGGAGTGGCGCGAGGAGACTCGCCCCCAGCGCGAGCACCGCGGCGGCGGCACTCGCTCTCAGCTTTGACCTGAACCTGTCAATACGTGCGCGCATGACCGCTCCTCCCGAAGGCCGGTGTGACGCAGATTACTTCGAAGTTGACCCGCGAGTAAGGTGAACATGCGTCACGTTTTGACATCGCGAGATCGGCTGGAATTCACCGTCCCGGGGATGGATCCGGAACGCCGTCCGTTACGTCCATTCGACAGCGAAGCGAACCCGATGACGGAGGTGGCATGCCATGGCCGGATTCCGAAGTCTCGCGAGACAGGTACGCGACCCGCGGTGGTCCCCCACCCAGCGCCGCACCTACCTGCGGCGATGCCTGGAGCGCTTCGCGCCGTACGGGCACCGGGCCACCTGGGACCACCTCTGCGCCCGCGCCGGGTTCGCCCCCCAGGACCGCGAACCCGATCCGGCCCGGCTGCTGTCCGCCCTCGCGGAACTGGAGGAGGCACGGGCCGTCTGGCTCGCCTACGAAAGGGAGTTCGCCGCCCGCCGCAAAGCGGAGAAGTTCTCCGGCATCCGGCAGCCCGGCGCCCTCGACGACTGGCACCGGCGCACCTGGGGCGGCAACGGGGTCGCCTGGTGCGACGATCCGCTCCTCCACCCCTCCGACCGGCTCGCGGACGTCCTGCGCCGCATCATCGCGGCGATCGACGCGGGAGCGGGACGGGCGTGCCCCGTCTGCGCGCGGGAACGGCTCCAGTGGCGCGACCGCCTCAACCACTACCCCGGGGCGGGACCGGTGTGCGCGCACTGCGGCATCGTGGTGCCGCTGCCGGTCCTGACGGGGGCCGCACGGGGGGAGCTTCTCGCCGCAGCGGGGTGACGGGGCGTCACGGCCTCCGCCTTTTTTCCCCGCCCTCCCACCCGTGTGCCCCGTGAAGTCTGGGCGCCCCGACGCGTGTTGTGTGGGGGCCGGGTTCGGGGCCTCCGGGGCTGCACGTCCTGGACTGGATATTTACGTGCGTTTCCAGTGCCTTCGACTGTTCACCCCGGATACCGCACACAAATATGCCGAACGTCCAGGACATCCACCCCTCCGACCCCGCCCCCTCCGTCTCGTCCCGCGCCTGATCCCCGGTGGGTGGGTATGGACGGCACCGTGCTCGGGCACCCGTAAGCGGCGCGCCGTCCGCATGCCCAACGCTCACGCGGTCGGTAGCTCACTGGTCGCGGTGAGGCCCTCGACGAAGGACCGGAAATCCGGGGCAAGGACCAGCTCGTCCTGTCGATCCGCGTCGAACCACGTCACTGTTGGTTCCGCGTGCCGGCCGGATGCCCGGCAGTCGAGCGCAATCCAGTAATGCCCGTCGCCGGAGAGGAGCACGAGAGGTGCGGGAAGACCCCATTCCTCGACCAGGTACGGACTGTCCACCAGTGACACCGTGTGTTCGCGGTCACCGATGCCCATCAAGTGGTCGAACGGAACGTGATCGGCACTCCAGGAGGTCGGCCGGTCTGTCGGAAAGGCGTCCCGGTCGGCCGCGCATTCGCCCCCGTTCTGGGCGCGCAGCAGGTCAACGAGCGAAGTGGGGAGCGTGACATCGAGCAACAGCTCGGCGCCACGCACTGCCTCATCGGTCAGCGGCGGGTGCACAGCGTAACCGCTGCCGGGTTTCCAGAAACCGGCCTGCACATCTTCGAAGCGTGCCATGGGCGGCATCGTAGGGGGTGTCCGGCGGCGACCCAGGCAGGTGCGGTGCCCCCGGACCGCCTCCATACCCCCCGCCGGGGATCAGGCGCGATACGAGACCTGAGGGGGCGGGGTCGTAGGGGTGGCGTTCTGGACTGTGGAGCATATTTGGGTGCATGACCCGGAGTGCGCAGCGGAGAGTGCCTGAGGCACCTAAATGTGCTGTCCAGAATGGCAGCCCCGGAGGGCCCGAACCCGGCCCCCACACCACTTGCGCCGGGGCACCTGACTTCACAGGGTGCACGGGAGGGAGGGCGGGTCTGGCACGGAGGGGCGCGCGGTGCGACGATGCCCACGCCCCGACCGACGTGGACAGGACGGTACCGGCATGGCCGAACTGCACGATCTGACCGCACTGGAGCAAGCCGCCGCGATCCGGGCCGGGGAGGTGTCCCCGGTGGAACTCGCCGATCACTATCTGGCCCGTGTCGACCGCCTCAACGACACCGTCGGCGCGTACCTCACGGTCACCCCCGAGATCGCCCGCAAGCAGGCCGCCGACGCCGAGTCGGAGGCGCTGGCGGCCCGCCGCGAGGACCGCGTGCGGGAGTTGTCGCCGCTGCACGGCGTGCCCGTGCCCGTGAAGGACCTGAACTTCGTGGCGGGCGTGCGCTGCACGCTCGGCTCGCGGGCGTACGCCGACCACGTTCCGGACGTCGACGACCACGTGGCGGCGCGGCTGCGCGCCGCGGGAACAGTCCTGCTGGGCAAGACGAACACCCCGGAGTTCGGGCTGCCCTGCTACACCGAGAACGAGCTGGCCCCGCCCGCCCGCACCCCGTGGGACCTGGCGCGGTCCGCCGGCGGCTCCAGCGGCGGCGCGGCGGCCGCGGTCTCCGCGGGGCTGGCGCCGATCGCGCAGGGCAGCGACGGCGGCGGCTCCATCCGCATCCCCGCTTCGGTGTGCGGTCTGTTCGGCATCAAGCCGAGCCGCGGCCGGGTGAGCTCCGGGCCGGTGCAGCACGATGTGAGCGGGCTGAGCACGAGCGGCCCGCTCGCCCGCACCGTCGCGGACGCCGCGGCGCTGCTGGACGTGCTCGCGGGCGGGATGCCGGGCGACCCGTACGGCGCCCCGTCGCTGCCGCCGGGCGAGACGTTCGCCTCGTACGCCGCCCGGGAGCCGGGCACGCTGCGCGTGGTGGGGCTGCCCGTGCCGCCCGTGCCGGGGGTCGAGCTGCACCCCGACTGCCGTGCGGCGTACGACGGCACGGCGGAGCTGCTGCGTGAACTGGGCCACCAGGTCGACGAGGTCGAGCTGCCCGTCGACGACGGGCTACGGGACGCCTTCACCCGCGTGTGGGGTGTGATGGCCGCCGTCTACCCGGTCGCACCGGAGCGGGAGGAGCTGCTGATGCCGCTCACCCGGCACCTGCGTGCCGAGGGCGCCGCGGTCCCGGGGCCGGACTTCGCGGCGGCGCTGTACGCGTTCCGCGCCCTGGGGCAGTTGATCGCGGACGCGCTGCTGTCCTCGTACGACCTGGTGCTGACCCCGACGCTGGCGCAGCCGCCCGCGCCCGTGGGCCCGGCGGGGCTGCGCCACGACGCCGATCCGGCCGCGGAGTTCGCGGGGCTGGCGGCCTTCACCCCGTTCACCCCGGTCTTCAACGCGACGGGGCAGCCGGCGGTGAGCGTGCCGCTGCACTGGACCGGGGAGGGCCTGCCGATCGGGGTGATGTTCGGGGGCCGCTACGGCGACGAGGCGACGCTCATCTCTCTGTCGGCGCAGCTGGAGGCGGCCCGTCCGTGGGCGGGGCGCAGGCCGGAACTCTGGTAGCGGGTGCGGTGCGCGGCGGTTGCCCGGCGAGCAGCCGCCGCGCGCCCGGCCCCTGTTCGCCGAGCACGTCCCCCGGGTTGGACAGGGCGCAGCGGTCCAGGGAGAGGCAGCCGCAGCCGATGCAGTCGTCGAGACTGTCGCGCAGGCGGACGAGCTGCTCGATGCGGGCGTCGAGTTCGGACCGCCAGCCCGCGGACAGCCGCGCCCAGTCGGCACGGTCCGGGGTGCGTCCGGCGGGCAGGCCGTCCAGGGCCTCGCGGATCGCCGCGAGGGGCATGCCGACCCGCTGGGAGGCGCGGATGAAGGCGACGCGGCGGAGGGTGTCGCGGGTGTAGCGGCGCTGGTTGCCGGCGGTGCGGCGGCTGCGGATCAGGCCCTTGGACTCGTAGAAGTGGAGTGCCGAGACCGCCGCGCCGCTGCGTGCGCTGAGCTGGCCGACGGTCAGTTCGCGGGTGTCCGTGGGGATGGCGGTCATGCCCCGACTCTACGAGAGCGTGGTGAGTTTCTTGCGGCGCGGGACGCTCGCCCGCCACAGCCGGGTGCAGGAGACCGCGGTGGCGGCGACGAGCAGGGCGTTGCGGATCGCGACGACGCTGGTGCCCTGCCAGGAGTTGCTGACGACCTCCTCGAAGAACAGGGGGTAGTCCACGGTGGTGACGGCGGTGGCGACCAGCAGCAGGGCGGTCACCGGGCGCTGGGTGGTCTGACGCATCGTCAGGCAGACGGCGCCGAGCCCGATCAGCCAGATCAGGTACTGCGGGCTGATGACGCGGCTGGTAACGGTGAAGAGCAGCACGGCGGTCATCGCGGCGTCGTACGGGGTGGCCGGGGTCCAGCGGACCGCCCGCAGGCGCCACACCAGCAGCCACACCAGGGCGGCGCCGGTGAGGACGAGGGAGGTGGTGGCCACCCAGTTCACGTACGGGCCGATGAACTCCATGGAGCCGTAGTGCGCCCGTACGCGGCCGGACCAGCCGAGCAGTCCCGCGACATGGAGAACGGTGCCGCCGAGCGACTCGACCTCGACACCGCGGTGGTGCTGCGCGTCGACGAAGCCGGTGGCGCCGCAGAAGAACACGGTCAGCACGGCGAGGAGCGCGGCTGCCGACGTGCCGAGCGCGGTCCAGGCCTGGCGGGTCGTACGGCCGCGCGGGGTGCCGAGCACGGTGAGGGCGGGCCAGAGCTTGATCATGGCGGCGAGCCCGACGAGCGCGCCGCCCAGCCGCGGCCGCGCGGGCACCGCGAGCAGGGCGCACACCGCGACGGCGGTGACCAGGAGGTCGTAGCGCGAGTAGGGCAGGTGCATCAGCAGGGGCAGTCCCAGCACCCACATCCATGCCCCGGTGATGCTGCGGCCCGGCCGGTTCCACCCGGCGCGCACGAGGGCGGCGAGGACGAGCGCGTCACCGAGGAGCGAGAGCAGCACGAAGCCCTGGAGGTAACTGACGCCCGGCAGCAGGGCGGGGGTCAGCATCACCAGGGCGGCGCCGGGCGGGTACTGCCATGTGACGTCGCGGACGGGGTACGTTCCGCGTTCGAAGCCGTGACTCCAGTGCTGGTAGAGGTGGTAGACCTCGCGGGCGATGTCCCCGTGGCCGGCGCGCAGCAGTGCGAGCATGACCACCCGGCTGGAGAGCCAGTACGCGCCGAGCGCGACCCAGGCCTGCGGCCAGGTGGACGGGCGCAGCAGGACGCGGCGGTCGCCGGGGAGGGTCGGCCCGCTGCCGTACCGGACCTCCGTGGTGTCCCAGTCGTGCGGGCTGGTCTCCGTCCGGGCCTCGGCCACTGCCGCCTCCTCCATCGCCATAACGCCACATTCGGGGCATATGGCTAAGCAAGATAGCCACAAACCAGACATGTGCTTCGCGATACGCGCCGGAGGACGGGGCGTTGACAGGGATCCGCCCGTCGCAGCATGCTGAGCAAGCGCTTGGACAGTACGGGAGGCATGACATGGGACAGCCCAGGATCTTCACGTCGGTGGACGAACTGAAGGCCGCCGTCGGCGAGGAACTCGGCACCACCGAATGGCTGGAGGTCGACCAGAAGCGAATCGACCTCTTCGCGGACGCCACCGGCGACCACCAGTGGATCCACGTGGATCCGGAGAAGGCGGCCCAGGGCCCCTTCGGCACCACCATCGCGCACGGCTATCTGACGCTCTCGCTCATCCCCTCCTTCACGCCCGAACTGATGCGCGTCGAAGGCGTGACGATGGGCGTCAACTACGGCGTCAACAAGGTGCGCTTCCCCTCACCCGTGCCGGTGGGTTCGCGGCTGCGCGCCACGGGCCAGGTGGCCGAGGTCACCGAAGTACCGGGCGGGGCGCAGCTCGTCGTCCGCATCACCGTCGAACGCGAGGGCGGCAACAAGCCGGTCTGCGTCGCCGAGACCGTCGTGCGCTTCTACCTCTGACCGACGGCCCGCGGCCTCATCCCCTGCCGGGGCCGGCCGGACCGTACCCGGCCATGCGCAGGGCGAGATCGGCGTAGAGCGCGCCGATCTCGTCCGGCGTGCGCCGCCCGCCGGGGTTGAACCAGCGCGCCACGTCGATGCACAGGGACAGCAGCGCGACGGTCGTACCGGGCACGTCGGGAACGTCGAACTCCCCCGCGCGCACGCCGTCGCGCAGGATCGAGCGGACCGCCTCCTCGCTCTGCCGGCGCAGTTCCACGACCTCGGTGTAGTGCTCGGGGCCGAGCGCGCCCAACTCGTACTGCACGACACGGCCGGTGGTGTGGTGCTCGGCGTGCCAGCGGACGAACGCCCGCACGGCCTCCGCCAGGCGCGCCGCCGGGGAGCCCTCGCCGTCCGCGGCCCCCTGGAGCAGCCCGAGGGAGAGGCGGTGGCCGACCACGCTGATCTGGTAGAGCAGCTCTTCCTTGGTCTTGTAGTGGATGTAGAGCGCCGCCGGGCTCATGCCGGCGCGGCCGGCGATGTCCCGGGTGGTCGTCGCGTGGTAGCCGCGCTCGGCGAACGCCTCGACCGCGGCGATCACCAGCCGCCGGGCGGCATCAGGGGTGATACCGGTCCAGGCCTCGGTCCGCTCCGACTGCTCCGCCTCCACGTCCATGGCGGACACCCTACATGCCCGCTGAGCAAGCGCTTAGATACCAAGCGGTCGGTCGAACGGGGAGCGGAGGCGGCGGCCGGGCCCCTCAGAACGCCGAGACACCGGTCAGGTCGCGGCCGATGAGCAGCTTCTGGATCTGGCTGGTGCCCTCGTAGAGGGTCATGACGCGGGCGTCGCGCAGCAGCTTGCCGACTGGGTACTCGTCGATGTAGCCGTAGCCGCCGAACACCTGGAGCGCGTTGTTGGCGCAGCGCACCGCCGCCTCGCTGGCGAACAGCTTGGCCTTGGACGACTCCGCCGCGAAGGGCTGCCCGCGGTCGATCAGATCGGCGACGCGCCAGGTCAGCAGGCGGGCGGCGTCCACGTCGAGGGCGATGTCGGCGATCAGCTCCTGCACCAGCTGGTGCGCGGCGATCGGCCGCCCGAACTGCTCGCGCTCCTTGGCGTAGCCCACGGCGGCGTCCAGGGCCGCCTGGGCGATGCCCACGCAGCCGGCGGCCACCGACATCCGGCCCTTGGCCAGCGCCGCCATCGCCACCGAGAAGCCCTTGCCCTCGGGCGCGAGCATCGCGGCGTCCGGGACGCGCACGTCCTCCAGCACCAGCTCGGCGGTCGCCTGGCCGCGCAGGCCGAGCTTGCCGTGGATCTCGCGGCGGGTGAGGCCAGGGGTGTCGGTGGGCACGAGGAAGGCGCTGATGCCCTTGTGGGCCGGGGTGTCATTGGTGCGGGCGAAAAGCAGCACGACATCGGCCCAGGTGCCGTTCGTGATGAACATCTTCGAGCCGTTGATCACCCAGTCCCCGCCGTCCCGCCTGGCCCGGGTGGTGAGGTGGGCGGCGTCCGAGCCGGTGCCGGGCTCGGTGAGGCCGAAGCAGCCGACGGCCTCGCCGGAGGTCAGCCGGGGCAGCCAGGCGCGCTTCTGCTCCTCGCTGCCCCAGTGGGCGACGGACTTGGCCACCAGGCCGAGGGAGACCGAGACGATGCCGCGCACGGAGGAGTCGCCGCGGCCCAGTTCCTCGGTGACCAGGCAGTACGCGAGGTGGTCGCCGCCCGAGCCGCCGTACTCCTCCGGAACGGTCAGGCCGAGGAAGCCCACCGCGCCCAGCTTCTTCACGATGCCGCGGTCCACGCTCTCGGCGCGGTCCCAGGCCGTCGCGTGCGGCACGATCTCGCGCTCGGTGAATTCTGCGGCCAGGCGGCGGACCGCGGCCTGCTCCTCGGACAGCTCAAGATTCACGACGCACCTCGGGGTGGGATCCACTCATAAATTAGCAGTGCTAGTTTCTTGCTCGCAGCTCTACTATGTGCCGCATGGCCCGCCCCCGCAAGCCCCTGCTCAGCCGCGAGCGCATCGTCGCCGCGGCGCTCGCGCTGGTGGACGCCGAGGGGCTGGCGGCCGTCTCCACCCGGCGGCTCGCCGCGGAACTGGGGGTGAGCGGGCCGAGCCTGTACAACCACTTCCCGACCAAGGACGAGATCCTGGACGCGGTCGCCGACGCCGTCGTCGCCGAGGTGGACCTCGCGATGTTCGAGGACGGCCGCGACTGGCCCGACGCGCTCGTGGCCTGGGCCCGGTCCTACCGCGCCGCCCTCGGGGCCCACCCCCACATCGTGCCGTTCCTCGCCCAGGGCCCCGGACGCCGCCCGGCCGGGCTCCGCATGGCCGACGCCGTCTTCGGCGGCATGACCGCGGCGGGGTGGCCGCCCGCCCACGCGACCCGGGTGGGCGCGCTCATGCGGTACTTCGTGGCGGGGTCGGCGCTGGGCTCCTTCGCGCGGGGCTTCGTCGACGACCCGACGGCGTACGACCCGTCGGACTACCCGCACCTCGGCCAGGCCCACCTGCTGGCGGAACGTCAGCAGCGCGTGGACGAGGGCGCGTTCGAGACGGGGCTGCGGGCCCTGGTGGACGGGCTGGCCGTGCAGTTCGCCGCACTGCCGCGCTGACCGGCGCGGGCCCGGGCCGCTGTCGGTGGCGGGTGCGACGATCGGCCCATGACGGACACGACCTTCGACTGGCGCTCGTTCCTCGTGCGGTGGAGCGAGGAATGGGCCGACGCGCAGGACCCGGACTCCCTCACCGAGGACGACGCGCGGGCCCTGCGCGACCGCTGGCTGGGCTTCGCCCCGGCGGACGCCGAACGCCTGGCGGAGGCGGAACGCCGGCTGGGACGCCGACTGCCGCCGTCCTACCGGGCGTTCCTGGAGGTGAGCGACGGGTGGCGGCACGCGGGCGGGTTCGTCTCGCTGCTGGCGGGCACGCGGACGGCGCGCTGGCATCAGGACTCGGACGGCCTCGCCAAGGTCTGGCGGGAGGCCATCGGCCGCGACCCCTCGCCGAAGGCGGTGATGGAGATCGGCCTCTGGACGGACGGCCTCCAACTCGACGAGGTGTCCGACCTGGCGTACGTGCTGCTGCATCCGCTCGACGTCGGCACCGACGGCGAGTGGGCCCTGTACCACTATCGGAGCTGGGCAGCTGCGCCGCCGCGGCGATACGCGTCCTTCCAGGAGTTCATGGCGGACATGTACCGGGAGTTCCATCAGCTGTCCGCCGTTCGCAGCGTGCGCGACGGACGGGAGTTCGCCAACGCGACGACACGGGCACTGGACGCCACCGTGGACAGCGCCCGGCGTGACGCGCTGGCCGGTCGGTACGAACGGGCCGAGATCGCTCTCTCAAAAGCCGAGGGATTCGGGCGGCCGCGGGCGAAGGCACTGCGCGACCAGATACGGCGGCTGCAGCGCACCAGGGACAGGCCCGACTTCGCGGGACGCGCCCTCGATCCCGGGTACGCGCCGGAGTTGTTGCCCGTGCTCGCCGACGAGCACGTCCGGGGCGGAGGTGACGAGGCCTCGTGGGACTTCGTCGTACGGGGTGCGTCCGACGAGGTCCGCGCCCTGGGCGAGGAGTTGCTGCGGCGGATGCGGGAGGGGACCTTCCGGTACACGGTGCCAGGTGCATACGGGGAGGCCGTGGACCGGGCGCGGGAGCAGGCGCGGTGGGGCGGGACCGATGCCGCCTGGCGCACTCTGCGTGCCGCGCTGCCGGCCTGGGAGCCGCCGGGTCCGGATCTGCTCGCCCCGCTGGGTCTGCTCGCGGACCCGGTCCTCGGTCCGCTGATCACGCCGGACCGCGGACGGGAACTGCTGGCCACCCCGCGCGCCGGCGAGCCCGGTGCACAACCGGAGCCGGTCCCCGACACCGATCCGGACGGCCTCGTGTGGATGGCCTCCACGTACCAGCGGGGATACCGCTTCGTCCTCGTGGAGGGCGTGGAACCCGACGAACTGCCCGGCCTTCTCAGCGAGGACGGGAGCAGCGGGTTCCACGAGCCCGCGGCCCTCAGGAGGCTGCGCACGCAACCGCGGAACCGCGGCAGTTCGTCCTACGACGACAAGGCGTTCATGGCCGTCGGCCGCGCCGGAGAGAACTGGTGCTTCGCCTTCGACGGACAGCCGAATCTCTTCAACGGGCGGCGGTTCGTCTCACCGGCGGTCGCCGCGTCCCGGGCCGGGCGCGCCGTCGTGGTCTGGGGTGCCCCGGGCAGGACGTACGGGCCGACGTCCGACGTCTTCCATCTGTCGGTCGCCGAGCAGGGCGAGGAGTCGTACGCGTTCACCGTGCACGGCACCGAGGTCCGGCGGAGCGGCAGTGTGCCGCCGGGCCTCGATCCGGATCGTCTCTTCTCGCCCGAGGACTTCCCCAGGGAGGGTGAACTGCGCGCCCTGGGGGCCATCGCTGCCGCGTTCGGGGTGACGCTGCCGCGCTTCGCCCTGACGCCGGGCTACCTGCCCACCTTCACCACCCGGTCGTGGACGCGGCCTCCGGGCCCGGGCGAGAGATACGTGACGGTGACCGTCGGTCAGGGGTGAGCGGGCCTCAGAAGACCACCAGGGCCCGCCCGCCGCGGCCCGCGAGCATCGCGTCGAACGCGTCGGGAATGCCCTCCAGGGCGATGCGCTCGGTGACCATCGCGGACAGGTCGAGGCGGCCCGCGCGGATGTGGTCCGCGAGGACCGGCAGGTCGCGGGCCGGGTCGCTGTTGCCGTAGACGCAGCCCGAGAGCGTGCGGCCGAAGTGGAAGATCTCCAGGGCGGAGAAGGAGACCATGTCCTGCTTGCCGCCGATGCCGACGACCGTCGTGCGCCCGCCACGCCGTGTGGAGGACCATGCGGCGCGGATGGTCTCCGAGCGGCCCACGCACTCGATGGCGACGTCCGCGCCGTGGCCGCCGGTCAGGGCGCGGACGCGCTTGGCGAGGTCGTCGCCCGCGACCAGGAACCCGGTCGCGCCGGCCGCCCGGGCCAGTTCCTCCTTGGCCGGGGAGACGTCGACGGCGAGGATCGTTCCCGCGCCGGCGATGCGGGCGGCCTGGAGCACGGCGAGGCCGACCCCGCCGACACCGATGACGACGACGGACTCGCCGGGACGGACGGCGGCGGAGTGGTGGACGGCGCCGTAGCCGGTGAGCACGGCGCAGCCCAGGAGGGCGGCCTCGGTGAGCGGGACGCCGTCGGGCAGCGGGAGCACGGCGGCGGCCGGGACCACGGTCTCCTCGGCGAAGGCGGCCGTGCCGAGGCCCGGGTAGAGCTCGTCGCCCCCGGCGGCGAGCTTGGCGTACGGCGCGGCGGCCGCCGCGCCCGCGTTGGCGCAGAGCCAGGGCTCGCCCAGGCCGCAGTAGTGGCAGGTACCGCAGGAGGGCGCCCAGTTGAGGACCACGGGGTCGCCCGGGGCGAGGCCGGTGACGTCCTCGCCGACGGAGACGACCGTGCCCGCGCCCTCGTGGCCGAGGACGGCGGGCACGGGCTGGCGGAGCGTCCCGTTGGACAGCGACAGGTCGGAGTGGCACACGCCGGCCGCCGCGAGGCGCACCCGGACCTGGCCGGGGCCGGGGTCGGGCAGCTCGATGTCGGCGATGGCCAGGGGCGCGTTGACGGCGGACAGGACGGCGGCGCGGACCACGGTGTTTTCTCCTGCGCTCAGGGGTTCGGGGGCGACGGTCGGTCGGGTGGGGTCAGAACTGGAGGGACTTGGTCTGGAGGTACTCGGCCAGTCCGTGCGGGCCGAGTTCGCGGCCGACGCCCGACTGCTTGTAACCGCCGAAGGGGGCCAGCGGGTTGAAGCGGCCGCCGTTGATGTCGACCTGGCCGGTCTCCATGCGCCGGGCGAAGGCGACGGCCTCGGCGTCGTCGCCCGCCCAGACCGCGCCCGCGAGGCCGTAGACGGTGCCGTTGGCGATGCGCAGGGCGTCGTCCTCGTCCTCGTACGCCAGGATCGACAGGACCGGGCCGAAGATCTCCTCCTGCGCGATGGTCATGTCGGGGCGTACGTCGGCGAAGATCGTGGGGCTGACCCAGTAGCCCAGCGCGCGGGGCGCTTCGGGGCCGCCGGCGACGAGGCGGGCGCCCTCGGCGAGGCCCTGCTCGATGTAGCCGCGGACGCGGGCCTGCTGCTTGGCGTTGACGACGGGGCCGATGCGCTCCCCGGGGACGTACTTCGCGGTGGCGGCCGCGGCGAGGGCGACGGCCTCGTCGTACTGGTCGCGGTGGACGAGCATGCGGGTCCAGGCGCTGCACGTCTGGCCGGTGTTGGACATGACATTGGCGACGCCGACGTTGACGGCCTTGGCGAGGTCGGCGCTCGGGAGGATGACGTTGGCGGACTTGCCGCCGAGTTCCAGGGCGACCCGCTTGACCGCGGCGCCGGCGGTGGCGGCGATCTGCTTGCCGACGGCGGTGGAGCCGGTGAAGGAGACCAGGTCGACGTCCTCGTGCGCGGCGAGCGCCTGCCCGGCGACCGGGCCGAGACCGGTGACGAGGTTGAACACCCCGGCGGGCAGGCCCGCTTCGTGGACGGCCTCGGCGAAGAGCTGGGCGACCAGCGGCGTGTCCTCGGCGGGCTTGAGCACGACGGTGCAGCCGGCGGCGAGGGCGGGGGCGGCCTTGGCGACGATCTGGTGCAGCGGGTAGTTCCAGGGTGTGATCGCGCCGACGACGCCGACCGGCTCGTGGAAGACGGTGGAGTTGCCGATCCGCTCCTCGAAGGCGTGGCTCGCGGCGAGTTCGGCGTACGAGCCGGCGACCTTGACGGGGAGGTCGGCGTGGACGGCCTGGGCGAAGGCCAGGGGCGAGCCGAGTTCGGCGGCGACGGTCTCGGCGATCTCCTCGCGGCGGGCGGCGAGCACGTCGCGCAGCGCGCCGATCCGGGCGGCCCGGTCGGCGGGCGCCGTGGCGGCCCAGCCGGGGAAGGCGGCGCGCGCGGCGCGCACCGCGGCGTCCACGTCGGCGGCGGTGCCGGCGGGCACGGTGGCGAACACCTGCTCGTCGGCGGGGTTGACGACAGCGATCGTCTCCGTGCCGGCGGCGGGCCGCCAGTCGCCGTCGATGTACATCCCGTCGTGCGGCTTCATCCGTTGTCCTCCCGGGCGGCGGTGCCTTGGCCCGCCCAAACTAGCGCCGATAGTTTTTTGGTGCCAGGGCGGCACTCCGTGCAGTGGATCACGCGGGGGCGACCCGGGCGGGGAGGCCGTCGCGCACGGGCGGGTGAAGCGGGCCGCCGTCCGCCGTCCCATCCTTCCGGGTGAACGGGGACGCCCCTGTCGGCACACCATACCGACCGGTAGGCATGTGGGGTAGCGATCCCGCACCGTCCGGCGGAACCCGCGGCGGACCGGCACTCTCAGGCGTCCAGGACGCGGCCGAGGTAGGCCCGCAGCAGTTCCTTGGTCTCGGCGACGAGGACGGCGTCGCCCTCGGGGTCGGTACGGAAGGCCAGCTTCAGCAGCGCGTCGGCCGCCTCGACACCGACCACGAAGGCGGTGCGCAGCCGTTCCTCGCCGGCCGTCACGCCGAGCCGGCCCGCGAGCAGCGACCGCAGGCCGTCGGCGAGTTGGTGGTTGGCCTCGTCGTTGGCGGCGGTGCCCGGGGCGGGTCCGGCGAAGCTGACGAGGGCGAAGCCGGGCACCGTGCGGCGCATGGCGACGTAGTGGTCGACGACGACGTCGACCAAGTCGACCAGGCCGACCAGGCCGACCGGGCCGACCAGGCCGACCGGGCCGACCAGGCGGCGCCGGTCGCCGGAGTTCACTTCAGGAGGTGCTTCCCCGGACGGCCGCGCGGTGACGGCGAACGCCCCGGGCCCTGCGGCGTCGAGGAGGGCGGTGACACCGGCGAGGTACTTCTCCAGGTTGCGGCGGGCCAGCGCGTCGGCCATCGCGCGCTTGTTGGAGAAGAAGCGGTAGACCGAGCCGATCGGGACCCCGGCGCGGGCGGCCACGGCACGGGTGCTCAACTCCTCGTAACCGCCCTCGTCGAGGACCGCCGCCGCCACGTCGAGGATCCGGGCGAGGCGTTCGGCACTGCGCTGCTGGACGGGGACCCGCCGGAGACCGCTGCCGCTGCTCTGCACGGGACTCATCATGCCGGTCGGACAGGTTTTCCACAGGTGCCCGACGACCCCTTGCGGGCCGGATTCCTCTGCTTGACCATAGGAATCGTGACCAGCACTGAGATCAAGGACCTGGAGTACCTTCCGGGCTTCGGCAACGAGCACGTCAGCGAGGCCGTGCCGGGCGCTGTCCCGGTGGGCCGCAACTCCCCGCAGCGCGCCCCGCTCGGGTTGTACGCGGAGCAGCTGAGCGGCACCGCGTTCACCGAGCCGCGGCACCACAACCGCCGCTCGTGGCTGTACCGCATCCGCCCCTCGGCCGCTCATCCGCCCTTCCGGCGGATCGCGAACGGCGCGCTGCGCAGCGCGCCGTTCCAGGAGACCGAGGCCGATCCCAACCGGCTGCGCTGGAGTCCGCTGCCGATACCGCAGGGCCCGGCGGACTTCGTGGACGGCCTGGTCACGGTCGGCGGCAACGGCGACGTGCTGCGCCGCGAGGGCATCGGCATCCACTGGTACGCCGCCAACCGCTCGATGGACGCCCGGGTGTTCTCGTCCTCCGACGGCGAGCTGCTGATCGTGCCGGAGCGCGGCGGCCTGCTGCTGCGCACCGAACTCGGCCTGCTGGCCGCCGAGCCGGGGCACGTCGCGCTCGTCCCGCGCGGGGTGCGCTTCCGCGTCGAGCTGCTGGACGCCGACGCGCGCGGCTACGTCTGCGAGAACTACGGGCAGCACTTCCGCCTCCCCGACCTCGGCCCCATCGGGGCGAACGGACTGGCGCACGCCCGGGACTTCATGGCACCCGTCGCCGCGTACGAGGACCGCGAGGAGCCGGTGGAGGTGGTCAACAAGTTCGGCGGCAACCTCTGGGCCGCCGAGTACGACCACTCGCCGCTGGACGTCGTGGGCTGGCACGGCAACCTGGTGCCGTACGTGTACGACCTGCGCCGCTTCAATGTGCTCGGCTCGGTCAGCTGGGACCACCCCGACCCGTCGATCTACACGGTGCTGACCTCGCCGTCCGACACCCCGGGCCTGGCCAACGCCGACTTCGTGGTCTTCGCGCCGCGCTGGCTGGTCGGCGAGGACACCTTCCGCCCGCCGTACTTCCACCGCAATGTGATGAGCGAGTTCATGGGGCTCGTGGAGGGGGCGTACGACGCCAAGGCCGAGGGCTTCGTGCCCGGCGGCGCCTCGCTGCACAACATGATGTCGGCGCACGGCCCGGACCGGACGACCTTCGACAGGGCCAGCGGTGCGGAGCTGGTACCGCAGAAGATCGACGACGGGCTGGCGTTCATGTTCGAGACGCGCTGGCCGGTCGTGCCCACGGCGCAGGCGCTGGCGGCGGAGCATCTGCAGCGGGGGTACGACGACGTGTGGCGGGGGCTTGAGCGACACTTCAGGCCATGACGACGAGCCCCGGCCTCTTCGCCCCCGACTCGCTGGTCCTGAACCGCAAGCTCCCCTTGTGGTACCAGGTGTCGCAGTCGCTGCGCGCCTCGATACTCGGCCGCCGGCCGGACGCCCCGCTGCGGCTGCCGACCGAGGACGTCCTGGCGGGGCACTACGGGGTGAGCGTGCTGACCATGCGGCAGGCGCTCAAGGAGCTGGAGGAGGAGGGGCTGATCAGCCGGCACCGCCGGCGCGGCACGTTCATCGAGCCGGCGGCGCGGCGCGGTGCCCCGGTCCGGCTGCTGGGCTCGGTCGACGCGATCGTGGCCCAGCAGTCCGGGGAGCGCACGAGCGTGCTCGGGCACGGCCCCGAACCGGTACCCGCGGAGTACGCCGAGTACTTCCCCGGGGTGGCCGGGACGATGGCGTACCGCAGGCTGCGGTGCGACGAGAGCGGTGAGCCGGTCAACTGGGCGGAGAACTTCGTGCTGCCCGAGCTGGCGGAGCGGATCGACCTGGCGGACCTCGCCCGCTGGCCAATGACGAAGGTGCTGCGGGACGCCCTGGGGGTGCGGATCAGCCGGATCACCGACACCGTGGAGGCCCGCCTCGCCGACCCGGACACCGCGCGCCTGCTGCGGGTGCCGCTGCTCAGCCCGATCCTGCACTGCACGGGGGTGAGCTACGACGAGTCGGGACGCGTCGTCGACGTCGTGCGCATCCACTACCGCGGGGACCGCTTCTCCTTCACCGTCACGATGGAGGCACCCTGAGGGGCCTTCGAGGACACGTGAGATCCGCCCCGTCGCGGGAGAACGGTCCAGGGGCGGGCTGACTGCCTGCCCCAGGACTCGCGGGTCGGCCGACCGGTCCGGGGGCGCTATGACGGAGCGCTGATCACCGTCAGGTACTCCTCGGTGCGGAAGCCGACCGACCGGTACACGGACTCGCCCTTCTCCGACGCGTACAGGTAGGCCGTACCGGCACCTGCGGCGAAGCCCGAACGGACCAGTTCCAGCGTGACGGCGCTTGCGAATCCACGCCGCCTGTGGCCCGGCAGCGTGGCGATGTTGAAGATACCTGTCAGGTCACCAGAGGTAGCCGTCATGCCCGTTCCCACGGGCACACCGTCCAGCTCCGCAAGGTAGAACGTCATCCTGTCGACCGTCGCCAGGGAAGGATCGGCGAAAACCCGCAGCATCTCGTACGGCACTTCGAAGCCCTCCGCCACGGTCCTGGCGTACAGGTCCAGTTCGTCGCGCGGCACGGCCCGTATGCGCAGACCGTCAACGACCGGCTCCTTCGGCAACCCTTGGTCGCAGTGGCGGATCATGAGGGGCTGCCGCTCGAACCGGGTCAGCCCGTGCCGCGCGGCGGCCTCGGCGACCATCGGACTCGGAACCCCTCGGACGTGGATGCTCCAGGGAAAATCCCACGGGCTCCCCGCGGCCGCCAACGCCGTGATCTCATCGGCGCTCGGCCCCAGGCTCGGACTGATCATCGCGTTCAGCGGCGCGATCGCTGCGCCGGTGATTGCGAGCACGGCACCCTGCGGACCTCTGCTCGCGCGTCCGGTAACAGCGGTGGCAAGGGTCTCGAACATGGCGGCATAAGCCGATACGAAAGAAATCAGCCGGTCGTCTGTTTGACTCATGAGGAGACCTTAAACAATGCCGCACAAGAGACGGAGACAGGGATCTCGATGACCGGGTCCCCGGCAGCCCGCTCAACACCTTCCCCCCTGCCACCAGCGCTTTCCGTCCGACCGCAAAATGCCACGGCTCCGGCTGCGAATGGTGGATCTCGAGGAGGAACACAGTGCGCGCCGCAGGCCGTGACATTCCACTTGCCATCAGAACCAGGCACTCCGCACGTTATCCCGGAATCGCCGAACGCACAAAAAACTTTCACTTGATGAAAATCAAATGCGCTGCCTCTCGCGCGAAGCGTTTCCGAAGCAATGAAGTCGGTCCGCCTCGGCAACCAAGATCACCCGTTCAACCGGCGGCTTCACAGGTGGGCCAGGCCCGACATGCCGCGATCCCCGCAACCCCCTGGCCCTCCTCGGCCTCGCCACCGCCTTCTGCTGCGGCAAACGGCTCGTCCGCCTCACCGCACAGGACGCGGTCTCAGTAGCATGCTCGCGGTGAGCGATGAAGCGCCGACGCTGGCAGACCTGATGCCGTGGTCCACCGCGCCCCTGCGCCTGGGGCGCTCCTGGGTGCTGGCTCCCGAGGCCGCCACTCTCACCGCCCGCTGGGACCGGCTGCTGCGCGCCGAGGGGGACGAGCGTGAGCGCCTGTTCCAGCCGTCTCGGGCGCGTACGACGCACACCGGCGTCGCCCAGCTGCCCGGCCACCCCGTGTCCACCGCGCGGCTGGAGCGCGAGGACGGGCCGTGCGCCGAGCCGGTACGGGTGCTGCACGGCCCGTACGACCAGCAGTGGCTGCTGCCCGACCAGCGGCTGATCGACGCCGCCCGCCCGGAGCTGTGGCGCGTCGCGGACGACACCCACCAGCTGTACGCGGTCGAGCTCGCCCGGCTGCCGCAGGTCCCGGGGCCACCGCTGACCTTCTCGGCGCTGCTGCCCGACGGGCACTCCCCCGCCGGCCGGCCCGGCCGCGTCCGTCCGCTCTTCCGCCGCCCCGGCGGGGCCGACCCCAACTTCGCGCCCGGGCTGCTCGCCCATCTCGCGGCCCGGCTCGGCGTGCCGGTCCCGGCGCAGGACATGCTGGCCTGGATCGCCGCGACGGGCACGGCCGGCGGCCCGGTCGAGGTGCCGCTGACCGCCGACCCGGAGCTGTGGGCGCAGGGCGTCGCGCTCGGCCGCCGGCTGCTCTGGCTGCACACACGCGGTGCACGGTACGCCGATCCGGCGGCGGACCGGCCCGCGGGCCATCCCCGGCTGCCGGGCGGCCGGCGGCCGTACGTGCGGGCCGCCCTGCCGGACGTGCCGCGGGAGCCGCCCTCCTGGGACGCGCAGGAGGAGGCGCTGGTGGTCGGGGACGGGCGGATCGCCCCGGTGCCGGAGGCGGCCTGGGAGTTCCACGCGGGCGGCACCCGGGTGCTGGAGACCTGGTTCGCCCTGCGTACGGAGCCGGGGGCGGCGGGCACGCTGGACGCCGTTCGCCCGGCGTACTGGCCGCGCGCCCGCACGACCGAACTGCTGGAGCTGATCAGCGTGCTGGCGCTGCTGGCGGAGGAGCGGCCGCGCCGCAGGGCCCTGGCCGCACGGGTGGCCGTGGGCCCCCTCGTCGGGGCCGGGGAGTTGCGGGCGGCGCGTGTCCTGCCGGTGCCGGAGGCAGCGCGGCGTCCGGCGTCCGTGCTCGATCACCACGAGGAGGGCCCGGACGGGCAGTTCGTGCTGCTCTGACCCGCCGGGCCGCTCGCCGTCTCGACATGACTATGTGACCATCTGGCCACAAGTCGACATGACAACAGGCCCGGAGGAACACACCGACACGTCGCATGGGCGGCGTGGTGCCGGGACGGTGTGTTCGCCCGAGCCTGTTCGCGTACGCAAGCGTCAGGGACGCCCTCGGGTCAGCCGCGGCCCCCGAAGAGCGAGCGCCGCAGCCGCCGCAGCGGTGCGAACAGCGACACACGGGCTCCACGGTTCGCGTTCGTCCGCACGTGGTCGCGCGAGGTCAGCTCACGCATCAGCAGCGTGGCCTCCTCCGCCTCCCGCTGCGGCGCGGCCGGACCGGCCAGCACCGAAAGATGGCGGTCGAGCCGCGCACTGGACGTGCTGCTCCCGCAGGTGATGGCAGGCACTCGCGCCCTGCCTCGCATTGCTATCTGATCCATGACACTCCCCACCCATTCGAGGGCACCCGGCACCGGGCAGGGTAACCCTATCGTCCCGTGGCGTCACCTACGCATCCCCGTTACCGGATTCACCTGTACGTCAAGGGGGTTGACGGTCATGCGTCGATTCCGAGGGCCAGCAGGGGCAGTTGGGCCACCGGGTCCGCGGTGGGCTGCGGCGATCCGCCACTCGGCTCAATCGTCACGGTGAAGGCGTACGACCTCCCGTCCAGCCCGGAGGCGACCAGCGGCCCGGGCGTGTCGCCCGCGCCCGGACCGTCCTCGAGCACCCCGATCGAGCGGTACGCCTCGGGGCGCTCGCTGACCAGCCACACCTGGTAGACCCGCCCCTCGGCCGGACGGGGCAGGCCCTGCACCGTCACCACCGCCCGCCGCAGCGCCCGCGAGCAGACCGCGGTCATGCCGCGGCCGTGGTCGTCGCTCGTGTAGGCGGGCCGTGCGTCGCTCGCGGTCAGCACCTCGGTGACCGCCCGCGTACGCGCCCGTTCCCGCTCCAGCTGCTCCCCGCTGCGGTGGAGCAGGACGCCCAGCACCGCGGCGAGGGCGAGCGCGGCGGCCGCGGCCGATGCCGCCAGGCGGACCGCCGGGGGCCTGCCCCAGCGCCACCGGTGGTGCGCTCCGGGGCGTGCGCCCCTTTCCCACCGCGGACCGCCGGTGTGCTCCAGGACGACCTCCCCCGGAGCCGTCACCACGTCCGCCGGCGCGGCGCCGCCCAGCCACACCGTGCTCTCCCCGCCCGGTCCGCCCGATCGTTCCAGTCCGCCCACCCGCTGCGCGCAGGCGTCGCAGCGCAGCAGATGGGCCTCGAACCGGCGCGCTTCGCGGGGCCCCAGGGCGTCCAGGGCGTAGGGCTCGGCCAGTTCGTGCACGGGGCGTCTCATCTCGCTCCCCTGCTTTCCTTCGGGCTCCGGTCCGGCGCCGGCTCCGGTCCGGCGCGGGCTCCGGCGCCCGTACCGCCTCCGGCCCCAACTCCGGGGCCGAGCACTCCGGTTGGCCCCATTATCACGTGACAAATCTGTGACGCAAATTCATCGGGCTCCGCCAATCCGCCCCGCCCCCCGGTCCCGAACACCTCTCGCAGGACCTCTTCCAAGGGGGAGGGGCCGCACTCGCGAAGGACCGACGCGATGACCGCAGAACTCAGGAACAGGCTCATGGCCCGGATCGGGCGATCCCGTGCGATCGCCCTGATCACGGCGGGCACCCTGGCCGCGGGGGGGCTCGCCGCGGCGGGCGCCACCGTGCTGGCACCGGACGCCGCGGAGGCCTCCAGCCACCGGGAGGCGCCGCTGATCTCGGGCCAGCCGCAGTACGACACCACGGACGTCTACGCGTTCGTCAGCCCCGACCGCCCGGACACCACCACGCTGGTGGCGAACTGGATCCCGTTCGAGGACCCGGCCGGCGGCCCGAACTTCTACAAGTTCGCCGACGACGCCCAGTACGACATCCACATCGACAACGACGGCGACGCCCAGGGCGACTACCTCTACCGGTGGACGTTCCAGGACCACGTCCGCAACAAGAAGACGTTCCTCTACAACACCGGCCCGGTCACCAGCCTCGGCGACCCGGACCTGAACTTCTTCCAGACGTACGACATCGACCTGTTCCGGCTGCACAACCAGCACGTGACCGGCCGCTACAAGGTCGCGAACGACGTGCCGGTGGCGCCGTCCAACGTCGGCAAGGCGTCGATGCCGGACTACAACGCCCTGCGGCAGCAGGCCGTCAAGGAGCTGGGCCGCGGCACGACGGCCTTCGCCGGCCAGTCCGACGACCCCTTCTTCCTGGACCTGCGGGTCTTCGACCTGCTCTACGGAGGCAATCTCTCCGAGGTCGGCGACGACACCCTCAAGGGCTACAACGTCAACACGATCGCCCTCCAGGTCCCGACCGCCGCGATACGCCAGTCCGCGAAGCAGCCGGTCGTCGGCATCTGGTCCACCACCCAGCGGCGCACCGCGAACGGGGACTGGGCGCAGGTCTCCCGGCTCGGCATGCCCCTGGTGAACGAGGTGGTCAACCCCCTCAAGGACAAGGACAGGTTCAACGCCTCGTCGCCCTGGAACGACGCGCAGTTCCTCAAGAACGTGACCGAGCCCGAGCTGCCGAAGCTCATCGAGGGCATCTACAAGATCAAGGCTCCGGCCACCCCGCGCAACGACCTCGTCCAGGTCTTCCTCACCGGCGTGCCCAAGCTCAACCAGCCGCCGCACGTCCGCCCGTCGGAGATGCTGCGGCTCAACACGGCGGTCCCGCCCGCCGCGCAGCCCAAGCGGCTCGGCGTCCTCGACGGCGACACCGCCGGCTTCCCGAACGGGCGCCGGCTGACCGACGACGTCGTGGACATCGCGCTCCAGGTGGTCGAGGGCGAACTCGTCGGTGCCAAGAACGACCTCGGTGACGCGGTCAACGCCAACGACCGGGCCTTCGGGGCGAACTTCCCCTATGTCGCCCTGCCGAGTTCCGGTTCGGACGGCCCGCTGGCGAAGGCGGCGACGACCGACTCGTCCCGGACCGACGGGGTGACCCAGCTCAACGCCGGCGGCCTGATGCAGGGTCCCGGCGGCGGCAACACCGTCCTGATCGCCTCCGCCGCCTCCGGCGGCGCGGGTGTGCTGCTCGTCGGCGCCGCACTGGTGTGGTGGCGCATGCGCCGCCGCCCGGTCCGCGCCCGCGCCCACCGGGCCTGACCGCCGGTCCCGCTCCCGGCCGGGGCGTGACTCCCCTCGCCCCGGCCGGGGCTCCCACCCACCCGAAAGGCAGGCAGCCATGGACGCACCGCCCCTGGGCCGGCTGCGCACCGCCGTCCTCTTCACCGCGCTGGCGCTGGGCCTGGCGCTGGCGCTCACCGCGGGTGCGCTGGTGCTCGGCGGCTCCCCCGGCCGGGCCGGCGACCGGACCGGACCGGCGGCGGCAGCCGCGCGGACCGGTGACGCCCCGCTGGACCGGCTCGCGGCAGGAGACCTCGCGGGCGGCATCGCGGGGCTCCAGAAGCACCTGCGCGCCCAGCCGGAGGACTCCTCCGGGTGGGCGGTGCTCGGAGCGGCCTACGTCGAGCAGGCCCGCACCTCCGGCGACCCCACCCGCTACCCGCAGGCCGCGGCGGCACTCGCCCGCTCGCTGCGGATCACCCCCGACGGCAACGACGCCGCGCTCGCCGGGCAGGCCGCCCTCGCCGCCGCCCGCCACGACTTCCGCACCGCCCTGAGCGCCGCCGACCGCGCCCTGCGCACCAACCCCTGGAACGAACGCGCGCTGGCGGTCCGGGTGGACGCCCTGGTCGAACTCGGCCGGTACGGCGCCGCGCTGGCCGCCGCCGAGCACGCCGACGCGCTGCGGCCCGGCATCCCCGTCTTCACCCGCCTCGCGTACGTCCACGAACTGCGGGGGGACGCCGCGGGCGCCCGCCGTGTCCTGACCCGGGCCCTGGACTCCGCGAGCACACCCGGCGACACCGCCTACGTCGCCACGGCGCTGGGCCAGCTCGCGTGGAGCCAGGGCCACTACGCGGAGGCACTGGGCCAGTACGCCACCGCCCTGCGCGCGTCCCCCGGCTACCTGCCGGCGATCGAGGGCCGCGGCCGGACGTACGCCGCGCGCGGCGACCGCGCCAGGGCCGTCCGCGACCTGGCCGAGGTCGTGCGCCGCTACCCGCTCCCCGCCCAACTCGCCGAGCTGGGCGAGCTGTACGAGGCCGCCGGGCAGCCGGGCAGGGCCCGGGAGCAGTTCGCGGTGGTCGGCACCTGGATCGCGCTCGCCAAGGCGAACGGCGTCGCGACGGACCTGGACGCGGCCCTGGTCGCCGCGGACCACGGCGACGCGCGCGAGGCGCTGCGCGCCGCCCGCGCGGAGTGGGCGCGCCGGCAGACCGTGCACACCGCCGACGCCCTCGCCTGGGCCCTGCACGTCAACGGCCGCGACCGGGAGGCCCTGCCGTACGCGGAGCGCTCCTCCGCGCCCGGCTACCGCAACGCGGCCTTCCTGTACCACCGCGGTGTCATCGAGGCCGCCCTCGGCAAGCGGCAGGAGGCTCACGCGTCGCTGGCCGCCGCCCTGCGCCTGAACCCCGGTTTCTCCCCGACCGGCGCCCCCGCCGCCCGCGCGGCCCTCGCTCGCACCGAAGGAGACCCGTCATGATCCGGCGCAGGACGGCCGCGGCGGCCGCTGTGGCGGCAGCCGCCGCCGCGCTGGCGATACTGCCCGCCGGGCAGGCGCAGGCGCACCCGCTCGGCAACTTCACCGTCAACCGCTACGACGGACTGGTCGTCGCGCCCGGCACGCTGCGTGTCGACCACGTCGAGGACCTCGCGGAGATCCCCGCCGCCCAAGCGGTCCCGGCCGTCGACCGGAACGGCGACAACACCCTGGCGAAGCCGGAGTTGGCGGCCTGGGCGCGCGAGCGCTGCGGCGCCGCGGCGGACGGCGCACGGGCCGCGGCGGACGGGCGGGGCGTCCCGGTCCGGGTGGACGCGGCGAGCGCCGCCGTACGGCCGGGGCAGGCGGGGCTGACGACGCTGCGCGTGGAGTGCCGGCTGACGGCGCCCCTGCCCCGCGCCGGGTCGGTCGCGCTGACGTACCGTCCGGCCGACATCGGCACCGGGCCCGGCTGGCGGGAGATCACGGCGCGCGGCGACCGCATGACGCTCGCCGCCGCCGACGTGCCCGGCGCTTCGGTGTCACGGCGTCTGACGGCCTACCCGGGGGACCTGCTGTCCTCCCCCGCCGACGAGCGGTCGGCGCGGCTGCGCGTGACGCCCGGCGGGCCGGCGCTCGGCGCCGCGGCGGACCCGGGCACCGCGGCGCCCGGGAGCGGTGTGCTGCCGCGCGGCGCGGACCGCTGGACACAGGCGCTCACCGGGCTGGTGTCCCGGCACGCGCTCACCCCGGGCTTCGCCGCGCTGGCCCTGCTCACGGCGCTGGCGCTGGGCGCGATGCACGCGCTCGCCCCCGGTCACGGGAAGACGCTGATGGCCGCCGCGGCGGCGGCGGGCGGCCGCCGTTCGCGGCGCGACATGGTCGCCCTCGGCGCGTCGGTGACGGTCACGCACACGCTCGGGGTGTTCGGGCTGGGCCTGCTGGTGACGACGGGGTCGGCCGCCGCGCCCTCGGTCATCGCCTGGCTGGGCATCGCCAGCGGCGTCCTGGTCGCCTTCGCGGGGGCGGCGCTGCTCCGCAGGGCGTGGCGGCTGCGGGGCCGGAACCACGAGCACAGCCACGGGCACGATCACGGCCACTCCCACGGCCCCACGCACGCCCCGCACCACCACCCCCGCACACCCCCAGGCACCGCCACAGCCACAGCCGTCCTGACCGCCGAGGCCCCGGCGCCGGCAGCCCACCCGCACCCGCACCCCCACCCGCACGTCCACGAGGCCCGGCCCACCCTCCGCGGCACGATCCTGCTCGGCTTCGCGGGCGGTCTGGTTCCCAGCCCGTCAGCCGTCGTCGTGCTCGTCGGCGCCGCGGCGCTCGGCCAGGCGTGGTTCGGCTTCCTGCTGGTGCTGGCGTACGGCGCGGGCCTGGCCGCCACGCTCACGGCGGCGGGTTTCGCCGTCGTGCGCCTGGGCCGGCTGGCCGGCCGGGCGTCGCTGCGGCAAGAGCTGTTCCGGGGTCGGGTGTTGACGGCGGCGCGTCGTCTGGTGCCGCTGGCGACCGCGTCGGTGGTGCTGGTGCTCGGCTGCGGCCTGGTGCTCAGGGGCGCGGCGGCGACCCTCGGTTGAGACGGCGGGGGAGGTTCCCGTCTAAAGGGTTCGCCCGGTGGGAAGTTCGGTCATGCTGGGCAGCGGGCGCGACGAAGGGGGGAACCGCCGATGACACGGGTCGTGGCGGAGCGCTACCGGTTGATCGGCGAACTCGGCCGCGGCGGCATGGGCGTGGTCTGGCTCGCCCGTGACGAGCTGCTGGGCCGCGAGGTGGCGATCAAGGAGGTCAAGGCGCCGCCGGGGTTCGACGAGCACGACACCGCGCGCCTCTACGCGAGGCTGGAGCAGGAGGGCCGCGCCGCCGCGCGGGTGGAGCACCCGAACGTGGTCAAGGTCTACGACGTGGCGATGGCGGACGGCAACCCGTGGATCGTCATGGAGCTGGTCCGCGGTCTGACGCTGGCCGACGTGCTCGACGCCGAGGGGCCCATGGCGCCGCGCCGGGCGGCGGACATCGGGTCCAAGGTGCTGGCCGCGCTGCGGGTCGCGCACGCCGCCGGTGTGCTGCACCGGGACGTCAAGCCCGGCAATGTGCTGATCGGCAACGACGGCCGGGTGGTGCTCAGCGACTTCGGCATCGCGATGATCGAGGGCACCTCGGCGCTCACCCGTACCGGCGAACTGGTCGGCTCGCCCGAGTTCCTGGCGCCGGAGCGCGCGCTGGGGCGCCGCCCCGGCCCGGCGTCCGACCTGTGGTCGCTGGGCGTGCTGCTGTACGTCGCGGTGGAGGGCGGTTCGCCCTTCCGGCGCGACACGGCGCTGAGCACGATGCGCGCGGTCGTGGACGAACCGCTGCCGCCGCCCCGGCGGGCGGGCCCGCTCGGGCCGCTGATCGCGGGGCTGCTGGAGAAGGACCCGGCGGCCCGGCTGCCCGCCGCGGAGGCGGGGCGGCAGCTGGACGCCGTGGCGTCCGGGCGCTCGCCGGGACCGGGCACGGTCGCCGCGGCCTACGCGCCGACCGAGGCCGCCCTGACCGTCACCGCGCCGCAGCCGTTGCGCGACCGGGAGCGGGAGCGCACGCCGGTGCGCATGACGCCCCTCGGTGCGCCCCCGGGTGACGGGCCGCCGGCCGCCGGCGCGACCGGGCGGCCCCGGCGCGCGGTCGTGGCGCTGGTGGCCGGGGTGCTCGCCCTGGTGCTGGGGGCGGGCGGCGCCGCGTACGCGCTGCTGAACGACGACGGGGGCGGCGCGGCCGGCTCCGGGTCGGCGACCACGACGGGCGGTACCAACGACGCGGTCGTGACCTCCCCCGCGGTGACGACGGACGGCGGGGCCTCCTCACCGGCCGCCTCCTCGCCGTCCGGCGGCACGGGCTCCGCGTCACCCTCCGGCAGTCACGGCGCGGGCTCGGGGACGTCCTCCGGCACGTCGCACCCGCCGGTCCGGGTGAACGTCCATGTCTCCGTCCACGCGGTGCGGGACAGCTGGACGGGCACCTGCCCGCCGCCGGAGGCGGAGGCGCCGGCCTTCTCCGCGGTCGTGACGGTGGACCGGACCCCCGCGAGGGTCTCGTACCGCTGGCGGACGGTGAGCGGGACCGGCGGGGACCCGGTCTGGCGGACGCTGGACTTCCCGGCCGGCGGGGACAGCAGCCGCACGGTCGAGCACGTCGAGCTGTCCTACCTGCCGGACGCCACCTGGGAGGACTCGATGACGCTGGAGATCGGCGCTCCGGTGGCGCTGGTGTCGGAACGCGTCCCGTTCACCGTCACGTGCCGCGCGGCCTCCCCGTCGGTGTCCTCGTCGTCGTCGCCGTCCCCCACGGGCACGGCCGCCTCTCCCTGACCACCCCGCGTACGGGGGCCGGGCGCCGGCCCCCGTAAGGCACGGGTGCGCCGCGGGTCAGGCGGCCGCGGTGAACACCGGGAGATAGCCGCCGGACTGGCCGGCGGCGGTGGGGTGGTACGACTCGTAGACCGGGATCGTCAGGCTGTGCAGCCACGCCGATCCGGCGCACAGTTCGTGGCCGCCGAAGGTGCCGCGGACGTCGCCGAAGGCGAAGCCGTGGTCGGCGGCGCGCTTGGCGGTGACGGTGTCGAGGAGGTCGGCGGCGGCGTTGATCGCCTTGCGCTTGGCCTGGGTGAGGCCGATGCAGGACGTCCCCAGCCGGTAGAAGTGGGGATAGCCGACGACGACCACGCGGGCCGCCGGCGCCCGGTCGGCGATGGCGTCGTAGACCGCGTCCAGGCGGGCCGGGAGCCGGTTCTCGATGTAGTCGCGGGCCTGGTCGATCCGGTCCAGGCAGGCGCTGGACACGCTGAGCAGGCAGGTGGTCATGACGCCGACAAAGCCTGCGTCGTTGCCGCCGACGGTGACGCTGACCAGCGTCGTGGCGGCGTTCAGCGGCCCGAGCTGGCGGTTGATCACATCGGTGGTGGTGGCACCGGAACAGGCGGTGAAAGAGAACCCGGACGGAGTATGCGTGTCGGCCCACAGGCGGGGGTACGCCCTGCTGCTGCGGTAGCAGCCGCCGCTGGAGGTCTGGTACCTCCCCGCGCCGACGCCCGAGGCGTAGGAGTCGCCGAGGGCCACGTACACGGGGCCCGCGGCGTGTGCCGGGCCGGCACCGGTCAGGGCGAGTGCGGCGGCGAGGACGAACGCGGACGCGGCTGACGCGAATCGGGACAGTCTCATGCAATCTCCCTTAGCAGGATCCCCGCCGCGCCGCGCGTCCCGCCTGACACCCCGCCAGCGACGTGCCGGTGCCGAAGCGGTGGACGCCCCGGGCCTGCGCGTCTCAGGGGGGCGCCCCGCCGTATCGAACAAACCGCCGCCCGCCGCCGGGCAGTTCGGGGGAAATCGTCCACCTCTGCCCGGCCCGCCACCCGGTCCGGTCGGGGCGGCCGCTTCTGTTCCCTCCTTCCTTGACGCCCGCGCCCGAATTGAGCGACATTGAACGTCTGCATCCGGCGTTTTGGGGGGCAAAGTCGCCAATGCAACCAACGCACACAGACAACGCGTCCGGTCACCCGATCGGCAAGGAATCACTACCGCTGCTCGCGGGCGCCGCCGTGGGAGTCGGCGGGGTCGGCGCGGTGCTCGCGCTCGCGGACATCGCTTCGCCCGTCCGGGCGCCGTTCACCTTCTTCTTCCTGCTCGCCGCGCCGGCCGCGGCACTCGCCGCCGGGCTGCGCGGCCTCGACCCGCTCAGCCGGTCGGTGGTCGCCGTGGGCGGCACCGTCGTGATCGACCTGCTCGTGGCGCAGGGGATGCTCGCGCTGCACATGTGGTCGGTGCGCGGCGGGGTCGCCGCCGTGGCGGCGGTCAGTGCCGTGCTGTTCCTGCTGCCGCTCCTGCGGCACTCCCGTGGCCGGGCCGAGAGAAGGCGGACTCCGTAAAGTGGACATCACCGTGTACCGCCCCGGCGAGCTCACCGCCGCCGACCGGGCGGCCTGGACCCGCGTGCAGAGCCAGGCGGTCGCCATGGGCAGCCCGCAGCTCGGCAATCCCTTCCTGTCACCCGGCTTCACCTTCGCCGTGGCCCACCACCACCGGGGCGTGCGCGTCGCGGTGGTCCGCGAGGACGGCGACCCGGTCGCCTTCTTCCCGTTCCAGCGCTCGGCGGCCGGCGTGGGCCGGGCGATCGGGCTGGGGCTGTCGGACTGCCAGGGGCTCGTGCACCGGCCCGGGTTCCAGTGGGACGCCCGGGAGCTGCTGCGCGCCTGCGGGCTGGCCGTCTGGGAGTTCGACCACCTCGTGGAGGGCCAGAAGCCCTTCGAGGAGGGCGCGACCGGCACGTACGCCTCGCCCGTCATGGACGTCGAACAGGGCTACGAGGCGTATCTCGGCCATCTTCGCAGCCACTCGCCCAAGTTCGTGCGCACGACGCTCGCCAAGGAGCGCAAGCTCGGCCGGGACGTCGGCGAGGTGCGCTACGTGCACGACGAGCGCGACGTCGGCGCGCTGCGCACGCTGATGGGGTGGAAGTCGGCGCAGTACCGAAGAACCGGGCGCAGCGACCGCTTCGCGCGGCCCTGGATCGTCGACCTGGTGGAGCATCTCTTCCACACGCGCGAGGAGTCCTTCAGCGGCCTGCTGTCGGTGCTGTACGCGGGCGACCGGCCGATCGCCGCACACTTCGGGATGCGCACGCCGGCGGTGCTGGCCTGCTGGTTCCCGGCGTACGACCCGCAGTTCTCGAAGTACTCGCCGGGGCTGGTGCTGCATCTGCGGATGGCGCAGGGAGCGGCGGCCGACGGGGTGGCCCATCTCGACCTCGGGCGCGGCCACAAGGAGTACAAGGAATCCCTGAAGACCCGCGACCTGACCGTCTCGGAGGGCTGGGTGACCCGGCCGCACCCGGTGGCGCTGGGCCACCGCGCCCGGCGTGCGCCGGTGCGCGCCCTGCGCAACGCGGTCACGGCGCACCCCGTCCTGCGCGAGCCGGCCGACCGATTCCTCAAGCGTATGGGGCGGTTGCGCGCCGGTGCACGATAACGGACATTGCGCCACAGGAATGATCAATAGCCTTCAACACGGTTGATCGGTATTGATCCACACTGATCAGGATCTACTAGCGCTCCACGGGACTCACCATGACCCTCCCGGACCGACCAGGACGACTATTCGCCAAATCCGTGAAACGGTATTCACTCTCACGAGTCTTGCCATAGAGTTCCAACCGTCAATATCGTCATACATCCACCCGCATCGACCTGTTCTGCAAAGCGGCTCAAGGGGAGGGCCGGACAGTCGCCACAGGGAGACCGCGGGGCGCGGTAGGGGGGTGCCGTGCTCGGTCACCGGAACGTGTGTGCCGAGTCGCGAGCCGCGCGGCCAGTCACGCATGTCCACTCACCCGGCCCGCCAGCACAGGGGACACCGCCATGCCCCGCATGCGCGGATTCCCGGGCGGGGTGAGACAACCCCCCTTTCGAACCGGCACACCAGAGGGCGCCCGGGGCGGGCGACCCACCGGACGAGAGGGAAAACAGACTCATGAGCTCGTCTCTGCGCCCGGCAGTCACCGGGCACGCGCAGCCGACCGCGGTCCTCGCGCCGGACCATTTCACGCCGGTCTCCACGCACTTGGCGATCGCTCCGCTCGTCAGCGTGGTCATCCCGGCGATGAACGAGGCGGAGAACCTGCCGCACGTCTTCGCGACCCTGCCGTCGTGGATCCACGAAGTGGTCCTCGTCGACGGGAACTCCACCGACGGCACCATCGAGGTCGCCCGTGAACTGCGGCCGGACGTCCGCATCGTGACACAGACCGGCAAGGGCAAGGGCGACGCCCTGATCAGCGGTTTCGCCGCCTGCACCGGCGAGATCATCGTGATGGTGGACGCCGACGGCTCGGCGGACGGGTCGGAGATCGTCTCCTATGTCTCCGCCCTGGTCGGGGGCGCCGACTTCGCCAAGGGCTCGCGCTTCGCCAACGGCGGCGGCACGGACGACATGACCCCCATCCGCAAGCTCGGCAACCGTGTCCTGTGCGCCGTGGTCAACGCCAAGTTCGGGGCCCGCTACACCGATCTGTGCTACGGCTACAACGCGTTCTGGCGGCACTGCCTGGACAAGATCACGCTGGACTGCACCGGCTTCGAGGTCGAGACCCTGATGAACATCAGAGTCGTCACGGCCGGCCTGAAGGTCCAGGAGATCCCCAGCCACGAGTACGTCCGCATCCACGGCGTGAGCAACCTGCGCGCGGTGCGCGACGGCTTACGGGTGCTGAAGGTCATCGTGCAGGAGAAGAACGAGCGCCGTGCCGCACGCCGCCAGGACGTCCGGTGACCGGACGGACCCCGGTGTCCGTGGTGATCTGCGTCTACACCGAGGACCGCTGGGGCGACATCCTCGCCGCCGTGGCCTCGGTGCGGGCGCAGAGCCTGCCCGCCCACGAGGTGCTGCTGGTCGTCGACCACAACCCCGCGCTCCGGGCCCGGCTGGTGGAGCACTACGCCGGAACGCCGGTGCGGGTGCTCGCCAACACCGGGCCGCGCGGACTGTCGGCCGGTCGCAACACCGGGATCGAGGCGTCCACCGGCGAGGCCGTCGCCTTCCTCGACGACGACGCGGTCGCCGAACGGGACTGGCTGCACTGGTTCGCCGACGCCTTGGAGGACCCGCTCGTCCTGGGCGTCGGTGGGCGCACCCGACCGGTCTGGGCCTCCGGGCACCGGCCGGCCTGGTTCCCCGAGGAGTTCGACTGGGTGGTGGGGGCGTCCTACCGGGGCCAGCCGCCCGGCCGGGCCCCGGTCCGCAACGTCCTCGGCGGCAACGCCGCGTTCCGCCGCACCGCCTTCGACATCGCGGGCGGCTTCGCGACCGGTATCGGACGCGACGGCGACAAACGCCCGCTGGGCTGCGAGGAGACGGAGTTCTGCATCCGCCTCGCGCAGGCCAAGCCCGGCGCGCTGCTGCTCATCGACGACCGCGCCGTGATCTGGCACCGCGTCCCCGCCGCCCGGGAGCGCTTCGCCTACTTCCGGACCCGCTGCTACGCGGAGGGGCTGTCCAAGGCGCTGGTCACCCGCAGCGTCGGCACCGAGGCGGGACTGGAGACCGAACGCCGTTACGCCACCCGCGTTCTGCCCGCCGGCGCCGCGCGCGGACTGCGCGACGCCTTGCGCGGCCGCCCCGGCGGCGCGGGGCGGGCCGGCGCCATCGTGACCGGTGTGGCGACCACGGCGGCCGGGTATGCCGTCGCCCGACTGCGCACCCGGGGGGAGGCCATGCCGTGAGACCGGCCGTCCCCCTGCCGTCCGTCCACCGCACACCGGGAGGTGCCCTCGTATGACCGAGTACGACGGACGGCGGGACGGCCCCGTGCCGATCCTGATGTACCACGCCGTCACCGACACGCCCGCCCGGGCGACCAGGGGGCTGTCCGTGACCCCCGCGGCCTTCGCAGAGCAGATGGCACTGCTGGAGGACCGCGGCTTCACCCCGCTCGGCACATCCGCGCTGGCGTCCGCCTGGCGCGAGGGGCGGCCGCTGCCGCGGCGCCCGGTGCTGATCACCTTCGACGACGGCTACGAGGGCGTGCACCGGCACGCCCTCCCCGTGCTCAAGGGCCTCGGCTTCGCCTCGACGCTCTTCGTCTCGACCGGCTGGCTGCGCGGCGCGTACGAACTGCCGGGCGCCGCGCTGGACACCATGCTCGACTGGGACCAGGTGCGCGAACTGCGCGACGCCGGCACCGAGATCGGCGGGCACAGCCACAGCCATCCGCAGCTGGACCAACTCGGCGACAAGCGGCTCTGGTTCGAGCTGCTGCGCTGCAAGGAGATCCTGCACGACGAACTGGGCGCGGCCCCGTCCTCCTTCGCCTACCCGTACGGCTACTCCACCCGCCGGGTGCGGCAGGCCGTGCGCACCGCCGGTTTCGGCGCGGCGCTCGCCGTGGGCAACGCCCTCGCCGACCCGCGGCGCCAGAGCCCCTACGCGCTGGCCCGGGTGACGGTCCGCCGCAGCACGGGGACCGAGGAGTTCGAGCGGCTGGTCGAAGGGCGCGCCGTCGCCCGCAACTTCGCGGTGGACCGGGTCCTGACCCAGGGGTACTCCCTGGTGCGCAGAGCCCGCAGGGGTGTGCGGAAGGTGCGCGAGAGCGGTGTCTGAGACGACCACCACGCCGGCCACGCCCACAGCGCCCGGGGACGAACCGGCGCCCGGGCAGGAGTCCGCCGGCGCGGCCGCCGGCGATCCCGGAACCGCGTCCGCCGCCGCCAAGCGCGGCGGGAACCAGCTGTTCCGCAACGCCTACGCACTGATGCTGAACACCGGTGTCTCCGCGGTCCTGGGCCTGGGCTACTGGCTGGTCGCGGCCCGCTACTACAGCGAGGACGCGGTCGGCCAGGGCTCGGCGGCCATCGCCGCCATGAAGTTCCTCGCCGGACTGACCGCGGTGACCCTCACCGGGGCCCTGGCACGCTTCATCCCGGTCTCCGGGCGGCGCACCGGGCGCCTGATCTTCGGTACGTACGCCGGGAGTTCGGCGATCGTGGCGTTCGCGGCGGCGGTCTTCCTCTTCACCCTGGGCCTCTGGGGCCCCTCGTACCGTTTTCTGCACGGCACGGTCAACGGCCTCGGTTTCATCGCGGCGGTGATCGGCTGGTCGCTGCTGACCCTCCAGGACGGGGTGCTGACCGGGCTGCGGAAGGCGGTGTGGGTGCCCGTCGGCAACACCGTCTTCTCCGCCGCGAAACTGGCCCTGCTCGTGGGCCTGGCCGCCGCCGTGCCGACGGCCGGCGTGTTCGTGTCCTGGGTCGCCGCCATCGGCCTGTCGGTGGTGCCGCTGGGCTGGCTGGTCTTCCGCCGCCTGGTGCCCCGGCACGTCAAGGCCACGGCGGGGACCGTCGATCCGCCGACGGGCCGTCAGATGGGCCGCTTCGTCGCCGGTGACGCCACCGGCTCGTTCTTCGCGCTCGCCGTGGTGTACCTCGTCCCGGTCATCGTCGCCTCGCAGATCTCCGCCACGGACAACGCGTACTTCTACATCACCATGACGATCGGCGGCACGATCGACCTGCTGGCGATCAACATGGGGTCCTCGCTGACCGTGGAGGGCGCCCACGACCCGGGCCGGATCGCCGAGAACTGCCGGGCGGCGCTGCGCCGGATGGCCAGGATCATGGTGCCGATCACGCTCTTCATGGGCGTCTTCGCACCGCAGATCCTCGGAGTCTTCGGCGACGGCTACGCGCAGGAGGGCGCGCCGCTGCTGCGGCTGCTGGCGCTGTGCTCGCTGACCCGGGTGCTGATCGAGGTCTACTTCGGCGTCCTGCGCGCGCAGAGCCGCACCGGGCTGCTGGCCTTCCTCCAGGGCCTGCTGTGCCTGCTGGTGCTGGGATCCACCCTCGCGCTGCTGGGGCCGCTGGGCATCACCGGGGCCGGGTGGGCCGAGCTGGGCAGCCTCGTGGTGATCGCGGTGGTCTCCGTCTTCGGGCTGCGGCGGCTGATCGCCGCCCCCGCGGCGGCCCCGACCGAGGGGGATGCCGGCGAGGCGAGCGGGGCGAACGCTGTGCACGAGGCGGCGGCCGCCTCCGGACCGGCGCCCGAGCAGACGGCCGCGGCGGGCGAGGACCTGGAGATCGTCTACGGCACGCGCTGGGCCCGTGCCGCCGCGCTGGACAGCGACACCCTCCAACTGGGCGTCCACCTCGACTTCGACCACCCCGAGCGGCGTCCCTGGGTGACGCCGCCGAAGGGCACCGCGGTCCCGGAGCTGCCCGCGCCGCGCGCGGAGAAGTCCCTGGCCGCCGCGGCGCCCGCGTCCCCGCCCCCCGCGGCCGGACCACCCGCGCAGACACCGCCGGAGGCACCGGCGACGCCCGACGCGCCCACCGGCCGCCGGGCCCGGCTGCTCGAACTCGGCGTCTGGGGACTGCTGCTGGGCGCGCTGGCCCTGTACTGGCTGCCGCTGACCGGCATGGACGACGCCTCGCTCGACGCGATGAACGGCCTGGGCCTGATCTCCGTCCTCCCGCCGGCGACCCTGGCCGGGGCGGCGCTGCTGGTCGCGGCCTTCGCGGCCGGCCTGTGGCTGCGCGCGCCGCGCCGGTGGCTGCTCCTGGCGGTCCTGCTGGCGACGGTGGTGTCCCTGCACGCCGTGCCCGCGGTCCTGGAGGAGCAGCCGCGGTTCGCCACCGCGTGGCAGCACGCGGGCTTCATCGACTACATCGGCCGTACCGGGGACGCCGCGCCCGACATGGACGCCCGCTTCTCCTGGCCCGGCTTCTTCGCCGCGGTCACCTTCGTCACCCGCGCCATCGGGCTCACCGACCTCACCGAGGTGCTGCGCTGGTGGCCGCTGGCCGTGGAACTGCTGTACCTGGCACCGCTGATGCTGCTGCTGCGCGCGGTGCGCGCCGGATGGCGGGCGAAGTGGTGCGCGGTGTGGATGTTCGCGCTGTGCGGCTGGGTGGGGCAGGACTACTTCTCCCCCCAGTCGCTCAACTACCTGCTCTACCTGCTCTTCGCGGCCGTGCTCCTGGTCTGGTTCCGGTCCACCGGGGCGCCGCGCGGCAAGCTGCTGCCGGGTGAGGCCGAGGTGCCCCCGACGGGCCGGACCGACCGCGCGGTGCTGCTGGCCCTGCTGGTCGCGCTGTTCGCGGCGTCGGTGGTGAGCCACCAGCTCACGCCCTTCGTGATGCTGGGGGTGCTGACCGTGCTCGTGCTCGTCCGGCGGTCGACACCGCTCGGGCTGCCGCTGCTGTGCGGGGTGCTGCTGATCGGGTGGATCTGCTACCTGGCGGAGCCGTACTGGTCGGGCCACTTCGACGAACTCTTCGGCGGCATGGGCTCGCTCGGCGGCAATGTCTCCTCCAGCGTCTCCGGGCGCATCGAGGGCGGCAGCACGGTGCACAAGCTGGTGCTGTACGTGCGGGTCGCCCTGGCCGGCGGCGTCATGATGCTCGCGGCGGCCGGGTGGCTGCGCCGCCGCTGGGCCGGCTTCAGCGACCTGGCGCTGCTGGTGCTGCTGGTCGTGCCGTTCCTCGGCTTCGGCATGCAGTCCTACGGCGGCGAGATGGCCCTGCGGGTGTTCCTGTTCGCCCTGCCGGGGGCCGCCGTGCTGGGCGCGCTCGCGTTCTTCCCGCGGTCCTCCTCGGACCGCGGGTGGCGCGGGCCGGCCGCGGCGCTGCTGGCCGGCTGGGTGCTCATCGCGGGCTTCCTGGTGGCCCGCTGGGGCAACGAGCCGTTCGAGCGGGTCCGCACCGGCGAGGTCGCGGCCATGGAGTACGTGTACGCGCACGACAAGCCGACCGCGCGCCTGGTGTGGCTGAGCACCGACCCGGTGAACGACGTGACGCCGAGCCTGCCGTGGAACGCCCGGGACATGGAGCGGGTGAGTTACGTGCCGGTCCTCGCGCCGCGCGACCCGGTGCTGGTCGATCCGCTGGTCGAGGCGCTCCAGGACGCGGGACCGAACGCATACCTGATGGTCTCGCGCGGCCAGAACGCCTATCTCCAGCTCGACGCCGGGTTCTCCCGGACCTGGCCCGACAAACTGCTGCGCTCCCTCGACGCGCGCACCGAGCTGCGGCCGGTGGTGCGCAACGAGGACGCGACGGTCTACGAGCTGAGCGAGCAGCCCGCCGGCTGGGAGGCGCCCGAGCCCCGGCCCGGCCGGGTCTTCCCGGTGGTGACATGGAACACATGGACGGCGGCGGGCGTGCTCGCCGGCGTCTCGCTGCTGGTGCTGCTCGGCGCGCGCGAACTGGCGCGGGTCACCCTGCCGGAGGCCAGGCGGCGGCGCGGTATGCGCTGGTCGCTGGTGGCGGCCGCGCCGCTGCTGCTGGTGTTCCTTGCGGCGACGGCGGTCCGTTTCCTCACCCTGAGCTGACCGGCCGCCCGGCCTCCCCGGAGCAGCCCCGGGAACACCGCGCCGCCACGCGGCGTTCCCGGGGCCAAGGAGGTGCGAGCGATGGCGCACAAGGAGAACGGCACGACCCCGCGGGCACAGGTCACGGCACCGGAGGCCCCGGCAGAAGGGGCGGACACGGCGGCGCAGGCCCGGCGCGCCCGCTTCGGCCGGCTGCCGGAGCGCGTCCGACCGCAGGACGCGGTCCCCGCGGTGCGGGCCACGGTCCACGACCCGGACCGCGACGCCTACAACCCGGACGAGTGGCTGGTCCGCAACGTCGTCTGACGCCGGCCGCGGCCGCTACCTGCCGCGCCGCAGCCAGTGGATGCCGTAGGCGGGCAGGTCGAAGGAGCGGCCGTCCACCGCCGCCCGGATCGGGCGGTCGAGCGTGTTGACGACGAGCACCGCCTTGTCGTCGGCGAGCACGCGCACATTCGGCCGGTCGTCCTCGGCGACGGACACCGTACGGAAGCGTGTGCCCGGCGGGAAGGCGGCGCCGAAGCGCCGGAGCAGGTCCATCATGGGCAGTTGCCGGCCGCCGCCGGAGGACAGTTCGGTGCTGGTCCACAGGCAGCCGGGGCACGCCTTGCCGCGCTCCTGCGGGTTCCAGTAGAACGCCGCGTCGGCGCCGCCGCGGGCGAGCTCCATCATGGCGGCCGCCTGGACGGCGGTGCGGTGCCGTTCGTCCCAGCCGGTCGGTTTCCCGTCCGGTTCGACGTACCACTCGGCCCACCACAGCGGCAGCCCGCCGCTGCGCTGCTTGAGCCAGCGGCCGACGGCGGCGAACTTCTCGGTGGCGGCGAACTCGTCGGGCACCAGGGAGTCGTCGCGGTTGGTGCTGGAGCCGTCGGCGACCAGGAAGTCCGCGCCGGCCTTGTGGCGCAGCCAGTAGTCCACGGCGTCCAGGACGCGCCGGTCGGCCGCGCCCCAGGGGCCCTTGAGGGTGCCGGAGGCGTCGCCGTTGCCGTCGTCGCCGGGGGCGAAGCTGTCCATGACGAGGTAGGGGCCGCCGACGAGATTGTCCGGATTCACCTTCTTCACGGCCTGGTACACGCGGTTGTACAGATCGGTGTAGCCCTCGTAGTCCCAGCGCTGCTCGCCGTCGTTCCAGAAGCCCTTGAACTCGTTCCAGACGATGAAGTGCCGCACGTCCGGATAGCGGCGGGCGACGGTGGCGGCGAGGGCCGCGAAGTCGTCGAAGTGGCTTGGGTCGGGGGCGACTTCCAGCCGGGACCAGTCCGTACGCGCACCCGGCGCGCCGCCCTTCATCCAGTCCGGGGCGCAGCACAGCGTGATCACGGGGGTGCCGCCGCTGGCCCGGATGAGGTCGATGCGGTCGTCGAGCTCGCCGAAGTCGTACTTCCCCGGGGCCGGTTCGGGGTTGTCGGCGCCCCAGCCCATGATCGCCTGGTCCTGGGGCAGCGACCGCTCCGAGAGCAGTCCGGCCACCGCCCGCTTGGCCGGGCCCTCGCCGTGGTCGGCGCTGTACTCGGTGTGGGTCAGCCCGAAACCCAGCTCGGTGGAGGGCTTTCCGGTGGGTGTGCTGGACGGGCTGTGCACCCCGGCGCCCGGCCCGGCACTGCCGCGCCCGCCGTCGCCCGTACCGCCCCGCAGGTCGCACGTCGTCAGCAGCAGCGCCAGCGCGACCACACCGATCCCCAGAAGCGCGGTGATGCCTCGCCGCCCCGCCCCCGGTACTTTCGCACGCACGTCCCCATGGCGTCCCATCACCAGCCAGGGTAACCGCCGCGTTGCCCGGATCGGGCGGGTTTCACCGGGGGTTCGACGGGATTGCGCCGCTCCGCGAAAACCCTGTGCGCGTGCGGAGCCCGTGCCGGATCATGAGCGTCATGCCCGACGCAACGCCCCCGCATCGCGCCCTGTCCATCCGTCTCGGCATGAACGACGACGACTCGCCGTCCGACGCCATCGACGCCCTGTTCCTCAGCCGCTTCGTCACCGGCGAGCAGCCGTACTCGCGCGGCTCATCCGTGGAGCGCGTGAAGTCGGGACTGACCCTGCTGCCGGCCGGGGCCGAAGTGCTGCGCGCGGCACGCGACAAGGACCGCGGCGCCACCCTCGCCGAGGGCGACGGCTGGACGATCCTGGTCTCCCGCTGGCACCACCGCGCGGACGTGACGGTGACCGCCGTGAGCGAGGAGCTCGCGCAGCGCGTGCTGGCCGAGGCCGTCGAGGACGCCGAGGACCAGCCGGAACCGCAGCCCGACGACGTCACCATGGGCTTCTGGTACGTGGCCCCGCGCCGCGGGCCGCACCGCATCACCCGGCAGATCAGCGCCGCGCCCTGGGACGACGTCCGGGGCAACTACACCGCGCCGGTGGCCGAGGCCGTGGACGGGCTGATGAAGCTCACCGCGGACGACATCAGCGGCCGTCTGCTGCTCCTGCACGGGCCGCCGGGCACCGGCAAGACCTCCGCGCTGCGCACCCTGGCCCGCGCGTGGCGGGACTGGTGCCAGGTGGACTGCGTGCTCGACCCCGAGGTGCTCTTCAACGACGTCGGCTACCTGATGGAGATCGCCATCGGCGAGGACGACGCCGAGGGGCCCGGCCGCTGGCGGCTGCTGCTCCTGGAGGACTGCGACGAGCTCATCCGCGGCCAGGCCAAGCACCAGACGGGCCAGGCGCTGTCCCGGCTGCTCAACCTCACCGACGGGCTGCTCGGGCAGGGCCGCAACGTCCTGGTCGGCATCACCACCAACGAGGACCTGGAACGGCTGCACCCGGCGGTGGTCCGCCCCGGGCGCTGCCTGGCCCGGATCGAGGTCGGCCCGCTGACCCGCGCCGAGGCCACCAGCTGGCTCGGCACGTCCGAGGGCGTGGGCCGCGACGGCGCCACGCTGGCCGAGCTGTACGCGCTGCGCCGCGGGGCGTCCTCCGCCGGCGGCCCCGTGCTCCCCGCCCAGACCCCGGCCTCCTCCTCGGGGGGCCTCTACCTCTGATGCCCGCGGGTCGCCCGGACGGGACGAAGCGGAACATCCGCACCCGCACCGGTGCCGAACTGCGGCGCGGCCGCCGCCCCCGGGCGCACGGCTGCTGGGACCACCTGTACGCGGCGCCCCTGTGGCCGCTGCACGGCGCCAACCTGGGCACACTGCTGCGCACCTGCGACGCGGTGGGGGCGTGCCTGGTCGTCCCGCGCTTCCCCTGGGTACCGGAGGCGCTGGCCCGCGGCAACACGCTGCGGCGCCCCGCTTGTGTGCACTGGACCGGCGACCCGCTGGGCTGGCTCCAGCGGCAGCGCGACCGCGGGGCGCACATCGTGGGCGTCGAACTCGCCGACGAGGCCGTGCGGCTGGCGGACCTGCCGGCCGCACGGCGGACCACGGTCGCCGTCCTCGGCCACGAGCAGCACGGCATCCCGCCGGAGGCGCTCGACCTGCTCGACCTCGCCGTCGAGATCCCGATGATGGGGACCGGCGCCAGCCTCAACGTCGCGGTCGCAGGCTCGCTGGCGCTGTACAAACTGGCCGGGCTGCTGTGATCGGGACGACCCGCTACCCGTCGTACGCGGCGCGCAGCGCGTCCCGCACGGCGGCCTCGGCGGCGGCGCGGTCCAGGCCGAGGCGGTGGGCGCGCTCGGCGTAGGCCGTCGCCGCGGTGGCCGCCTCGCGGTCGGCGGCGTCGCCCGCGGCCGCCACGAACGTGCCGTTGCGGCCGCGGGTCTCGATCACGCCGTCCGACTCCAGGGCGCGGTACGCCTTGGCCACGGTGTTGGCGGCCAGGCCGAGTTCGTCGGCGAGTCCGCGCACCGTCGGCAGCCGGTAGCCGACCGGGAGGGCACCGGAACGGGCCTGGTCGGCGATCTGGGCGCGCAGTTGCTCGAACGGCGCGGCGGCCGCGGTGGGGCGGATGACGATCTTCAAACTCACTGTTGTTCGCTCTCCCGGTGGGTCACGGCACGGCGTTTGCCGCGGCCATTGTGCTGCAGCCGCTCGGCGCGAGGGCGACGGCACGGCCGGGGGCGTGCGGGTCGTGGGCGATGGTGTCGCCGGGCTCGTGCAGGTGCAGCACGAAGCGCTCGCCCGCGCGGTACGCCTCCAGGCCGGCCCGGCAGTACGCGACCATGTCGTCCGGCAGCGCGTCCAGCGGGAACCAGCCGAGCTCCGAGCACTTGTCCGGCTCGCGGTTGACCGGCTCCCGGCCGGACCCGTCCGCGACGAAGAACCAGCCGATGCGGGCCTCGCCGCCGGGCGCACGGTGCTGCATGACCAGGGCGACGCCGGTCTCCTCGGGACGCAGCACGACGCCCACCTCCTCGTACGCCTCCCGGATCATCGCCTCCCGGACGTCCTCGCCGTCCTCGACATGGCCCGACGGAGCGTGCAGCAGGCCGTCGGCGTACCCGGTGTTGACACGGCGGCCGAGCAGCACGCGGTCGTCGCGCACCAGGATCAGGTGGACGTCGACGATCTCGCTGTGCCGCCGGGGCGGGGCCGGCCGCACCACGGCGGCGTAGCGCTCGTCCCGGACCGGGCGGCCCCACAGGGCGGTGTCGCGGGCGAGCTGCTCGATCTCCGTGTGCGCGGCGAACGGGCGTACCAGGGCGGCGAGTTCGGCCGCCGTGATCCCCACCGGCGCCGCCTCCCCCCAGCATCCCTCGACCAGCACGAGGCGGCCGCCGCGCCGCAGCAGTCCCGCCCAGCGGCGCAGCGCCGCCGCCGGGTCGGGCATCGCCCACAGCAGGTGCCGCACCAGCACGACGTCGAACCGCCCCGCCGGCACAGGCGGCCGCAAGGCGTCGCCGACGACCACCCGCGCGTCCGTCCCCGCCAGCTTCGCCCTGGCCAGGGCCACCATGCGCGGCGACCGGTCCACCCCGGTCACCCGGTGGCCCTGCTCCGCCGCCAGCGCCGCGAGACTGCCCGTCCCGCACCCCAGGTCCAGCACGTCCGCCGGCGCGTCCGGCAGCCACCCGCGCAGCCGCCCCGCCCACGCCGCCCGGACCTCCGGCTCCCGCAGCCCGTGGTCCGGCTCCTCGTCGAATCGGTCCGCCTCGGCGTCCCAGTACTCCCCGCTCTTTTCGTCCACCCGCCGATCCTGCCACCCCCCACTGACACCGCCCGGGGCGGCGCCGGACCGTACGGAGGCAGCCACTTCGGGCGTGCGGTGCGCCGTCACAGCGTCCACCAGCAATAAAGGCGCAGGCCCGCGGCGTGAGCCCGTCCGGCCAGGCCGGCCAGGGCCTCCAGGACCACCACTGCCGTCGCCGCATCGAGTCCGACAACCGCGCGCTTCGCGGACCATGCCTCGGCCGCGGCCGCGATGTCGTCCCCGGAGGCGGAGACCAGGGCGTCGCACAGCGTGTCCGACACGGCGAGGACGAACGGGCTGTCGATGTCCCCGGAGGACAGCAGCTGTCCCACCCTCGGGCGCCGGCTTGCCTCTTGATGACCGCAGCCGGTCATCACGGCCTCCACCTGGGCGATGGCATCGACCGGATCGATGTCCTTGAGGAAGATCACGTCCAGCCCCGCGCGGACCGGTCCGCCGGCCTCGATCACGGCAACGGCGGACTCGTCATCGGCGGCAGAGAAGTAGTCGGCGTCCGGCATGCCAACGGATTCTGGCATCCGCCACTGACGATCGACGTCCCCGGGCCCGGACCGGATCCTCACACGTCCGGGACTCGCCTTGCGGGGACCGACCACCGCCCGAACCGTCCCGCGGCAGCGACCGCTTCGGCCCCGGGCCGCGAGAGCCCCACGCCCTGACACGGCACCGCTCGACGCCGCCCGGGCAGAAGGCTGTCGCAGGCGGTCGGCGGGGACGGGACGGTGCGGCGCACCCCCGCGCGCCCGCGGGGTCAGCGGAGGCCGAGGGTGCGGTAGCGGGCGCGGCGGGCGGCGAGGCGTTCGGGGCGTGGCAGGGTGCGGAGGGCGGCGAGTTCGGCGCCGAGGATCGCGCCGAGGCGGGTGAGGAAGGCCTCCGGAGCATCCGAGGCGTCCCCCGGGGTCTCCGCGCCGGAGGCCTCCTCGACGACGCGGTCGACGATGCCGCGCGCGAGCAGGTCGGCGGAGCGCACGCCTTGGCGGGCGGCGACCTCGAAGGCCCGTTCGGTGGTTCGGTAGAGGATGGCGGAGGCGCCCTCGGGCGGCAGGGGGGACAGCCAGGCGTGGCGGGCGGCCAGCACCCGGTCGGCGGGCAGCAGGGCGAGGGCTCCGCCGCCCGCGCCCTGGCCGAGGAGGAGGCAGAGCGTGGGCGCGGGCAGGGTCACCAGGTCCGCGAGGGAGCGGGCGATCTCACCGGCGAGGCCGCCCTCCTCAGCCTCCCGGGACAGCGCGGCGCCCGCGGTGTCGACGACGGTGAGCAGCGGCAGGTCCAGTTCGGCCGCGATGCGCATGCCGCGGCGGGCCATGCGCAGTCCGGCGGGGCCGAGGGCAGGGGGCCGTCCGTCGCCGGCGCCCCGCCGGTCGTGGCCGAGGACGACGCACGGGGTGCCGCCGATCCGGGCGAGCGCGAGCAGCAGTCCGGGGTCCCGCTCCCCCGCGCCGGTGCCGCTGAGCGGCGTGACGTCGCGGCCGGCCACCGCCAACAGGGCGCGCAGCCCGGGCCGTTCGGGCCGCCGTGAGCGGCGGATCGACTCCGCGGCCGGCACATCGGCGGCGGCGTCACCGGCCGGGACGGCGTCGTCTGCCGGGAGGTCCGGGTCGCCGCAGAGCACCGCCAGCGCCCGCGCCGCCGCCCCGGCGAGCCGCTCGGACGGCAGGACGGCGTCCACGATGCCGTGGGCCAGCAGGTTCTCCGCGACCTGCACGCCGGGCGGGAACGGCTCGCCGTACAGGGCCTCATGGACACGGGGGCCGAGGAAGCCGATGAGCGCACCGGGTTCCGCGGACGTGGCGTGGCCGAGCGAGCCCCAGGAGGCGAGGACGCCGCCCGTGGTGGGGTGGCGCAGGTGGACCAGGTAGGGCAGTCCCGCCGCCTTGTGGTCGGTGACGGCCGCGGCGACCTTCACCATCTGGAGGAACGCGATGGTGCCCTCCTGCATGCGCGTCCCGCCGGACGCCGGGGAGGCCAGCAGCGGCAGCCGTTCGCGGGTGGCGCGTTCGACCGCCCGTACCAGCCGCTCCCCGGCGGCCACGCCGATCGACCCGCCGAGGAAGCCGAACTCACCGACCACGACGGCCACCCGCCGGCCCCGTACGCGGCCCTCGCCGGTGACCACCGACTCGTCGAGCCCGGTCCGGGCGCGGGCCCTGTCGAGGTCGGCCCGGTACTCCTCGCCGTCCAGATACGGAGGAACAGGGGGAACGGGTTCATCCCAGCGGCGCCAGGTTCCGGGGTCCAGGACGTCGTCGACGAGCCGGAGGGAGGCGGGGCGGCGGGGCGGTTCGGTCATGGGGACACCCTGCCATCCCGCCGAGGCGTTGGCCCGCAGGTCAACGCGCCGTTGTGGAGCGGTACTCGGGGCGGGCGCGAGCGCCGCCGGGCGCGCCGGGGTCACTCGTGTGGCCCACGTCCATCACCGGGTCGGCCGTCGTTGTGGGGATGTGGCTACAGTCAATCCCCAGAGCGCGCCTGAGGCGTCGTCCGGGAGCGCGACCCCCCGGACCGTCCCGGCGTCCGTCCGCCGCACGCACCCCCCGCGCACCTCGCCCGGTTTCCCCCTCGGGGAGTGGGTCTTCATCCCGCGGGCCGACCACTTCCTCGGCGGTTCCGGTGCCTCGGACGCCTACATCGAGCGCGGTGACGAGCGGGTCCCCCTCGTCCACTGCTCCTCGGAGCTGGAGCAGTTCACGAGGGAGATGGCCGGGATCGAGGGGGATTTCACCCGTCGCTGCTCCGGCATCGACCCGGCGGCGCCGTACTGAGGGGCCGTCCCCTCCCTCTTGGCCCCTTGCCCCCATGCCGTCTTGCCCGTTTGCCCCCGCCCGGCCCCGACAGGAATGCCTTCATGCCGCCTTTGCAGGACCGTTTCCGCCCTGAGAATGGTCTGCCGTACGAGGATCAGCTCCACGGTTCCACCATTTACAGCCCCCGCCAGTCCGGCCACGACGACACGTCGGGGCACGGGGTCTTCTCCGCCCCGGACTTCGATGTCCTCAACGGGGCGTGGGCGTCCGAGGAGGAGCTGGCGCAGTTGCTCGACCAGTCCGGGGAGGACGACGAGGAGGACGTCTTCCAGCACGCCCCGGACACCGCGACGCACGAGCTCCCCCTCACGCGCCGCCGGCACCGCAAGATCCGCCGGGCCGCGCTGCGCCGCCGGCTGACCCGGACCCAGACGCTGAGCTTCGTCGTCGCCGCGCTGGCGGCGACCATCGTGGCGATGGTGAGCGTGCTCGGCGGGATGATCGCGCACGACCCGCTGCGGAACATCGCGTCCGCCGACGGGTCCGCGGGCCTGGCCGACTGGTGGCCGCTGCTGGTGTACGGCCCGTGGATGGTGGCCTCGCTGTCGATCCTGCGCGCCGCCCTCCACCAGCGCCGCGCCCCGCACTCGTGGGCGGTCGTGCTGCTCTTCTCGGCGTTCGCCATCCTGTTCTGCATCGCCTGCGCCCCCAGGACGATCACCAACTGGACCGTCGCGGCGCTGCCCGCCATCGCGGCCCTGTCCTGCTTCCACCAGCTCGTCCGGCAGATCACGCTCACCCGGCCGCCGCGGCGCACCCCGCGCAGCCGGCGGCATTCCTGAGGCGCCACCGGCCGGCGGCCGCCATGGGGCTGCTTCCGGTCCCGTCCGGGACCGGAAGCAGTGGCGGAACCGGCCGGATCAGCTGAAGACGTCCGTGCAGTCGGTCCGCGTGGCGTGCGCCGGGTCGAGGGCGTTGGCCGTCTCGTGGAAGACGATGCGGTCGGTCAGCCCGATGAGGACGTGCTCGGACAGGTCGAGCGAGCACAGGTCCTGGAGCACCACGTTGTGGACGTCGGGTCCCGACAGGAACTGCGAGGTGTACGGCGTGACGACCTCGTCGTACCGGGTCGCGATCACCGTGTAGTGGATGCCGGGAAGGGTGTCGCCGCCGGCGTTCAGTTTGGTCAGGAAGGCCGATCCGGCCATCTGGTCCGTGAGGCCCTGGGGCAGGAGGCCGTCGATGGCGTCGGCGGCCCCGGGGAAGTAGGGCAGCAGGTTGAGCAGTCCGTTCAGGTCGGTGCCGTGGTTGTCGGCGCCGATCCCGACGAGGGCGTTGACCTTGCCGGCGCCGCCCAGGAACTTCATGTAGTAGCGCGGCATCATGCCGCCCTGGGAGTGCCCGACGATGTCGACCTTGCCCGCGCCGGTGGACGCGCGGACCCGGTCGACGTAGTCGGCGAGCTGCTGGGAGGACGCGGCGATGGAGCCGAGTCCGTAGAAGACCGGGACGCCGGGCAGCTGGCCGTAGTCGAGGGAGTAGACGCAGTAGCCGCGCGCGACGAGGTACGGGGCGAGGCCGAGCCAGTTGTCGATGGAGTTGCCGAAGGTGCCGTGGACCAGGACGACCGGGCGCGGGTGGGCGGCGGAGGGCTTGCACGACCAGTTGTTCCAGCCGCTGCTGGGGGCGGAGGCGGCGGCGGTACCGGCCAGGGCGGGCGTCACGGTGAGCGCCGCGGCGAGGGCGAGTGCGGACAGCAGCCGCAGCGTTGTCCGTCTGAAGTGCAGCATCGAGCGATCTCCTCGCAGGTGGGGGAAAAGCAGGGGGGACCGTTCCCTGACGACCTGTGATCCGGATCACAAGATTGCTGAGCTTCCGTCAATTTACGCACGGGTAACAAAAACCGGCCAGCTACTGGTCGGTAAAGAATGTGTCACGCTGACTTCACTGCCGTGTGATAAGAGGGACGGCATCGCGGACTACGACGCCTTGCGGAACGTGGCGGCCGGACGCACCGCGCCGAAGCCGAACCGGGCGTTCACCCGGTCCACGGCCGCCTCCGCCGTCAGGTGCGACGCGCGCATCGGGTCCAGCGAGAGCTGCTGGGCCACGCGGTCGGCGCCGGTGAGGTCCTCCGCGCGCAGCCCGATACCGGTCAGGCGCGCCCGTTGCAGCCCGGCCGCGTCCATCAACTGATAGGCCAGGAACCGCAGATCCTCCTCGTGCGCGGACGGCTCCGCGAGCCGCCGGGTCCTCTCCCACTGCCCGTCGCCGGCGAACCGCAGCGTCAGGGACAGGGACCTGGCGGCCTGTCGGCGGCCGCGCAGCACCGCCCCCAGCCGCACCACCAGGTCCAGGAGCGCGGCCCGGGCGGCGGGGCCGTCGAGTTCGTGCCGGGGGAACCGGTGCGTCACACCGGCCGACGGCGGCAGGTCCTTGGGGGCGACGGGACGGGGGTCCGTGCCGCGCGCCCGTTCCGCGGCCAGCCGGCCCGCGCGCCGGCCCAGGATCCGCTCGACGACGCCCGCCGGCACCGCGGCGACCGCCCCGATGGTGTGCAGTCCGTACGTGCGCAGCGCCTCGGCCTGCTTGGGGCCGACGCCGTGCAGCGCCTCGACCGGCAGCGGCGCCAGGAAGGCGTCCGCCTCGCCTTCGGGCACGGCCAGGACGCCGCCCGGGCCCGCCACGCGGTCCGAGGCCGTCGCCGCCACCGCCCATGTCTCCGCGACGCCGATCCGCAGGTCCGCGGCCAGCCAGGCCATCGCCCGCAGCCGTACCAGCCCCGCGATCCGCTCGGCGTCCGCGCCGAAGTACCGCTGCGCACCCCGCACCTGCACCAGAGCCGCCCGGGGCGGGACCGCCTGGACGACGGGGGAGAACTCGCGCAGCAGGTCCAGCACCGCCCGGTAGCGCTCCTCGGGCAGTGCCGGGGCGCAGCGCACGTGCAGGATGCTCGCCGTGCCGTCCGGCCGCCGCCCGGTGTCGCCGTTCGTCATCGTCCCGCGCTCCCCGGGCTGGAGTGCCAGAGCTTGCGGCCGGTGGGGACGCCCTCGCCGGCGGGGCGCAGGTCGGCCCAGGGGTGCATCTCGTAGCCGGTGGACATCCGCACCCGGCGGCCGTCGGGCGGCGCGACGGGGAGGCCCGCGGGCTCGTCCGCGGTCCCGCCCGGGGTCTCGGCCAGCCGGGCCGCGACCGCCTCCAGGCCGTCCTTTCCGCGCAGTTCGACGAGTTCGGCGAGGTTCCAGGCAGCGGAGCCGACGACGGACAGGCTCTGCGGGCCGCGGCGCTGGACCACCCCGCGGACCAGCAGCAGCCAGGAGTGGAAGACGGTGTGCGCGCAGGCCTCGTGGCTGTCGTCGAAGAAGGCGAGGTCGACCAGGCCGGTGCCGTCGTCGAGGGTGGTGAAGATGACCCGGCGCCCGGAGCGGATGGGCGGGGTCTGGGTGGCCGCCTTGGCGCCGGCGACCAGGACGGTCTCGCCGTGCCGCACCTCGCGCAGCCGGTGCGCCGGGATCGCGCCCAGCTCCTCCAGGAAGGCGAGGTGGTCCTCCATCAGGTGCCGGGAGGCGTCCATGCCGAGCACACCGAGCTCGGCGTGGAGCCGTTCGCCGGCGTCCATGTCGGGCAGGCCGGCCGGCGGGGACACCGCCGCCTCTCCCCCGGTGAGGGCGAGCTGGCCGTCGTACGCGGAGGCGCGGCCCTGCCGGTGCAGCTCGGCCACCTGGAGCAGCAGGTCGCGGCGGTTGCCGCCGAACGCGTCCAACGCGCCGACCTGCACCAGCCGTTCGGCCGCGGCCCGGCCGGGACGGGCCCGCTCCCACAGGTCCTGGAGCGAGGTGTAGGGCTGCCCAGCGGTGATCCGGGCGACCTCCGCCTCGCTGATGCCGTGCACCTCCGACAGCGCGAGCCGCAGTCCCCACACCCCGGGCATCCCGGCCCCCTCCCCTTCATCATCGGACACCAGTTCGATTCGATAGGCGGCGCCCGACCGGTTGACGTCCAGCGGCAGCACCGGCACCCCGCGCCGCCGGGCGTCCGCGAGCAGCAGCCGCTTGGGGTACATGCCCGGGTCGTGGGTGAGCACCCCGGCGTAGAAGGCCGCCGGATGGTGCGCCTTGAGCCAGGCCGACTGATAGGTGGGCACGGCGAAGGCGACGGCGTGCGCCTTGCAGAAGCCGTACGCGCCGAAGGCCGAGACGATCTCCCAGGTGTGCCGGACGACCTCGCGGGGGTAACCGCGCTCCCGCGCCCGGTCCGCGAACCAGGCCCGCACCCGGCCCTGCCGCGTCTCGTCCGACAGCGCCCGCCGGGCCTCGTCGGCGAACCCCCGGTCGCAGCCGGTCATCACGCGCATGATCTCGATCAACTGCTCGTGGAAGACGACGACTCCATAGGTCTCGCTCAGCACGTCCTTCAGATCGGGATGCGCGTAGTGGACGGGCTTGCGGCCGTGCCGGGCGTCGATGAAGGGCCGCACCATGTCCGCGGAGACCGGGCCCGGGCGGAACAGCGAGATGTCCACGACCAGGTCGTGGAAGGTGCTGGGCTGCAACCGCCCCACCAGGTCGCGCTGGCCGGGCGACTCGATCTGGAAGCAGCCCAGCGTCTCGGCGGAGCGGATCAGTTCGTAGGTGGCCGGATCGCCCGGCGGGACCTGCGCCGGGTCCTCCAGGTCGATCCGGCCGCCGCCGGTCCGCTCCACCTCGTCCAGGGCGTGCGCCATCGCGGACTGCATCCGCACCCCGAGCACGTCGAGCTTGAGCAGCCCGAGGTCCTCGACGTCGTCCTTGTCGAACTGCGACATCGGGAAGCCCTCACCGCTGGTCGGCATCACCGGCGTGCGGTCCAGCAGCCCGGCGTCCGACAGCAGCACCCCGCACGGGTGCATGGCGACCCCGCGCGGCAGCGCGTCCAGTGCCTCGACCAGCTCCCACAGCCGGCCGTGGTCCTCCCCCGCCACCTGCCGCAGCTCGGGCAGTTCGGCGAGCGCGGCCCGCGCGTCGCGCGCCCGGATGTGCGGGAAGGCCTTGGCCAGCCGGTCGGTCAGCTCCGGCGCCAGCCCCAGGGCGGCCCCCACGTCGCGGACGGCGTGCCGGACCCGGTAGGTCTCCGGCATGGCGACGGTGGCGACCCGCTCGCCACCGAAGCGGTCCAGGATGCGCCGGTAGACCTCCAGCCGGCGGGCGGACTCCACGTCGATGTCGATGTCGGGCAGGGAGGCCCGCCGCCCGGACAGGAAGCGCTCCATGAGCAGGCCGTGCTCGACGGGGTCGGCGGCGGCGATACCCAGCAGGTGGTTGACGAGCGAGCCCGCACCGGAGCCGCGCGCGGCGACCCGGATGCCCATCTCCCGCACGTCGGCGACCACTTGGCCGACGGTGAGGAAGTACGAGGCGAAGCCGAGCCGTTCGATGATCCGCAGTTCGTCCTCCAGCCGCGCCCAGTACCCCGGTTCGCGGTCGTGCCCGGTGCGGACCATCCCGGCGGCGCAGCGCGAGCGCAGGACGCGGTCGGCGGTGCGGGCGCCGGCCCCCACCGTCTCCGGCTCGGGGAAGTGGACCTGCCCGATCCCCAGGTCGTCCGCGGGGTCGACGGCGCAGGCCGCGGCGGTCTCCTCGGTGGCACGCAGCAGCCGGTGCGCGTCCTGGCGGCCGAACCCGGCCGCCTCCACGATCCGTTCGGCGGTGCGCGCCATGTCCCCCGCGTCCTTCAGCCAGCGGCCGCCGCCGTCCAGGCCCTCCGGCGTGCGGACGTCGACGGGCACGAGCCGGCGCGCCGAGTCCAGCACGTCGGCCACCTCCCCCTGCCCGGGGTCGGCGTAGCGGACGGCGTTGGTCAGCACGGGGGTCACCCCCTGCTCGACGGCGAAACCGACGATGCGCGCGGCCAGCCGCAGCGACCCCGGCCCGGTGCCGGTGCGGCCGTGGTGGGCGGCCTCCAGGCGCAGCGCGTCCCCGTACGCCGCGCGCCAGGGGCGCAGCAGCTTCGCGGCCCGGTCGGGACGGCCGGCGGCGAGCGCCCGGCCGACCTCGGAGTCCGCGCCCAGCAGGACGAACACCCCCTCCTGGCCCAGGTCCGCCCAGCCCAGCCCCGCCTCCCCGGCATGGGCGGCGCTGATCAGCCGGCACAGCGCGGCCCAACCGCGCCGGTCCCGGGCGAGGAAGACCGCCCGGTCGGCCGCCTCCGGGACGAAGGAGCCGCCGCGCACCGGGGTGCGCCGCCGGCCGCCGGGCGGGTGGGCGGCCGGCCCGTCGTACGCCGCAGGCACCGCGAGCGAGGTGCCGAACAGCGGCCGCACCCCGGCCCGCGCGCAGGCCTTGGCGAACCGCACGACGCCGGCCACGGTGTCCCGGTCGGTCAGCGCCAGCGCGTCCATGCCCCGCTCGGCGGCGCGCTCGGCCAGCCGTTCGGGGTGCGAGGCCCCGTACCGCAGCGAGAAACCGGAGACGGTGTGCAGATGCGTGAATCCCGGCATACGCACCTCCGACCGCTCACGTCTCCCCCCTTCCGGACCCTCCGGTACCCACCATAGACCACTTCTCGAACACACGTACGAAGACATGCCGGAGACGTGCCGGATCCCTGTCCTCCACCACCGTCCGTGTGGTTTCCTGCACACGACGTCACCGCCGGCGCACACCCGAGGGGAAGCAGCCATGCCGATGCTGCTGGTCAAAGGGTCCTTCCAGATAACCGGCAGCGAGCCGGACGGCGACACCGTGGGCTTTGTCCCCACCCGCCACCCGGACTGGAACCGCGTCCCGGGAGCGGCCCGGCTCGACCTCACCAACTCCTGCCGGGGCAAGCTGCGCCTGGACGCCGTCGACGCCCTCGAGACCCACTACGGGCCGACCTCGGCACCGGCCCACCAGCCGCTGCCCTTCGCCCACGCGGCCCGGGACGAACTCCTGGCGTGGCTCGGCTTCACCGATGTGCGGCGCGCGCCGGACAGCGAACGGGTCGTCTCCGCCGTCCCCGAGAGCGTGCCGGGGTGGATCCTCACCGGCGGCGTCGACGTGCACGGCCGCTGCGTCGCCCTGGCCGGCCGCGGCCCGCTGCCGGAGGGCACTCGCAGCGGCCAGGACGTGTCGGTCGGCGTGCCGCTGCTGCGCCGGACGGTCAACCACCATCTGATCGAGCGGGGCCTGGCCTACCCGACCTTCTACAGCAACCTCTACGAGGACCTGCGCGAGGAACTGGCCGCCGTGACCCGGCAGGCCAGGACCGCGGGGGCGGGGCTGTGGCCGCAGGACGCGAGCACCGCGGGGGTGAAGGTCACCGGGCTCTCCTCGCTCACCGACGAGGCCGTGGTCGTCCCCAAGCTCTTCCGGCGCCTGTACGACCACCTGGCGTCCGGCGAGTTCTCCCTCTCCCCTTCGTCGTCCTTTCGCGCTTTCCTCGCCGGAGCGGCCGACACGTACCGGATCGCGTCCTCGGCCACGCCGCGCGCGCAGGTGCGCGGGCTGCACCACGTCGTCGAGCTCACGGACGACGGCACGGTGCGGATGACCCGGCCGATCGAGGAGCTGGTCTTCACCGAGGCATGACGGCCAAGGCCAGCTCCGCCGCCCAGCGCAGCAGTTCCTCGTCCTCCCCCGGGCGCCCGACGACCTGAAGCCCCAGCGGCAGGCCGTTCGCGGCGTACCCGGCGGGCAGACTCACGGCGGGCAGGCCCGCGTTGCTCCACGGCAGGCACATCACCGCGTCGCCGGTGCTGTCCAGGCCGAACGGGGCCGGGCCGGTGGCGGGCGGTGCCAGCCACGCGTCGATCCCCTCCATCGCGTCCAGCAACCGCCCCCGTACGTCCCGGCGTTCGCGCACGGCCCGCTCGTAGTCGCCGCGTCCGATCGCCTGCCCCTCGCGGATGGCGGCGACGGTCTGCTCGCGGTAGAGGTGCCCGTGGCGGGGGAACCAGCCGGCGTGCGTGCGGGCCACCTCGTAGCGGTTCATGATGAACAACTGCCGTACCACCGCCTCGAACTCGCCGGGCGCGTCCATCACCGGCACCTCGCGCACGGTCCAGCCCGCCGCCGCCAGGCGCGCGGTCTGCGCGGCGAAGGCCGCCCGCGCCTCCGCCCCGGCCCGGTCCAGGTACGGCCCGGCGGGCACGCCGAGCACCGGACGGCCGGCTCCGTCGCCGCCCGGCACCGGTACCCGCCAGTCGTCGCACAGCACGGACGCGCCGAGCGCCGCGCCCGCGACGTCGGCGGCGAGCACGCCGACCGTGTCGAAACTCGGGGCGTTGGCGATCACCCCGTCCACCGGGATCCGCCCGAAGGTCGGCTTGAAGCCCACCACCCCGCAGAAGGCCGCGGGCCGGATCACCGAGCCCACGGTCTGCGTGCCGACGGCCAGCGGCACCATGCCCGCGGCGACGGCCGCCGCCGATCCGCTGCTCGAACCGCCCGGCGTGTGGGCGGTGTTGTGCGGATTACGGGTGGGTCCCGGCGCGGTCACCGCGAACTCGGCCGTCACCGTCTTCCCCGCGATCAGCGCCCCCGCCGCGCGCAACCGGTCCACCAGCGGTGCCTGCGGCCCCGCCAGTACCTCCGCCGGCACCCGCGACCCGGCACGGGTCTGCGTCCCGTCGCAGCGCACGATGTCCTTGACGCCCACCACGACCCCGGTCAGCACGCCCGGCGGCGCCGCGGCCGCCTCCGCCGCGAGCCGTCCCCGCCGGTCGGGCTCGGGCACGACCGCACCCGGGCGTCCAGCCGGTCGATACCGTCGGTGCAGTCACGCACCACCGCCGCGAGATCCACCTGGTCCGTCACGGCGGTTCAGGCTACGCCCCAACCTCTGGCCTTGCTCAAACCGGGCGTTCCGGCGTGCGCCGGCGGGCACACCACCTCCAGGGGGTGGTGGGAATGTCCTGGCTCGCATGGACGTGTTCCGGGATCGCGGTGGGACTGCTCGCCGCGGCGGCCGTACTGCTGCGCGCGCCGCGCGCTTCACTCGATGAGGTGACGGATCCGTACGAGGCGGCGTATCTGCGCGACGGCCCGCGCGGCGCCGCGACCGTGGCCCTGCTCGCGCTCCATCTGCGCGGCACCGTGGACGCGGGCCCGCACGGCACCGCGCGGATCTCCGGGGCGATGGCCGGGCTGTCGCACCCGCTGCAACTGGCGGTCTACAAGGCGCTGTACCGGCCCTCGGGCGTGAACGGCGTCACCACGTCCCGCTCCGTGCGGCGCGAGACCGACGCCCTGCGCGAGCGGCTGGCCGGCGCCGGGCTGGTCCGCCGCGGCCGCGGGCTGCGCACCGCGCGGATGCTGGCGTGCGCCGCCGCGGTGGCGGCGGCGGTCGCCCTGGTGGGGGCGGACGGCTGGGGACCGGTGCTGCGGGTGGCCGTCCCCGCCGCGCTGGTGGCCGGCGCCTGCGCCGTGTGGGCGGTGCCGCGGCGCACCCGCGCCGGCCGCCGCGCGCTGCGGCGGACCGGCGAGCGCTTCCCCCTGACCCGGTCGCGGTCCCTGTCGCCCGAGTCCGCCCTGCTCGCCGCCGCCCTCCACGGTGCCCCGGCCCTGCTGGCCGCCGCCCCGCACTTCACCCGGGACAGCGGTCTGCTCGGCCGCGACCGTACGGACAGCCTCTACGTCTCGCGCACCGGGACGTCCGGAGGGGGCGGTTTCAGCTGCGGAGGGTGAGGGGCCGCCGGCCTCCGGCGGGGGACCAAACCCGGTGACGGTGCGAGATGGGTCACGTCCGGACGTCCCGCGCGTATCCGTTCGTCCCGCGCGTCAACACCCGTCACGCCCCGGGTGACCGAAGACCCGGAAGGGGTTGCGAAGGCAAGGGGACGGCACGGTTTACTGACCGCCATGACGGCGACCGGCACCACCCTCAGACCCGCGGCGCACCCCGGCCGGCTGCGCATGCTGAACCATCTGCGCCGCCTCGCGGCCGCGGGCCTCGTGGAGCCGCCGTGCGCACGGCAGCCGCACCGGGCCGGCGACACCGGGCCCGTCGAGGCCGCCGGCGACGCGGAGGCCGCCGAGATCTGGGACGACTTCCGGCACCGGCTCGCCGCGCTGCTGGTCGGACTGCACGAGGACGCGCGGGCCCCCCGCGTACCGGCACCGCGGACCGCGGGCGCCGTCGTGATGGCCTTCCCGCTCGACCGCTGAGCCTGCCGCCGGAACCCGCGCGCCCCCCGTGCGTGTCAGCGCCGCACGTCAGCCGAGTTCCGCGCCCACGGCGGCCAGGGCCGTCGTCACCGGCTGGAAGAACGTCTCCCCTCCCGACCGGCAGTCACCGCTGCCCCCGGAGGTCAGCCCGATCGCGCTCCCGTCGCGGGTGAACAGCGAGCCGCCGCTGTCCCCCGGCTCCGCGCAGACGTCGGTCTGGATGAGCCCGGTGACGGTGCCCTCCGGGTAGTTGACGGTGGCGTCGAGGCCGAGGACGGTGCCGTTGTGCAGACCGGTGGTGCTGCCCATGCGGAACACCTCCAGGCCCACCGCGGCGTCCGCCGCCCCGGTGATCGGCAGGGCCCGGCCGTTGCCGAGGTCGACCTGGCCGGGGGCGTCGGTGCCCGGGTCGTCGTAGGTCACGAGGGCGAAGTCGCCGTCGCCGGGGAAGGTCGCGGCCGTAACCGTCGCGACGGGGGCGCCGCCCTGCGTGTCGGACCAGGCGGGGAAGGCGACACCGCAATGGCCGGCGGTCAGGAAGGCCGGGGCGCCGTCCTTGACGACGTTGAAGCCGAGCGAACAGCGCGCTCCGTCGGCGAAGATCGCGTCACCGCCGGCCACGAAGGGCGTGATCCGGCCCGCGGACCTCTCGATCCGGGCCATGCCGCTGCCGAGCGACCGCACGGTGGCCCGGAGCGTGTCCCACTTCCCGCCCGTGACCGTGCCGTCCGCGGTGACCAGGATCTGGTTGGTCCTGGGGTCGACGGCCCAGGCGGTGCCCGGGATGGTGGCGTTCTGCCTCAGCACCCCGGCCGCGCCGGTCAGTTCGGCGGCGGTGTTGCGGACCTGGCGGGGTACGGCGCCGGCCTGCCGGACCCCGCGGACGGCCTCGGGGTCGTTCCCGGCGACATTGACCACGAGCCGCCGGCCGGCCGCGTCCCAGTACGCGCCCGCGATCGACGAGCCGAACTCCGCGGTGAGCCGGGAGGCCGTCCCCGCCGCCGAACCGGCGCCGAGGGCCTGGGGCGGTGCGTCCTGCCGCGAGGGCTCCGGGGACTGCGACGCGTTGGCGTCCGGCAGCAGGACGGCGGCCGCGGCGACGGCCGCGAGGCCGGCCGCGACCAGTGCGATGTTCCGTTTCGGCAGGTGCTTGTGCTTCAACTCACGACCTCCTGTGGGGGGATGCGGGGTCCGGTTGTCGACAGCGGGGACGGCGGCGCCGTGCGGCCTGTCATACGGAGCGGGGGCGCGTCGCGTTCAGCACGGGAAATTCGGTCGACCCCGCCCGGGGCATGTGGTGGACTCCGCCCGATGAGCACTCCCGGACTTTCCGCGACGGCGCTGGAGTACCGCGCCGCGTACGACGCACAGCTGCGTGCCCGCGTCCCCGACGGCTTCTCCCGGCACGCGTCGGTGGAGCGGGTCGGCCCCCTGCTGCGCAAGATCTACCGCCACGGCGAGGCGGGCTTCCTCGACTACCGCGACCTCGGCGGGCTGGACGGGCCGGAGCTGGACGCCCTGATCGCCGGGGAGCGGGACCACTTCGCCGGACTCGGCACGGCGGTGGAGTGGAAGTACTTCGCGCACGACCTGCCGCCGGGGCTGCCGGAGCGCCTGACGGCGGCCGGCTTCACGCCCGACGAGCCGGAGACGGTGCTGGTCGGCGAGGCCGCGCCACTGGCCGGCGAGCCGCGGCTGCCGGAGGGCGTGACGCTGCGCGAGGTCACCTCACGCGCGGACTTCGAACGCATCCGCGCCATGGAGGAGGAGATCTGGGGAGTCGGCCACGACTGGCTGCCGGACATGCTGGAGAGCGAGGTGGCCGGGCCGGGGGACCCGTGCGTGGTGGTCGTCGCCGAGAGCGGGGACACCGTGGTCTGCGCGGGCTGGGCCCGCTTCCACCAGGGCACGGACTTCGTGTCGCTGTGGGGCGGCTCGACGCTGCCGCAGTGGCGCGGGCGCGGTGTCTACCGGGCGACGGTGGCGCACCGGGCCCGGCTGGCGGTGGCCGCGGGCCATCGCTTCGTGCAGGTCGACGCCTCGGCGGACAGCGCTCCGGTCCTGCGGCGGCTGGGGCTGGTGGCGGTCACGACGACCGTGCCGTACCTGTGGCAGCCCGACGCGGGAACGGCGGACGGCCCGGCCTGAGGCCCCGGCGTCAGACGGCGTCGGACGGCCGCGGCGCCCGGATGCTGTCCAGCAGCGGCTCCGGCAGCTCGCCGGGGGCACCGCCCTGGACCGGTTCGGCGGCGGGCGGCACCGCGGATTCCTCCGGCGCCGCGGCCGGGCCGGCGGGGGCAGCAGTGCCCGGGCCCGGCTGGGCGCGTTCCAGGAAGCGCAGCAGTTCCACCGGGAACGGCAGGACGAGCGTGGAGTTCTTCTCGGCGGCCACCGCGACGACCGTCTGCAGCAGCCGCAACTGCAGCGCGGCCGGTTCCTCGCCCATCACGTGCGCGGCCTGCGCCAGCTTCTTGGACGCCTGGAACTCCGCGTCCGCGTTGATGATCCGGGCCCGGCGCTCCCGCTCGGACTCGGCCTGGCGGGCCATCGAGCGCTTCATCGTCTCCGGCAGCGACACGTCCTTGATCTCGACGCGGTCGATCTGCACGCCCCAGCCGATGGCGGGGCTGTCGATCATCAGCTCCAGGCCCTGGTTGAGCTTCTCCCGGTTGGACAGCAGGTCGTCCAGATCGCTCTTGCCGATGATCGAGCGCAGCGAGGTCTGGGCCATCTGCGAGACCGCGAAGCGGTAGTCCTCGACGTTGATGATCGCGTCGGCGGCGTTGACGACCTTGAAGTAGACCACCGCGTCGACCCGGACGGTGACGTTGTCGCGGGTGATGCCCTCCTGGGCGGGCACCGGCATCGTCACGATCTGCAGGTTCACCTTCCGCATCCGGTCGACGACCGGGACGACCATCGTGAACCCCGGCCCCCGGATCCCGCCCCTGACCCGGCCGAGGCGGAACACCACACCCCGCTCGAATTGCTGCACGACGCGGGCCCCGGCCACGAAGTACAGAGCTCCGGCCGAGAGCACCGCGGCTATCAACTCGACGACCATCACGGCCCCCTGCCGTCCGGGATCGCGTACTTCCACGGTACCTCGCGGTCAATCCACCGGATACGGGCGAGGATGCCCCGATCCGACGGGCGGGTACCGGCGGCTGCCGCCGGGGGGTGCCCCGCACGGCGGGGAGCCGTCTTCCCGGACGATGCGCAACGCGGCGTGGGGCCCCTGGCCGAATGCGGGGGGAGTGCCGCGCCCCGGGGCACCTCCCAGGTCCGTGGGCATGCTCGCGGTGTGGCCGTCCCCCCGCCACCACGGCCCGCCGACCTGCACCCGCGTGTTCCGGCGGGAGCTGAGGATGCCCGGTGCGCGGGACTGCCGGCGCCACGACGCCAAGGGCGCCGTGAGCTCGTCGCCGAGGGCGCCGTCCCTTCGTCACCCCCCCTGACCGAGCGCGTCACAAACCCGGTCGGCCCGACCGGACGCCTCGCTGTCCTGACGGGCGCGGGCACGGCCAAGCGGGCATCGGGATCGGCCGCCGCCGAGACCCTGGCCGCGGCCGTTCCCCAGCGGTCGCCGGGGAAGGGCAGGCTTCAGGCCGCGTCCGGGCCCGACAGGGCCGTGCGCAGCCAGTCGTCGGCGGCGCCCGGGGTGGGCCGCGCCGGGCCCCACAGCTGCGCGGCGAGCTGCCAGTACAGGTCGGCGCGGGGCTCCGCGGCGAGCAGTCCGGCGAGCAGGCTCCGGAAGGCGGGCGTGTCCCGGGTGCGGTACGCCAGGGCATAGGCGGACACGAAGCAGTCCAGCGCGTCGCCCTCGCGCGGTTCCCGTCCGGCCAGCAGTTCTCCGGCGGCCAGGTCGTACGCCTCCCCGAGTCCTTCGTAGAGCGCGGCGGGGCGGCCGCCGGCGCCGGACCAGTGGTCCGCGGGCCGCAGGCGCCCGTCGTCGGGGCAGGCGCCCGTGGTGAAGGCGTGCAGCCGGGCGAAGGCGAGCACCTGGTCCGGCGTCGGGTCGCCGGGAGGCTCGGGCACCGACAACTCCAGGATCCGGCCGACCAGTCCGGCCGGCAGCCGCGGCGGCAGCCAGCGCCGCCAGAAGCGCCTCATCGGGGCGGTGCTGGGCGGGGTGGACAGCGCGCCGACCAGCCGCAGCCGGTCGGCGCGCTCCGCGGCGGTGCAGTCGCGGAGCGCGTGCAGGGCGGCCTCCCGCCAGCGCAGCGCCGACAGTTGGGTGCCGAGCTCGCGCAGCCGCCCGGCGACGGCGTCCTCCAGCGCGTCCGCCAGGGCGTCCTCCCGGTCCAGCAGCCGGCCCACGTCCGGGACCGGCAGGTCGAGGCTGCGCAGGGAGCGGATCAGCCGGAGCCGGTCGAGCGCGCCGGGGCCGTACCGGCGGTGTCCCCCGGCGCTGCGGCCCGCCTCGGGCAGCAGGCCGCGGTCGGAGTAGAAGCGGACGGTCTTCACGGTGACGCCGGCGTGCGCGGCCAGTTCCCCGATGCTCCACAGGCCGTCAGGCGGCACGGCTTGAACCTCCCTCAGGGGGAGTTCCTACGGTACCGGCGAGCGCGCGGACCCGGTACGGCGCCGGGTCCGGCGAACCACGTGTACGGGAGGCGTTCATGACGGTGTTCATCCTGGTGTCCGAGGCCCACACGGGCGGCTGGATCTGGCACGACGTGGCGGCGCAGTTGCGGGAGTCGGGCGCGCGGGCCTGTCCCGTGACGCTCACCGGCATGGGCGGGGGCGGCGCCGTCGCGGGACCGGGCACGGACCTGGAGACGCATGTCGGGGACGTGCTGCGGGCCGTCGACGCCGCCGGCGACGCGGCGGAGGTGGTGCTCGTCGGCCACGGCTACGGCATCCATCCGGTGGCCGGGGCCGCCGACCGCCGCCCGGAGCGGGTCGCCCGCGTGGTCCACCTCGACGCGGGGATCCCCCGGGACGGCGACCCGGCGCTGGCGCTCGTGCCCGATCCCGCGGTCGGCGAACAGCTGCGGCACACCGCCGGACGGCCCGGGGACGGCGGGCTCGTCGCCCCGCCCGGCCGGGACCGGTGGCAGCGCTGGGGCAGCCTCGACGGTGTGGCGGAGGAGGCGCTGGCCCGGCTGGCCCGGCTCGCCGCGCCGCAGCCCGCGGGGACGTTGACCCAGCCGCTCCGGCTCTCCGGGGCGGGGGCCGGGGTGCCGTCCACCGGCGTGCTGTGCACCGCCAACGGGTCGACCATCGCCCGGGTCGAGGCCCTGGCCGGCTTCGGCGACCCGCGGCTGCGGGCGCTCGTCGACCCGCGGGTGACCTTCTTCGAACTCGCCACCGGGCACTGGCCGATGCTGTCCGCCCCCGCCGAACTGGCCGGCGTGCTCCTGCGGGCCGCCGCGGGCGAGGGGTACCGGCTCCGGGGGGCGGAGGCCGAACTCCCGCCCCACCTGCGGCCCTTCCTGATGGACCTGCCGGAACGGCCGCGGGAGCGGCACGGGCGGGTCGATCTGCACCTGCCCGACGCCGACGGTCCCCGGCCCGCGGTGGTCCTCGTGCACGGCGGTCCGGTCCCCGCGGGCGTGCGGCCGACACCGCGCGACTGGTCCTGCTTCACCGGCTACGGCCGGTACCTCGCCGGGCTGGGCGCGGTCGGCGCGGTCGTGGACCACCGGCTGCACGGCATGGCCGACTTCGCGCGCGCAGCGGACGACATCGCCGAGGCGGTGGAGCTCGTCCGCGGCGATCCCCGCGTCGACGGCGACCGCGTGGCCCTGTGGTTCTTCTCGGGCGGCGGGCTGCTCGCGGCGGACTGGCTGGCCGCGCCGCCCGCCTGGCTGCGGTGCGTCGCGGCGACCTACCCCGTGCTCGCGCCCCTGCCGAACTGGGGCATGGTGGAGGCCCGTTTCCGCCCCGCGGCCGCGCTGCGCACGGCCGGTTCCCTTCCGGTGGTGCTGACCCGCGTGGGGCGGGAGGCGCCGGACATCGCCGCCACGGTCGCGGACTTCCTCTCCGCCGCCGAGGGGTTCGGCGCCCGCGTCGAGGTGGTCGACGTGCCGCACGGCCGCCACGGCTTCGAGACCCTCGACCCCACCGACGAGTCCCGCGCCGCCGCCGCCCGCGCCGCCGGCTCCGTGCTGCGGCACCTGGGCCTTGCCACGTCCTGAGCTATGCGTCGCCGCCCGCGCCGCGGGCCAGGCGGGCGGCGACGTCGCGCAGGTGCGCGGCCAGTTCGGGGGGTTCGTGGACCTCGAAGTCGACGCCGAGCGTGCCGATGTAGAGGGCGAGGACGTCCAGGGACTCCGCGCCGGTGCGCACGATGCAGCGGTCGGGGCCGGCGGCCTCGATGGTGGCGAAGCCCCAGGAGGCCCGGTCGGCGAGGGACTCGGCGGAGGCGTGCAGCGTCACGACCGCCTGGTGCCGGTAGGCGCGGGAGGTGACGCCGCGGGCGACGTAGGCGGCGGCGTCCGTGGGCGGCCGGCGGGGGGCGAAACGCGGCCCGGTGGGGGACTTGGGCTCCATGCGGTCGACGCGGAAGGTCCGCCAGTCCTGGCGGTCGGTGTCCCACGCCAGCAGGTACCAGCGGCGGCCGTGGTGGACGAGGCTGTGCGGCTCGGCGGTGCGGCGGCCGGCCGTCCCGTCGTGCGTGAGGTAGTCGAACCGCAGGCGTTCGCGGTCGCGGCAGGCCGCGCCGATCAGCGCCAGGACGTCCGGGGCCACGGCATCGGCCGCCGCGGGGGGACGGGAGACGGCGACCGCCCCCATGGCCTGGACCCGGTGCCGGAGCCGGGACGGAAGCACCTGCTCCAGTTTGGCCAGGGCCCGCAGGGACGTCTCCTCGATGCCCTCGACGCTGCCGCCCGCGCCCGTGCGCAGGCACAGGGCGACGGCGATCGCCTCCTCGTCGTCGAGCAGCAGCGGCGGCAGGGCGGCGCCCGCCCCCAGGCGGTAGCCGCCGGTGGTGCCGGGCGAGGCGTGCACGGGGTAGCCGAGCGCGCGCAGCCGTTCCACGTCACGGCGCACGGTCCGGGCGGTGACCTCGAGACGTCCGGCCAGCTCGGGGCCGGTCCAGTCGCGCCGCGACTGGAGCAGGGAGAGCAGCCGCAGCAGGCGGGCGGAGGTTTCCAGCACGTGCCCAGTCTGGCAGCCATCGCGGACAGCTCCTGACCGCAATCGTGGTTACGGTGCCGCCATGGAGACGGAGACCGTGCCCGAGGGCACCGCCCTGGACCGCCGCACCCTCAACCGCTCGTTGCTGGCCCGCCAGTTCCTGCTGCGGCGGGCGGACGTGAGCGCGGAACACGTGCTCGGGCACCTGGTGGGGCTTCAGGCGCAGGAGCCGCAGGACCCGTACGTGGCGCTGTGGTCGCGGATCGCGGACTTCGAGCCGGGCGAGCTGTCCGGGATGCTGACGGACCGCCGCGCGGTCCGGATGTCCCTGCTGCGCTGGACCGTTCACCTGGTGGCCGCGCAGGACTGCATGGTGCTGCGCCCGGTCGTCCAGGACGTCCTGGAACGGCGGCTGCTCGGGCAGTTCCGGCGGCAGCTCGACGGGCTGGATCTCGCGGAGGTCGCCGAGGCGGGCCGCGTGCTCCTGGCCGCCGGCCCGCTGTCCGCGAGCCGGCTCGGCGACGGCCTGCGCGAGCGGTGGCCGGAGCGCGAACGGCTCCCGCTGAGCCTGGCGGTGACCGCCTGCGTGCCCACGGTCCAGCCGCCGCCGCGCGGACTGTGGCGGACGCCGGGCGCCGCGCTGCAGACCCCGGCCGAGCAGTGGCTCGGCCGGACCTTCGAGGCCGCCGGGGACCGCGGACCGGAGCGGACGGTGCTGCGCTACCTCGCCGCGTTCGGCCCCGCGGCGGTCAGGGACGTCGCCGTGTGGTCCGGGCTCACCGGGGTGCGCGCGGTCGTCGACCGGCTCCGCCCCCGGCTGCGGGTCTACCGCGACGAGCACGGCGCCGAGTTGTACGACGTCCCCGGCGCGCCCTTCCCCGATCCCGGGACGCCGGCCCCGCCCCGCTTCCTGCCGCAGTACGACAACATCGTGCTGTCGCACGCCGACCGCTCGCGGATCGTGCCGCCCGGCCCCTCCTCCCCCGTCCCCGCCCTTCCCGGCAGCGGCAGCAACCGGGGCTTCTTCCTCCACGACGGCTTCGTCGGCGGGCTGTGGCGGATCGAGTCGTCGCGCGGCACGGCCGTGCTCCATCTCCTGCCGTACGCGCCCCTGCCGTCCGCGGCGCGCGACGCGCTCGCCGCGGAGGGCGAGCGCCTCCTGGCGTTCGCGGCGCCGGGGACGACGGGAGGTCGGGTGCGCTTCGCCGGTCAGTAGAGAGCGACCCGGTACGCCTTCAGCACCTCGGGCAGCGGCTGGTAGAAGGTCGTGCCACCGCTCGCGCAGTCGCCGCTGCCGCCCGAGGTCAGGCCCAGCGCCTTCGTGCCGTCGTACAACGGGCCGCCGGAGTCGCCGGGCTCGGCGCATATGTCGGTGCGGATGAGGCCGCGGACGATGTCGCCGCCCCCGTAGTTGACGGTGAAGCCGAGCCCGGTGACGGTGCCGCTGTGCACGCCGGTGGTGGAGCCGGCGCGCTTGACGGCCTCGCCGACGTACGCGGCGGCGGCCTTCCTGATGTCCTGCCGGCCGACCGAGCCGGGGTGGCCTTTCGCCGTGTCGTAGCGCACGAGCGCGTAGTCGTCGACCGGGTAGCGATGGGCGACGGTGGTCCCGAGCGGGCGCGTCTGGGCGGCGTCGGCGTACCAGCGGTCCGCGGCCGCCCCGCAGTGACCGGCCGTCAGGAAGTAGCGGACGCCCCCGGAGCGGACGTTGAAGCCGACCGAGCAGCGGAAGCCGCCGCCGTAGGCCGCGGTGCCACCGGAGGCGAAGCGGCGGAGGACGCCGGGGGCGCGTTCGAAGCGGACGGCGCCGTCGTACGGTCCCGCCGCGCGGCGCAGCGCGTCGAGCCCGGCGCGGGAGACCGTCGCGTCGGTGACCACGACCAGCGTGCCGTCGGCGTCGACGGACCATGCGCTGCCGGGGACGTCGGCGGACTCCGCCGCGCGGACCACCGCGGTCAGCTGCGCGGGCGAGGGAGCCGCCTGCGCGGCGGGCAGGGCGGACACGGTGGCCGCGAGCAGTCCGAGCAGCACGGCGAGGTACCCCGCCCCTCTGGCGGTGCCGCTGTGCGAAGTGGTGTCCCTGCGCCCCTTGTTCCTCATTTGTGCCCCCCTACGAGGTTATGCGGTGCCTCGCGGAGTATTGCGACCGTACGGCTTGCGGACAAGAGGGCCGTATGCCGATGTGCCCGGCGGCCGGAGCCGCCGGGCACATCGAGGTGGAAGGGTCAGAAGACGCTGACGCCGTAGGCGCTCAGGGCCTCGGTGACCGGCTGGAAGAACGTGGTGCCGCCGGTGGAGCAGTTGCCGCTGCCGCCCGAGGTCAGACCGAGCGCGACCCCGCCGGAGGTGTACATGGCACCGCCGGAGTCGCCGCCCTCGGCGCAGACGTTGGTGCGGATCATCTGGTAGACCACGTCGCCGTTGCCGTAGTTGACGGTGGCGTTGAGGCCGGTGACCGTACCGCTGTGGATGCCGGTGGTGGAACCGTCACGCAGGACGGCCTGGCCCACGAAGGCGTTGCCGGCGCTGGTGATGTCGGTGTTGCCGGCCGTGCCGCCCTTGGCCACCGAGGTGTTGGTGTACCGGACCAGCGCGTAGTCGTTGGTCGGGAAGCTGTAGCTGACGTTGCTGCCGAGCACCGTCGACTGGCTGGAGTTGGAGTACCAGGTCGAGGCGACCTCGCCGCAGTGACCGGCGGTCAGGAAGTAGTTCGTGCTGCCGCTGCGGACGTTGAAGCCGAGCGAGCAGCGGTAGCCCCCGCCGTAGATGGCGTCGCCGCCGGCGATCAGCCGCTTGAAGGTGCCCGCCGTGCGCCGGAAGGTGACGGCCGCGCCGTAGGGGGCGGTGGCCTGCTGCACCTTGGACAGTTCGGCCCCGGTGACCGTGCTGTCGGCGGTGATCTCCAGGCGGTTGCTCTTGGGGTCGATGACCCACGAGGTGCCCGCGACATCCGCGGCCAGGGCGGCGGCACCGGCCTGGTTCAGCTGCGCGGTGCTGTGCGCGACGAGCTTGGGCACGGCACCGGCGGCACTGACGGCCTGCGCGGCCTTGGTGGTGGTGACGTTGACGACCATGGCCTTGGCCTGGGCGTCGTAGTACGAACCGGCCGTGGAGCCGGTGCCCAGCGACGCGGCGAGCGCCGTGGCAGCCTCCGGAGAGGCCTTGGGGGACGGTGCGGCCTGCGCGGCGGGCAGGGTGAGCGCGGTGGCCGCGAGCAGACCGGACGCGATGGCGATCAGCCGTACGCGTCTGGGGGCGGGGGTGTGCGTCGTGCGCTTGATCCTCACGCTTGTCCTCCTGTGGGGGAACGGAAGTTGACCCGCGTAGCGCGAGCCGGTGAGGCGCAGCGAGGACTCCACCACCGTGGGGGGTGGCGTGCCCCTGTCAAGCCGCTGCGCACAAAGGAGTATTCAAGAGCCGTGCACAATCGCACAAGGGCACCTTTCAGCCGCCCCACCAACCCGAGCACGGTGCCGTCCATACCCACCCACCGGGGATCAGGCGCATGACGAAACGGAGGGGGCGGGGTCGTAGGGGTGGCGTTCTGGACACTGGAGCATATTTGGGTGCACAACCCGGGGCACCCAACGGCAAGCGCCTGAGGCACCTAAATGTGCTGTCCAGAATGGCAGCCCCGGAGGCCCCGCACCCGGCCCCCACACAACGTGCGTCGGGACGCCCGGACTTCCTGAGGCACACGGGAGGGAGGGCGGGGAAAAAACCCGGTCCACGCCGTCAGGCCTCAGCAGTCGCACCCACAACAATCGCACCCATCACAGCAGTCGCCGCAATCGCAACAGTCCCCGCACCCGGAACAATCGCAGTCGCAGTTGGAGCACCACCCCTCGCGCCGCTTCCCCGACCAGGGGTCCTCGTAATGGTCGCGGCAGCAGATCTGGCAGGTGCAGCACAGCACCGACCACATCGCACACCCCGCGAGCAACCCCCGTCCGGGGCCCGGCCGCTGCGGAGGTTCCGGGGCGAGCCACGGCGACGACGACGGCGACGACGGAGGCCGCCCCGCGGCCTGATGCACGCACACCGCGCCGAACGCACGCTCCACCGAGCGGCGCAGTTCGTGCGCCAGCAGCTCATGGGCGAGCCGGCCGTCGTTGAACTCCACGTCCCGCAGCGCCAGTCGGACGCCGCGCACGGCGTCGTCGCACAGCCGCCGGGCCTCGTCCGGGCCGGTCCCGGTGGCCGCCAGCGGGTTCCACGCACCGGCGGCGGCGTCCGCGTCCAGGTCCTCGACCGCGTCCAGCAGGTGCGCCAGCCGGCCGAAGAGGCGGCCCGCCTCCTCCAGCGGTGCGCGGTTGTGCGGCCGTCCGGCCAGCACCGCGGTGTGGCCGAAGGCCGCGGCCGTCGCGGTCTCGGTGGGCTCGGTGACGGTGAGCAGCGGGGTGCCGGGGCCCACGGCCGCCTCGATGGCGGTCTGCCGGTCGACGGCGTCCACCAGCACCGCGGTGTCGAAGCCGAGCGCCGCTCCGGTCGCGGCGCCCGCGCGGTCCCAGCGCCGGGCCATCGTGCGCGCGGCCGCTGCCATCGGGCGGCGCGCCAGCAGTCCGTCGCCGTCGGCCACGTGGTCGCGCATCTTGGCCGAGGCCAGTACCAGGGAGACCGCCGCGGCCAGCCGTGCGCCCTCGCCCTTGGCGACCGGAGCGGTCCGCATGGCCCGCAGCGGGCACGGCCCGGCGGTCCTGCGGGACACAGCCGACACAGCCGCCCGCCGTGCGCCGCCCGCAACGCCATCCGCACCCGTGCCGAGTCCGGTCTGCGCCTCGACCAGCACCGAGATGATCAGGCCGTCGTAATTGGTGGCGGCGCGGGCCAGTTGCCCGTGGTCGTCCCGCAGCGCGAGGCAGAGCCCGCACAGATGGGCCGTCCAGGAGGTGCGCAGAGTCTCCGAAAGCCGGTGCCGGCACGGCCTGACGATTCCGAACATCGCTTCCCCCACACGTCTCGTGCCGCGATGGACCACCTCATCCGCTGGTCATGTTATACGTCAGCCGATTCGGCTATCCGGCCGCGCGGCGTCACCCTCCCGGGCGGGAAACTTTCCGATGATCCGTCAGATGCCCGTATCGCCTGCGTCAACCGGGTACTTCCGGGCAGATTAATGCACCAGGTATGTCACGAATCCCCTCCCTGCCGGGTATCCACTTGGCGCATCCTCCGCATCATGGACGACGATAGGGACGCGGACGGCAAACTGACCGTGTGTGAGAGAGGAGGCGTCCATGGGTTCGGTACGACGCGCGAGCGCCTGGCTGGGCCTCGTCGACGACAACGGCGGCGAGGAGTACTACGACGAGGAGTACGCCGACTACGGCGAGGGCGCCGAGCCGGCCCCGAGCGACTCCTGGGTCACCGACCCCCGTGTGCGCGTGGCCTCCGAGTCGGCGCACGAGCAGGGGCGCCGCATCGCCACGGTCACCCCGGACGGCTTCCGGGACGCCCGCGGCATCGGCGAGCTCTTCCGGGACGGCGTCCCGGTCATCGTCAACCTCACGGCCATGGACTCCGGCGACGCCAAGCGCGTCGTGGACTTCGCGGCCGGCCTCACCTTCGGTCTGCGCGGTTCCATCGAGCGCGTGGCCAACCGGGTCTTCCTGCTGACCCCGCCCGACTACCTCGTCGTCAACGCCGACAGCAAGCGCGGCGGCGACGGCTTCTTCAACCAGAGCTGAGGCCGCCGCTCGGGGTCCCCGCCCCCGGGCCCGTCAGCGGAAGGCGTCGAGGCCCGTGAGGGCCTTGCCCAGGACGAGTTGGTGCATCTCCACCGTGCCCTCGTAGGTGAGCACGGACTCCAGGTTGGTGGCGTGCCGCATGACGGGGTACTCCAGCGAGATCCCGTTCGCGCCCAGGATCGTGCGGGCCGTGCGGCAGATCTCGATCGCCTCGCGGACATTGTTGAGCTTGCCGAAGCTGACCTGTTCGGGCCGCAGCGTGCCCGCGTCCATCCGGCGGCCGAGGTGGTGGGCGAGCAGGATGCCCTTGTGGAGTTCGACCGCCATGTCGGCGAGCTTGGCCTGGGTGAGCTGGAAGCCGCCGATCGGCCGCCCGAACTGCTCGCGCGTCCGCGCGTACTCCAGCGCCGCCTCGAAGCTGCTGCGGGCGGCGCCCATCGCGCCCCAGACGATGCCGTAGCGGGCGTGGTTGAGGCAGCTGAGCGGCCCGCGCAGACCGGTGACCTCCGGCAGCACCGCGTCGGCGGGCAGGCGGACGTCGTCCATGACCAGTTCGCTGGTGACCGAGGCGCGCAGCGACCACTTGTGGGTGATCTCGGGTGCCGAGAAGCCGGGGGTGTCGGTGGGGACGGCGAAGCCGCGGATGCCCTCGTCGGTGCGGGCCCAGACGACGGCGACCCCGGCGACGGAGCCGTTGGTGATCCACATCTTGCGGCCGGTGAGGATCCAGTCGGAGCCGTCGCGCTTGGCGTACGTGCGCATGCCGGCCGGGTCGGAGCCGTGGTCGGGTTCGGTGAGCCCGAAGCAGCCGATCACCTCGCCCGCCGCCATGCGGGGCAGCCACTGCTGCTTCTGCTCCTCGGAGCCGTAGCGGTGGATGGCGTACATCGCCAGCGATCCCTGGACCGAGACCAGCGAGCGGATGCCGGAATCGGCCGCCTCCAGTTCCAGGCAGGCCAGCCCGTACTGGACCGCGGTCGCCCCGGCGCAGCCGTAGCCGGTCAGCGACATCCCGAGCGCCCCGATCGAGCCGAGTTCACGCGCCAGTTCGCGGATGACCGGCAGTTCGCCGCGCTCGTACCACTGCGCCACGTGCGGCAGTACGCGGTCGGCGGCCCAGGCGCGCACGGTGTCCCGCACGGCGCGCTCCTCGTCGCCGAGCAGGTCGTCGAGACCCAGCGGGTCGCCCGGGTCGAACTGCGGCTTTCCAGCGGACATCGTCGTCCCTCCGGTGATCACGGTGCTCCACGCCCGAAGCTACTTGTGCGGCGGGTCCGGGTAAAGACCCCGCTCCCGGCTCAGCGGGACGCCTCCACCGCGGTCATCACGTGGTCGCGCTGCGCGGGGAGCCCGGGTGCGGAGGACGCCGTCTGGCGTGCGGCGCACTCCATGCGGCGCGGCAGCCGCAGCGCGGCCACCGCTCCCAGCAGGAGCAGCGCGGCGCTGACGACGAGGGTGATGTGCAGGCCGTGCACGAAGGCGTGCCGGGCGGCGTGGCGCAGGGAGGCGCCCGCCGTCCCGCCGAGGCGGTCGGAGACCTTGTAGGCCTCGCCGAGCGACTTGCCGGCCGCAACCCGCGCGTCGGCGGGCACGCCGTGGGTCCGGGCGACGCCCGGCGCGTAGGCGGCGTTCATGACGCTGCCGAGCAGGGCGATCCCGAGGCCCGCGCCGAGTTGGTACGAGGTCTCGCCGATCGCGGCGGCGCCGCCGGCGTGCTCGGCCGGGGCCTCGCTCAGCATCGACTCGTACGCCGCGAACAAGGTGGTCTCCAGGCCGAAGCCGAGCAGCACGAAGCAGCCGGTCAGCACCCAGGGCCGGTCGTACTGGCCCATGTGGGTGAGTCCGAGCACGGCGATCGCGGTGAGGACGAAGCCTCCGGCGACCATGGCCCGCGGGCCGAGGCGGGTGAGCATCCGGGAGCCGAGCAGTCCGGCGCCCATGGCGGCGAACGTCAGGGGCAGCAGCCGCAGCCCGGTCGCCAGGGGGCTGAGGCCGAGGATGAGCTGGAGGTACTGGACGGCGATGAGCTCCAGGCCGACCAGGGCCAGCAGCGCCAGCACGATGCACCCCACGGAGGTGCCGAAGGCCGGGCGGCGGAACATCCCTATGTCGATCAGCGGGTGTTCGCGCCGGTTCTGCCGCCGTACGAAGAGCACCAGCAGCAGGCAGCCGCCGAGCAGCGGCACCAGCACGGAGGGCTCGTACACCGCGGCCCCGCCGCCGAGCCGCTTCACCCCGAGGATCGCGCCGAGCACGCCGAGGGCCGCCATCAGCGCGCCGACCACGTCCCACGGGCCGTCCTGATCACCGCGGGACTCCGGCAGCAGCCAGCGGGCGACCGGGAGGATGACCACCATCAGGGGGATGTTGATCAGGAAGACCGAGCCCCACCAGAAGTTCTCGACGAGGAAGCCGCCGAGGACCGGCCCGACCGCCGCGCCGACGGCGGCGACGGCGCTCCACACGCCGATGGCCACCGCCCGCTCCCGGCGGTCGGGGAAGACCTGCCGCAGGATCGACAGCGTGGCCGGCATGATCATCGCGCCGCCGACGCCGAGCAGCGCCCGGGCCCCGATCAGGATCTCGGGGGTCGGGGCGAACGCCGCCACCGCGGAGGCGGCGGCGAAGATCGCGTACCCGAGCAGCAGGATGCGGCGTCTGCCGACACGGTCGCCGAGGGTGCCGAAGAGGATCAGCAGGGACGCGGCGACGAGCGGATAGGCGTCGACGATCCACAGCAGCGCTATCGCGCTGGGACGCAGGTCCTCGCTCACGGCGGGGACGGCGACGTGCAGCACGGTCGCGTCGAGTGCGACGAGCAGCAGGCTGACGCAGAGGACGATGAGGACGGTCCAGCGGCTGACCGGTCGGCTGTGCCGCAGGGGGACGGCGGCCGACCCGGGGATGCCGGGCGAGGTCGTCCCGGTCATGTACGTACCTCCCAGCGGTGCGCTCGCGGTGCGGCCGGGCAGGACGATGGGGAACGGTCCCGGGGGAACCCAGCGACGAGGGCGAGTGAAATCGACACACTACGCGAGTCCCGTGGACGGGTGGGGGGCACCCGTCACCGTTCCGACGTGGTCCCCGTCACGCCCGATGCGCGCACGGCGGACCTGCCGGACATGTCCGGCCGCCGGACCGGAGCCGCCCGGTGACCAACCGTGATCATGAACGGCAGGCAAACGCCGCGGCAACTCATGGGGAGAGCTTCCGGCCATCACCGATAAACCGGTCGAGAAAAATCGAACACGGGATTTCCTGTGATCGATCGGAGCATCTTCCAAACGTGAAATCCAGGAGTTCGCGCATTTGGCTCAATGCACCCCGCGGGTGTACCTCCAATGGGTGCACTGAGACGCAGTCCACATCACATCGTCATTACGAAGGGCCCCTTCAGGCCGAACTCACCCATCACACGCTGTAACGTCGATTGAGTGCGTACCGATGACAAGCTTCGCCGCCCGGCGGAGCCCGAGACAGCCCAGGCGCTCCCGCGCATGAGCCGAACACGCGGACTGCTGTTCGGTTCGACGCTGGTGGCGTATGTGGCCATCGTCGTAGCCGTGCTGACCACGTCCAAGCTCGTGACCTTGGACTGGCAGGTCATGATGTTCCGGCCGTACAAGCAGTGGCCGCAGGTCCACGCCTTCCTCGACTACTTCGTCGTCCTGGGCCAGCGCGGCCCCACCGCCGTGATCGTGGCGGTCTGGCTGGGCTGGCGCGCCTGGCGGCAGCGCACCCTGCACCCGCTGCTCGTGCTGGGCACCTCGCTCCTGCTGCTGAACGTGACCGTGGGATCGGTGAAGTACGGGCTGGGCAGGCTCGGCCCCCACTACGCGACCACAGCGGGATCCGCCGAGCTCTTCGCCGGCGGCGATATATTTCCTTCGGGCCACACCGCCAATGCCGTCGTGACCTGGGGCGTTCTCGCCTATCTGGCCACCACCCCATGGGTTCGCCGGGTGACCTCGGTCATCGCGGCGCTGCTCGCCCTGGGCGTCGGCATGACCACCATCTACCTGGGCACCCACTGGGTCAGCGACGTGCTGCTCGGCTGGGCCGCCGGCCTGCTGATCCTGCTGGCGCTGCCCTGGTTCGAGCCCCTGATGGCCTCCTCCGAGCAGTGGATCACCAGCGCCTGGGCCCGCCGCCGGGGCACCTCCGTGCTGCCCGCCACCATCCGGCCGGTCAGCCCCGCCATGGCGGCCCCGCAGGTCGCGGAGGACTCCGAGGCGGACCGGGACAGCCTGGTGGTCAGCGGCCGCACGCCGAACGCGGCGCCGGGGGTGGCGCACCACGCGGTCCGTCCGCACGCCACCCGCCACGAGCGCAGCCCGGTCACCCCGGCGGGCAGCCGCAGGCCGCCCGCCGAACGCTCCACCACCCGGCAGGGCCCGCTCGGGCAGAGCGGCGCGGGCCGCGGCCGCGGCACCACCGGCTGACCACCCGGGGGCCGCTGCGCACCCGGCACTCCCCGGCCTCACGGCGACGGCCTCGGCACCCCCTCTTCGGGGTGCCGAGGCCGTCGCCGTACGGGGGCGCGGAGCGCGTCAGCCGGCCCAGGATCGGGTCACCCGGCCGCCGTCGACGGTGAGGTTCAGCCGCCCGGCGCGGTACTCCATGGTGATGATCGCGCCCGGCGGGAGGGAGCGGACCGTGGTCCAGCCACGCTCCGTGGCCCGGCGCTCGGCCTCGTCCGCCGCGAGGCCGACATAGGCGTCCGGCGGGTCCTGGGGTTGCGGTGCGTGGGGCGTGCCGCCCGGGTCGTCAGCCATATGAGCCACGGTAGGCGCATACGAGCCGTGACGGAAGACACGCCGACGCGCCGTCGTCACACTTCTGTCACAGAATGCCGAGACTCGTTTGGCGTGCACCGTTCACACTGTCGGCATCCCGCTTTCCCGTCACCCCTCGAATTCACGCCGTCCGGGGCCGATAAAACCGGCTCCAGGAGTCCCGGAATTACCGGAAACAGCCCTCACACTTCCCTCACATCACATCCCCAGAGCCGCCAGCTCTTCGTCGGTCAGCAACCGCGACCGAATGAGAAACCGGTTGCCGGTGGGCGCCTCCAGCGAGAAGCCGCTGCCGCGTCCCGGAACCACATCGATCGTCAGATGCGTGTGGCTCCAGTACGCGAACTGATCCCGCGACATCCACACCGGCACCGGGTCGATGCCCGGGACGCCGAGATCGCCCAGGTGCACGTCGGAGTCCCCGGTGAGCAACTCCCCCTGCGGATAGCACATCGGCGAACTGCCGTCGCAGCAGCCGCCGGACTGATGGAACATCAACGGGCCGTGCTCCTCCGCCAGGCGCCGCAGCAGCCCCGCGGCGTCCTCGGTGATGGCGACCCGTCCGGCACTCGATACGGTTGAGGTCATGCCGTCAGCGTGCTCCCGCGACGCCCCGGCCGCCAGACCCCCGCAGCACATGTCTGCGCGCCGAGCCCACTGTGGCGGCCGCCTCGCGCTCCGGCAGACCGGTACGCACGGCGGCGCCGACCATCTCGGCGGCCACGTCCTCGCCGTGGCCGTTCTCGAAGGCCCGGCAGGCGGCCCAGAACAGCCGCTCGTTGCGCTCCCCCTCCAACGAGTCGAGAACGAAGCGGATCAGCGGGCCCGCCGTGCCGCCGCCCGCGCGCTGTGTCTTGCCGGCCTCGGCGGCCCTGGCGGCCCCCGCGCGCGCCGCCCACGGTTTCGGTGACGGCGTCATGAGCAGCCGCAGCAGCCGCCGCGGCACGGCGGCGGGCGGCATCGACGCCGTCGGCGGGTCCCAGCGGTAGCGGCCCGCGGTGGTGACCGAGCCCGGGCCCACCAGATAGCCGCCGCTGCCGCGTACATCGATCCCGCGGCCCAGCCGGCTGACGGAGTTCGGGACGACGACCTCGGCCGGGCCGGTGAGCCACAGATGCCGTCCCCCGCTCGGGGTGAGCACCGTACGCGTCCACGGCACCGCGAAGCCCTGACGCGCCGCAAGGTCGACCAGATCGGCGAGACCGTCGGCGCCGCCCTTGCGGTCCAGGTCGAGACCGATCAGATAGTGCGGCGGGCGGCCGCAGGCGATCCCGTACCCCGAGGCCCAGGGCGCAGCCGCGAACAGTTCGGCGATCCGCACGGGGTCGGTGGAGGCGTCGTGCACCCCGTGGCCGAACCGCCCGCACTGGCCGCGGCACATCCCGCCGCCGGTCTCACCGCGGTGCGGCGAGCGCACGGCCGGCAGTTTGGTGCGGGACAGCGGGATGACCGGGAAGCCGCGCCGGGCGGCCGCGAGCGCGCAGGCGAGCGCGCGGTGGAAGTCCGGGTGCGTCACGGGGTGCCCCCCTCGCTGCGCTACAGCATGACATCTTTATCGTACTTTCGTTCGACGCCGTGCTCAATGGGGCGCGGAGCAGTCCGGAATCGGTCCGACGCGCGCACCCGCCCGTCTCCGCACGCCTCCGCGCGCCCCCGCGGCCGTGCCGCGCGCGGTGGGCGAGGCGCGCCGTCCGCGCGCCCGCCCCGGGCTACGGTGCACACACCGGCAGGAACTCCGATCACGAGGGAGCGCGCGGATGGGGACGTACGCGGCGCCGGCCACCGACGAGCGGGTGCGGACACCGCGGCGGCCGGGACGTGTGGCGGTGGACTGGCTGACCACCACCGACCACAAGAAGATCGGGCACCTCTACCTGATCACCTCGTTCTGCTTCTTCCTCGCGGCGGGCGCCATGGCGCTGCTGATGCGTGCCGAACTGGCCCGCCCGGGGCTGCAACTGATGACGAACGAGCAGTTCAACCAGTTGTTCACGATGCACGGCACGATCATGCTGCTGCTCTTCGCGACCCCGACCTTCGCGGGCTTCGCGAACGAGATCATGCCGCTGCAGATCGGCTCCCCCGATGTCGCCTTCCCCCGGCTGAACATGCTGTCGTACTGGCTGTTCCTGTTCGGCGGTCTGATCGTGCTGGCCGGCCTGCTCACGCCGGACGGCGGCGCGTCGTTCGGATGGTTCGCCTACGCGCCGCTGAACAGCCTGACCCGATCCCCCGGGATCGGCGCCGACATGTGGATCATGGGGCTGGCGCTGGCGGGCTTCGGGACGATCCTGGGCGCCGTCAACTTCGTGGCGACCATCGTCGGGATGCGGGCGCCGGGCATGACGATGTTCCGGATGCCGGTCTTCACCTGGAACGTGCTCTTCACCTCGGTCCTGGTGCTGATGGCGTTCCCCGTGCTGGCGGCCTCGCTGCTCGTCCTGGAGGCGGACCGGCACTTCGGGTCGGTGGTCTTCGACGCGGCGAACGGCGGGGCGCTGCTGTGGCAGCACCTGTTCTGGTTCTTCGGCCACCCGGAGGTCTACATCATCGCGCTGCCGTTCTTCGGCATCATCACCGAGATCCTGCCGGTCTTCTCCCGCAAGCCGGTCTTCGGCTACACCACCCTGATCGGCGCCACGATGGCCATCACCGGGCTGTCGATGGTGGTGTGGGCGCACCACATGTTCGTCACGGGCGCGGTGCTGCTGCCGTTCTTCTCCTTCACCTCCTTCCTGATCGCGGTGCCGACCGGGGTGAAGTTCTTCAACTGGATCGGCACCATGCTCGGCGGCTCGCTCTCCTTCGAGACGCCGATGCTGTGGGCGGTGGGCTTCCTCGTGAGCTTCCTGTTCGGCGGGCTGACGGGGGTGATCCTGGCCTCGCCTCCGCTGGACTTCCAGGTCAGCGACTCGTACTTCGTCGTCGCCCACTTCCACTACGTGGTCTTCGGGACCGTGGTGTTCGCGATGTTCGCCGGCTTCTCCTTCTGGTGGCCCAAGTTCACCGGGAAGATGCTCGACGAGCGGCTGGGGCGGATCCACTTCTGGACGCTGTTCGTGGGCTTCCACACCACCTTCCTGGTCCAGCACTGGCTGGGGGTGGCGGGGATGCCGAGGCGGTACGCCGACTACCTGGCGGCGGACGGCTTCACCGTGCTCAACACGGTCTCGACGATCGGCGCGTTCCTGCTGGGCATCTCGACGCTGCCGTTCCTCTGCAACGTCTGGCGGACCGCGCGGCACGGCGCGAAGGTCGAGGAGGACGACCCGTGGGGCTTCGGGCGGTCCCTGGAGTGGGCGACCTCCTGCCCGCCGCCTCGGCACAACTTCACGGCGCTCCCGCGGATCCGCTCCGAGTCCCCCGCCTTCGATCTCCACCACCCGGCCGTGGCACGGCGGACGGCGCCGTCGGACGCGCGGTGACCGGCGGCTACGTCGCCCGCTTCGCCGGCGGCCTGACCCGCCGGACGGCGCGCTTGGCGGCGTCCTTGGCCGCGTAGGCCGCGCCGAGCGCCAGCGCTCCGGCGTGCCGGCCGGCGCCGCGCACCCGGCCCGCGGCGCCGGTCCTGCGGTCCAGCAGCTCCTGGAAGAGGCCGATGTACACCTCGGCGACCCGACCCGGGTCGTACCGGGCGCCCTTGAGCAGGGCGGCGCGGCCCATGCGCTTGCGCATCTCCTCGTCGTTGATCAGCCGCAGCAGCGCGGAGGCCATGGCGTCGATGTCGCGGGGCGGCACCAGCAGTCCGTCCACTCCGTGCTCGACGATCTCCCCGGGGCCGAGCGGGCAGTCGGTGCTGACCACGGGGAGGCCGACCCGCATGGCCTCGACGATCGTCATGCCGAAGGACTCCAGCGTGGAGGAGACGGCGAGGATCGAGGCCTTGGCCATCTCGGGCTCCATGGGTGACACCGGTCCCATCAACCGGACGGTGCCGCCCAGTTCCAGCTTCTCGACGAGCCGGGCGAGCGACGCGCGGCGGTCACCGGTGCCGTACAGGCGCAGGCCCCAGTCCGGGCGCTCCGCCCTGACCTTGTCGAAGGCCCGGATGAGGTCCTCGTACCGCTTCACCGCGGCGAGCCGGCCGGCCGCGACGACGAATTTCGCCTGCAGGGCGCCGGGGGTGATCCCGGGGTCGGGCACGCTGTTGGGGACGGACCGCACCACGACCCCGGGGAGCCGGAGTCTGCGCCGGTAGGCGTCCGCGTCGGACTCGGTGGTGGTGATCACGGCGTCCAGGCGCGGGTAGAGGCGGCGCAGCACGAGCCGGAGCCGTACCGAGTGGGTCTCCAGGGTCAGGTGCTCCTGGGCGACCCGCACCGCGCGGCGCGGTGCCTGCCGTGCGACATGGACGTTCAGTCCGGGCCGGGTGCCGATGACGACGTCCGCCTCGAGCGCCGCGAGGTGGGCGGCGATGCGCTCGTCGGTGAGCGCGCTGTAGAGCCCGTGGCGGGCGTCCGCGGCCGGGAAGACCACGGCGGGCCACTGGGCGAGCGGGTGGTCGCCGTCGTACGTCCCGCTCGTCCTGCGCAGGTCGACCAGGTGGCGCAGCCGCACGCCGGGGTCCAGCCGCAGCGCCGGCTCCTCCCGGTGCCGGAAGACCGAGACGATCTCCACGTCGTGCCCGCCGGCGGCGAGCGCGGCCGACAGGTTGAAGGTCGTGCGGATCGTGCCGCCGATGCCGTACCCGTTGTGGATCAGGAATGAGATGCGCATGCGTCCCCGTCGTCGTCGCGGCTGCCGCGGACCGTCCGTCCGCTCAGGCAGGAAGACCGCGAACGGGAGGGCCGGGTTGCCGGTCGTCGCATCCTTCCCCCGGAGCCGTGACGAATCCGACAGCCGTCGCAGCGCGATCTATCGTTCGCCCCATGTTTGCGTACCGGAAAGGCACTTGTCGGCCGGCACCCGGCTACGGCAGGCGGATCAGCGTCCCCGGGGCGAGCGGGGCCAGTGGCTCGGGGGCGACGGTCGCCTCGTTGAGCCGGATCAGCTCGGCGGCGCCGCCGGCGACGGAGAAGCGCTCGGCGACACTCTGCAGGGTGTCGCCGGGCTGGACGGCGTGCGCCCGCCCGTACAGGCCCAGCTTGCGCGAGCAGGTCGGCCAGGCCTGCCAGCCCTGGCTGCGCAGGATCGCCTCCGCCACGGTGATCTGCCCGTCGGCGGTGGCCAGGTCGGCCCGGTCGGCGAAGTCCAGTCCGCCGAACGAGACCCAGGTGGGCTGGTAGATCTGCAGGCCGCCGTAGAAGCCGTTGCCGCTGTTGGCGTCCCAGCGGCCGCCCGACTCGCACTGCGCCACGTCCTGCCAGACCGGGGCGTGCGCGACCGGGTCCGCGACCGCCCGCCCGGCCACCAGGGCGGGCCACAGGGCGAGCAGGACGAATACGGCGGCGCGACGGCGAGGGGACGTGGGGGACATGGGGGCACGCTAGGCACCGCGCGGTGGAGGCCGCCGTCCGCCGCGCCCGGGGGGCACGACGCCCACCCGGTCGGAGCACGACCGGGCGGGCGCGGTGCGGACGGGTTCCGCGGCCTCAGACGGAGAGCCGCTGACCGGGGTGGATCAGGTTCGGATCGGCGCCGATCACGGACGCGTTGACCGCGTACAGCTTCTTCCAGTTGGTGCCGTGGTCGGCCGCGATGCGGCTGAGCGTGTCACCGGGCCGGACACGGTAGTTGCCGTGCCCCTCGACCCGCTGGTGCCCGCGGTCGCTGTGCCGCGGGGCGGAGTGCCCCGACGCCGCGGGGGCCTTGGCCGCGTTGGACGGCTTGGCCGGCTTGGATGCCTTCGGCGCCTTGCGGGCCGCCGGGGCCGAACCGCCGCCCGGCGCGCTGCCGTACGCCCCCGCACGTGCGGAGCAGGTCGGCCAGGCTCCCCAGCCCTGCGACCGCTGCACCTTGGTGGCGACGGCTATCTGCTGCTCCCGGCTCGCTCCTGCCGCGGTCGCCGCATAGGCGGTGCCGCCGTAGGCGCGCCAGGTACCGGCCGAGAACTGAAGTCCTCCGTAGTACCCGTTGCCGGTGTTGATGTGCCAGTTCCCGCCGCTCTCGCACCGTGCGATGCGGTCCCAGACCCCGCTGTCGGCCGCCTTGGCAGGCCCCGCGGCGGCCAGCAGGGCCAGCGGGGTCAGCGCGGCTGCGCCGGCGAGCAGTGCGGTCTGTCGGTACTTGGCGTTTACGGCCATGGAATCCCTCTCCACGGACCCGGGGTTCCCCCATGGCGCCGCACATGCCGTGCGGCCCCCGGCGGACGACGGCCCCGCGCATTGGACGCGGTGCCCCGTCCCCCTCGCTCGCTGAACGGCGGTTCACTGATCCGCCGTCACCCTCCGTACGAGCTCTCCCGGGTGGTGCTCTCTGCACACGGCGGGCAAATCTAGGCAGCGCAACCCCCTGTCGCCAAACAAATCCCCTTTCCTGCAGGCCAGTTGATGGTTACCTGGAGTAAGGCCGCATTCAGGACACCCGATTGATCGGGCTTTATCAGCGCATGTCAACACAGGGAATATGCGCCCTGTGACGTCTTTCACATGCACACCGGGCCCGGGAGGGGCCATCGTTGGACAAGGAGTGACCGGCTCCGCACGGCCGTTCACCCTGTGCACGCAGCAAGAGCAGTGCGAGCGAACCAACCCGTGACTCCCGCCACAGATCGGCCGTTGTCACTGTGTGCCGGGCAGGGCCCGGCAAAGGAGCCTGTAGCCGTACATTCCAAGGAGGCTTTCGTGCCGCCCATGCTCGACGTCAGCGACGAGGTACGAGCCGAGATCGGCGATGAGGAGGCGGCTCGCCTGCTGGCCGGCGACAGCGCGCCGGGCACGTATGACTGCACCTCCTGCCGCACGCCGGGAGACACCTCGACGGAGCGCACCAGCACCGTGCTCTTCGTCGGCGAGGAGACCGCGGTGCTCGCCTTCGCGCACGCCACGTGCATCCCCTCACAGGTCGTGCCGGTCTCGGAGGAGCAACTGCAAGGCGCCGTGGAGAGCATCTCCGGCAGCCAGGCGCCCGGTCCGGCCGGCGCCGCGCCGCGCCAGGCGGTGCTCGGCATCACCTGCGGCCTGATCCTGATCAAGGACCAGGTCTGCCCGGCCCTGGTCATCGAGCCCACCGGCCCGATCGCCCGGCCGGGCGAGAACAGCCCCGGCGGCCCCGGCGGCTTCGGCGATGATTTCCTGCCGATTCTGATGGAGCAGGGCTTTGTGCCGGTCGGCGACCTCACCACGCCTCCCGCCCCGCTGCCCGGATGGTCCGTGCTGCTCGCCATGGGCCAGCTGCACGCCATCCTCCAGCCCGGCACGGCCGGCGCGTGGTGGCAGGCGCATCAGCCGCTCGCGGTGAGCGAGGGCTGGCGCGCGGCCGTCAACAAGTCCAACGAGGTGTACGTCTACGCCGCCCCGCACGGCACCATCGGCCAGCAGCCCCGCGAGGACCTGCTGCGCGAGGCACTGGAACGGGCGTGCGGGCGCGGAGTGCTCGTCGCGGCGACGATGCCCCTCTCCGGCACCTGATCCGACCGGTCCCCGTCAAGGCGCGTACGGAAGTCCGTACGCGCCTTTGGCCTGTGCGGGTGCATATGCGTAATTCATCCGTACGAACCGCATCCCGCGACATTTGCCGGTCGTTGGCACGACGTGCACACCTTTGACGCTTCCTCACGAGCCCCGTACCGCAGCCCGATCCCCCCCATGCGCACTGCGCAGGAGGCGTCCACGAGCGAGGGCACGCCGATCTACGACGCGCTCTACTCCGAGTACCGAAGGTTGTTCCGCACCCTCCCCGGCGACCGCACGGGTGAGGAGGAACTGCAGTTCAACGGCTTCGGCCCGCGGCATCTGCCGTCGTCCGCCGCCTACCGGGCGGGGCGGCACCGCACCCATCTGACGGAGCCCGCGGCGCTGCCCCCCGGCCTGCCGAACAACCGCCTCGGGGGCCTGTGAGACAGGCCCCCGAGGCGGGGCGTCACTTCTTGCGGCCGCGCTTCTCGCGGACCCGCACCGACACCTGGATCGGCGTCCCCTCGAAGCCGTACTCCTCGCGCAGCCGCCGCTCGACGAAGCGGCGGTAGCCCGCCTCCAGGAAGCCGGAGGCGAAGAGCACGAACCGCGGCGGCTTGGTGCCGGCCTGGGTGCCGAAGAGGATGCGCGGCTGCTTGCCGCCCCGGATCGGGTGGGGGTGGGCGGCGACCAGCTCGCCCAGGAAGGCGTTGAGGCGGCCGGTGGGGACCCGGGTCTCCCAGCCGGCGAGGGCGGTCTCGATGGCGGGGACGAGCTTCTCCATGTGCCGTCCGGTCAGGGCGGAGACGTTCACCCGCGGTGCCCACTGCACCTGGACGAGATCCTTCTCGATCTCGCGCTCCAGGTAGTAGCGGCGCTCCTCGTCCATCATGTCCCACTTGTTGTAGGCGATGACGATGGCGCGGCCCGCCTCGACGGCCAGCGAGATGATCCGGGTGTCCTGCTCGGCCAGCGTCTCGCTCGCGTCGACGAGGACGACGGCGACCTCGGCCTTCTCCAGGGCCGCGGCCGTGCGCAGCGAGGCGTAGTAGTCCGCGCCCTCCTGGAGGTGGACCCGGCGGCGGATACCGGCGGTGTCCACGAACTTCCAGGTCTTCCCGCCGAGCTCGATCATCTCGTCGACCGGGTCGCGGGTGGTGCCGGCCATCTCGTTGACGACGACACGCTCCTCGCCCGCCACCTTGTTGAGCAGGGACGACTTGCCGACATTCGGGCGCCCGATCAGCGCGACCCTGCGAGGGCCGCCGATCGTGTTGCCGAAGGTCTGCATGGGGGCCTCGGGCAGCGCCTCCAGGATGGCGTCCAGCAGGTCGCCGGTGCCGCGGCCGTGCAGCGAGGAGACCGCGAACGGCTCGCCGAGGCCCAGGTTCCACAGCAGCGCCGCGTCCGCCTCGCCGGAGGGGCCGTCGACCTTGTTGGCGCACAGCACGACCGGCTTGCCGGCCCGGCGCAGCAGCTTGACGACGGCCTCGTCGGTGTCCGTGGCGCCGACCGTGGAGTCCACGACGAAGACCACCGCGTCGGCGGCCTCGATCGCGAACTCGGCCTGCGCCGCGACGGACGCGTCGATGCCGAGCACGTCCTGCTCCCAGCCGCCGGTGTCGACGACCTTGAAACGGCGCCCGTTCCAGGTGGCCTCGTAGGTGACGCGGTCGCGGGTGACGCCGGGCCGGTCCTCGACGACCGCCTCGCGGCGGCCGATGATCCGGTTCACCAGGGTCGACTTGCCGACATTCGGCCGGCCGACGACGGCGAGCACCGGCAGCGGGCCGTGGCCCGCCGCCGCCAGGTCACCGGCGACGTCCTCGAGGTCGAAGCCCTCCTCGGCGGCGAGTTCCATGAACTCGGCGTACTCGGCGTCGCCGAGCGCGCCGACTTCGCCGTACTCGTTCTCGATGTCCATGAAAGCTTCTCCGTCGATCGTCAAATGTGCGGGGCCCGGCAGGGGCCGTCTGCCCCAGTGTGGATCAGGCCGGCGCTACGACACGCGGCCCGTGCTGCGCCGGGCGTGGTCCAGATGGGCGGTCAGGTGCTTCTGGATGCGCTCCGTGGCCGCGTCGAGCGCGGTCCGGGTGCGGCGTCCGCTGCCGTCCCCGGCCTCGAAGGGCTCGCCGAAGACGATGTCCACCTTGCCGCGGAACGGCGGCAGGCCGCGGATCAGCCGACCCGGCCGGGTCGTGCCGAGCACCGCGACCGGCACTATGGGCGCGCCGGAGCGCACCGCGAAGTAGGCCAGGCCCGCGCGCAGCTCCGCGAAGTCGCCCTCGCCCCGGGTGCCCTCCGGGAAGATGCCGAGCACCCCGCCGCGCTCCAGCACGCCCAGAGCGGTTGTCACGGCGGTGCGGTCGGTGCTGTGCCGGTCCACCGGGAGCTGGCCGATTCCGCGCAGGAACGGGTCCAGCGGACCGATGAACGCCTCCTTCTTGATCAGGAAGTGCACCGGGCGCGGGGAGGTCCCCATGAGCACCGGGCCGTCCACGTAGTGCGCGTGGTTCACCGCGAGGATCACCGGGCCCGAGGCGGGCACCTGCCAGGCGCCGAGCACCCGGGGGTGCCACAGGCCGTTGATGATCCCGATGCCGAGGCGGCGGCCTACGGCCACCCCCTTCGGTCCCGGAACCCTGGACGCGCCGGTCACGAAGCGTCCCGCTTCTCCCCGATCAGGGCGACGATGCGGTCGATCACCTGGTCGAGGGTGAGGTCGCTGGTGTCGACCTCGACGGCGTCCTCCGCCTTCGCCAGCGGGGAGGTCTTGCGGCCGGAGTCGGCCGCGTCCCGGCGGACGAGGGCGGCCTGGGTGGCCGCGAGGTCCACCGCGCCGTTGCCGGCGGCCGTCAGCTCGCCGCCGCGGCGGGCGGCGCGGGCCTCAGGCGACGCGGTGAGGAAGACCTTGAGGGTGGCGTCCGGCAGCACCGTGGTGCCGATGTCCCGGCCCTCGACGACGATGCCGGCCGCTGCGCCCGAGGCCGCCGAGCGCTGGAGCTCCACCAGCCGCGTGCGCACCTCCGGCACCGCGCTCACGGCGCTCACCGCGCCGGTGACCTCCTGGGTGCGGATCGGGCCCGAGGCGTCCGCGCCGTCCACCGTGATCGTCGGCCCGGACGGATCCGTACCGGAGATGATCACCGGCTTCTCGGCGGCCGTGGCCACCGCGGCGGAGTCGCCGACGTCCACGCCGTTGCTCAGCATCCACCAGGTCATCGCCCGGTACTGGGCACCGGTGTCGAGGTAGCTCAGCCCGAGCCGGGCCGCGACCGCCTTCGAAGTGCTGGACTTGCCAGTGCCCGAGGGGCCGTCGATCGCGACGATCACCGGATTCGACACAGTCGGGGGACCTTCCTTGTACGCGGAGCCTTGTGCTGCTGGCGAACGCCATCCCCACAAGGTTACCGGGCCACCCATTCGGCTCCGTACCACGTTTGCCGCCCCGCCATGGGGAACCCGCGCGGGGCCCGGGCTCAGGCCCGCAGATTCCACCCCTTCTCGCGCAGGGCGGCGGACAGCCGGGCCGCGGCAGCGGGCTCGACCATGAGCTGGACGAGGCCGGCCTGCTGGCCGGTGGAGTGCTCGATGCGGACGTCCTCGATGTTGACGCCCGCGTGCCCGGCGTCGGCGAAGAGACGGGCCAGCTCGCCCGGCTGGTCGCCGATGAGCACGGCGACGACCTCGTAGGCCTTGGGCGCGGAGCCGTGCTTGCCGGGCACCTTGGCCTGGCCCGCGTTGCCGCGGCGCAGCAGGTCCTCGATGCCGCCCGCGCCGGCCCGGCGCTTGGCGTCGTCGGCGGACTGCAGCGCCCGCAGCGACTCCACGGTGTCGGTCAGGTCGGCGGCGATCTCGGCGAGGACGTCGGCGACCGGCCCCGGGTTGGCCGAGAGGATGTCGATCCACATGCCGGGCTCGGAGCCGGCGATGCGGGTGACGTCGCGGATGCCCTGGCCGCACAGCCGCACCGCGCTGTCCTCGGCGTTCTGCAGACGCGCGGCGACCATGTTGGACACCAGGTGCGGGGTGTGCGAGACGAGCGCGACGGCGCGGTCGTGCGCCTCGGCGTCCATGACCACCGGCACGGCGCGGCAGAGCGCGACCAGCTCCAGGGCCAGGTTCAGGACCTCGGTGTCGGTCCGCGGGGTCGGGGTGAGCACCCAGGGGCGGCCCTCGAAGAGGTCCGCGGTGGCGGCCAGCGGGCCGGAGCGCTCCCGCCCGGACATCGGGTGGGTGCCGATGTACGAGGCCAGGTCGCAGCCGAGGGCCTCCAGGTCGCGGCGCGGCCCGGCCTTGACGCTGGCGACGTCCAGGTAGCCGCGGGCCAGGCGGCGGCGCTGCGCCTCGGCCACGGTCGTGGCCACATGGGCCGGCGGCACGGCCACGATCGCCAGGTCGACCGGGCCGGCGGGCGGCTCGTCGGTGCCCGCCCCGAGGGCGGCGGCGGTACGGGCGGCGCGCGGGTCGTGGTCCTCCAGGTGCACCTCCACGCCGCGCGCGGCCAGCGCGAGCGCGGCGGAGGTGCCGATGAGGCCGGTGCCGATGACGAGGGCGGTCCTCACTGGGCGATGTCCTTGCGCAGGGCGGCGGCGGCGCCGAGGTAGACATGGGAGATCTCGCCCTTGGTGAGACCGCTCTCGACGTGCGCGAGGATCCGGACCACCCGGGGCATCGCGCCGGTGATGTCGAGCTCCTGCGAGCAGATCAGCGGCACGTCGGTGATGCCGAGCTTGCGCGCGGCGACCGCCGGGAAGTCGCTGTGCAGATCGGGCGTGGCCGTGAACCAGACACTGATCAGGTCGTCCACCGCGATGGCGTTGCGTTCCAGGATCGCGGTGAGCAGTTCCGCCACCTGTCCGTGCATGTGCTCCGCGTCGTCCCGCTCCAACTGCACGGCTCCGCGGACCGCTCGTACCGCCACGTCCCTGCTCCCTGTGTCCTCGCCCCGCACGTACCTGGTCAGCGTAGTCGCGGCGGCCCGGACGCGGCGGACACGCCCGTCCCGCGAGACGGGCGCGGTACAACTTGGGCATGATCTACCACCTCGTTCCCCTGGACGACTGGCTGCGCGACCCGGACCGGCCGTACGCCCCCTCGTCGCTCGCCGAGGACGGCTTCGTCCACTGCTCGCCCGACGAGGACGTGACCCTCGCGGTCGCCGACGCCTTCTACCGGCGCACGCCGGGCCCGCTGATGGTGCTGCTGATCGACGAGCGGGCGCTGGAGGCCCGCGTGCTGTGGGAGGAGGCCGAACCGGCGCCGCCGCCCGGCGTCCCGCCGGAGACCCGCTTCCCGCACGTGTACGGGCGCATCAACCGCAGCGCGGTGGCCGGGATGCTGGAGGTGCGCCGGGACGGTGACGGCCGGGCGGTGGCGCTCGCGGTGTGGTCGTAGGCGCCGTTATGTCCGAATACGCCCTGGACGCGGGGCGGGGAGTCCGCTTCCATGGTGCCCGGGCCGCACGGCCTCGGGGGAGGCGGACATGCAGCGTTCCGGACCGCTCTACACGCTCCTCGCCGGGCTGGCCCTGGCGCTGATCATGCTGTCGCTCAACGCCACCACGGGGGACGTGGCCTCCTCGGCACCCGCCCCCTCCTCGGCGTCTTCGGCGTCTTCCGCGCCCTCGCCGTCGTCGCCCCCGACGGCGCCGCCCTCGCAGGCCCCCTCGACCCGCGGCGCCCCGCCCGACGCCGACTACGCCGGCCGCACCGCCGACGGCGCGGCGAGCGTCGCCGTCGCCCTGCGCAAGGGCAAGGCGATCGCCTACGTCTGCGACGGCCGCACCAAGGAGGCGTGGCTGCGCGGCGACGTCCGGGACGACGGCACCCTGCGGCTCACCGGCGACCACGGCGCCCGTCTGGAGGCCACCCTGCGCTCCACCACCATCAGCGGCGACGTCGAACTGACCGGCCTGCGGCAGCCCTTCCAGGCGCGCAAGGCGGTCAAGCCGTCCGGCCTGTACCGGACGACGGCCTCGGTGCGCGGCGCCAGGGTCGTCGGCGGCTGGATCGTGCTCCAGGGGGGCGCGCAGGTCGGGATCGTCTCGCGCGACGGCGAGCCGTCCGCCGCGCCTCCGATCGACACCGGGTCCGGCGCGGTGACCGTCGACGGCGAACGGCTCACCGCACTGCCCATCCCCTGACCGTCCGACCGTCCCCACGTGCCGTCCGTCCCCACGTGTTCGTCCCGCAGGCAGGAGCAGGAGCGCCCCATGAGCGTGGACCCGAACGCCGCCACCACGTCCTTCCCGGTGCCGCCGCCGCGCGGCGGCGGTCTGCGCGCCGCCGCCGTGTACCTCGTGCCCGCCCTCACCGCCGCCGCGGTGGGGGTCGGGCTGGGCGCGTACGGCAGGCTGCACGACCCCGCGGGCACCGCCTTCAACCTCGCGGGCTTCTCCGGCACGGGCGCGGTCAAGTCGTGGCTCGCCACCTCGGCCTTCGCCTTCGCCCTCGTCCAGCTGGTCTCCGCACTGGCGATGTACGGCAAGGTGCCGGGGCTGCGCGCGCCGTCCTGGACCGGGGCGCTGCACCGCTGGTCGGGGCGGATCGCCTTCCTGCTGTCGGTGCCGGTCGCGGTGCACTGCCTGTACGCGCTGGGCTACCAGACCTACAGCCCCCGGGTGCTGTGGCACTCGCTGCTGGGCTGCTTCTTCTTCGGCGCCTTCAGCGCCAAGATGCTGCTGCTGCGCGCCGAACGGCTGCCGGGGTGGCTGCTCCCCGTCGTCGGCGGGCTGGTCTTCACCGTGCTGACCGTGCTCTGGCTGACCTCCGCCCTGTGGTTCTTCCGCACCAACGGGATCACGACATGAGGCGGCGTGCGCTGCTGCTGTCCCTGGCGGCGCTCGCGGGGTGCGCCAAGTACGGCGACGAGAACCCGCCGGCCGGTGCCGCCGGGTCGCCGCCGGCCGCGGGCGCGGGCGCGGGCGAGGTCCTGGTGCGGGCCGACGCGGTTCCGGTCGGCGGCGGCACGGTCCTCGCCGACCGGAGGATCGTGGTGACGCAGCCGGCCGCCGGCGAGTTCAGGGCGTTCTCCGCCGTCTGCACGCACCAGGGCTGCGTGGTGAAGGACGTCTCGGGCGGCACGATCAACTGCCCCTGCCACGGCAGCAAGTTCAAGGTCGCCGACGCGTCGGTGGCCGCCGGGCCCGCACCCCGGCCGCTCGACCCGCGGCCGGTCACCGTGAAATCCGGTGAGGTCCGGCTCGCCTGACGCGTACGATCGCGCCCCATGCGCGACCACGACCTCGTACGCCACCACACCGTCTACGCCTGCGTCATGGGCTCGCGGGCCTTCGGCCTCGCCACCGACGGCAGCGACACCGACCGCCGAGGGGTCTTCGTCGCGCCCACCGCGCTGTTCTGGCGCTTCGCCAAGCCCCCGACGCACGTGGACGGCCCCGCGCCGGAGCAGTTCTCCTGGGAGCTGGAGCGCTTCTGCGAACTGGCCCTGCGCGCCAACCCCAACATCCTGGAGTGCCTGCACTCCCCGCTCGTCGAGCACGCCGACGCGACCGGCCGGGAACTGCTGGAGCTGCGCGGCGCCTTCCTCTCCCGGCAGGTCCACGAGACCTTCACCCGCTATGCCATGGGCCAGCGCGCGAAGCTCGAAGGGGATCTGCGCAACCACGGCGCTCCGCGCTGGAAGCACGTGATGCATCTGCTGCGCCTGCTGGTCTCCGCGCGCGACCTGCTGCGCACCGGTGAACTGCGCGTCGACGTCGGTGACTTGCGGGACCGCCTGCTGGACGTCAAGCGCGGCGAGGTCCCCTGGCCGGAGGCCGAGGCCTGGATGAACCGGCTCCACGAGGAGGCGGCGGCCGCCGCGGCGCGCTCCCCGCTCCCGGCCGAACCCGACCGCGCGCGCGTCGAGGACTTCCTCGTGCGCGTCCGCCGGGCGTCAGCCGCCGTCCCAGAGGTCGCCGAGGGCCAGTAGCTCCTCGCGGTACTCGATCCGCGCCACCCACTCCCCGGGCCACGCCGCCAGGCCGAGGTGGGCGCCCGCGAACGCCCCCGTGAGGCAGGCGATCGAGTCGGAGTCCCCGGAGGTGCACGCGGCCCGGCGCACCGCCGTCAGCGGCTCGTCCGGGAAGAGCAGGAAGCACAGCAGCCCGGTCGCCAGCGCCTCCTCGGCGATCCAGCCCGCCCCGGTGGCCAGGCACGGGTCCGCCTCCGGGTCGGGCGCGGCGAGCGCCGCGTCCAGGCGGTCCAGGACTCCCAGACACTCGTCCCAGCCGCGGCGGACGAAGTCGTCGGGGCTGTGGTCGTGCGCGAACCGCCACAGGTCGCCGAGCCACCACTCGTGGTAGGTCCCGCGGTTCTCGTGCGCGTACGCCCGCAAGCGAGCGGGCAGTTCGGCGGGCGCCGCGCCCTGCGCGAGGACGTGCACGGCGTACGCGGTCAGGTCGCTCGCCGCCAGGGCCGTGGGGTGTCCGTGGGTCAGCGCGGCCTGCAACTGCGCGACGCCGGCCCGGTCGCCGGGCCTCAGCCCGGGGACGAGGCCCGCGGGGGCGACGCGCATGTTGGCCCCGCAGCCCTTGGAGCCGGTCTGGCTGGCCTCCTGCCAGCGCAGGTCCGGGTGGTTCAGCTTCTCGCAGGCGATCAGGCAGGTGCGGCCGGGGGCGCGGTTGTTGTCGGGCGAGTGGTACCAGTCGACGTACTCCTCCCGCACCGGCCGCGCGAGCCGGGACGGTGTGAGCGGGCCGCGGTCCACGGCGGTGCGCAGGCCGCGCCCGAAGGCGAGCGTCATCTGCGTGTCGTCGGTGACGAAGGCCGGGCGGGGCAGCTCCATGGCACGCCACGGGCCGCACTTGGCGAGGATCGAGGGGACGTCATTGAACTCGGTCGGGAAGCCGAGCGCGTCGCCGATGGCGAGACCGGCCATCGCGCCGGCGGCCGGCCGCCTCACGCCGCCGCCAGCCGGGTGCGGACCACCAGGTCGTGCAGCGCGTCGTACGCGGTCGGCTCCGCGGGCAGCCGGGAGGCCTGCTCGGCCTCGTCCAGGGCCGCCTGGAGCGCCTCGACGTCGGCGCGCGCGCGGCGCGGGTCGAGGTCCATGGCCAGGCCGTGCTCGGCGTGCGCCTTGTCCCGGATGAGGTCGCGGACGTATCCCGGTGCGGCCTGGAGCTCCAGCAGGGTCGGCAGATGGGCCTCGACGGTGCCGGTGCGCATGAGGTGGATGCCGGTCAGCAGGACGCGGAACGTGTAGAGCAGCGGCTTGAGTTCGCCGGTCTTCTCGTACAGCTCCCACTGGGTGCGGCCGAAGCCGCGGTAGTGGTGCGCGTGCCGGTGCGTGACGACGCCGGGCGCGAGGTCGACCAGCTGGGCGTGGACCCCGCTGGTGTGCACCACCAGCGGGGACAGCAGCTGCTCCAGCACATAGCCGTTGCGGCGCAGCATCAGGCGCGCGAACTTCAGCAGGTCGTGGGTGACCAGGTCGAGTTCGAGACCGTCCTGCTCCCACATCCGGGTCTGGGTCTCCTCCCCCTCCCGCAGCCCTATGAGTTCGGGCAGCGGCAGGAGGTGGACGCCGCGCACGTCCACGTCCGAGTCGTCGGAGGGGAAGCCGTACAGGTGCGCCCCCGAGACGGTGGCGAACAGCAGCCGGTGCCCCTGCCGGGCGAGTACCGGGGTGAGTTCGGGGAGCCCGGCTTCGCGCAGCCGCTCGGCGTGGATGGTCATCGCCCCATCCTTCCCGCAGGTGGGGCCTGCGGGAAAGTCTTTATGGGATGAGAAGTCGATCAGAAGATCTGCCGGTCTCCCGCGCACCCGCGGCCGGGCTCCGGGATCAGAGGTCGACCTCGCGCATGAGCATGCCGACCTCGGTGTTGGTCAGCCGCCGCAGCCAGCCGGACTTCTGGTCGCCGAGCGCGATCGGGCCGAAGCTGGTGCGCACCAGCTTGTCCACCGGGAAGCCGGCCTCGGCCAGCATGCGGCGCACAATGTGCTTGCGGCCCTCGTGCAGGGTCACCTCGACGAGGTAGTTCTTGCCGGTCTGCTGGACGACCCGGAAGTTGTCGGCGCGCGCCCAGCCGTCCTCCAGCTCGATGCCGCTCTTCAGCTGCTTGCCGATGTCGCGCGGCAGCACCCCGTTGATCGCGGCGAGGTAGGTCTTCTGCACGCCGTAGCGGGGGTGGGTGAGGCGGTGGGCCAACTCGCCGTGGTTGGTGAGCAGGATGATGCCCTCGGTCTCGGTGTCCAGCCGTCCGACGTGGAAGAGCCGGGTCTCCCGGTTGGTGACGTAGTCGCCGAGGCACTGGCGGCCGTCGGGGTCCTCCATCGTGGAGACGACGCCGGCCGGCTTGTTCAGGGCGAAGAACAGGTACGACTGCGTGGCCACGGTCAGCCCGTCGACGCGCACCTCGTCCCGGTCCGGGTCGACGCGCAGGCCCTGCTCGGTGACGATCGTGCCGTTGACCTCGACCCGGCGCTGCTCGATCAGCTCCTCGCACGCACGGCGCGAACCCATGCCCGCCCGGGCCAGCACCTTCTGCAGCCGCTCGCCCTCCTGCTCGGCGCCGGGGAAGGTCTTGGGCAGGTTCAGCTTGGGCTTGTCGTGCCGCGCCCGGTTGCGCTCCTCGATCTGCGCGTCCAGCTCCCGCGGACGCGCCGGGACGGACTTGCGCGGCTTGCCGGAGGCGCCGCCGGGCCGGCCGGCGCCGCCCCTGCCCTTCCCGGGCTCGCCGGGGGCACCGCCGCCGACGTCGTAGCGGCGCTCCTCGGGACGGGGCCGGCGCGGGCGCTTCTGCTGGTCGTCGCGCTCACCGCCGGACCTCGACCCGGGCGTACCACCACCGGCGCCCCGGTCGTTCCGGTTGCCACCGCTGTTCCTGCCGCTGCCGCTACTGCTTCGCATCAAGTTTCCGTCGTCGAGTCCGGGTCGAATGAGGGGACGCCCTCCAGGGAGTCCGCCTCGACGGCGTCCGCCTCCGGGAGGAAGGGCGCGAGCTCGGGCAACTCGTCCAGGCCGCGCAGGCCCATTCGCTCCAGGAAGTAGTTCGTCGTCCTGTACAGGATCGCACCTGTCTCGGGTTCCGTCCCACACTCTTCGACCAGACCCCGCTGCAGCAGGGTGCGCATCACACCGTCGCAGTTGACGCCGCGCACCGCCGAGACCCGCGAACGGGACACCGGCTGGCGGTAGGCGACGACCGCCAGGGTCTCCAGCGCGGCCTGCGTCAGCCGGGCCTGCTGGCCGTCCAGGACGAACTTCTCCACGGCCGGCGCGAAGGCGGGCCGGGTGTAGAAACGCCAGCCGCCGGCGACGAGCCGCAGGTCGAAGCCGCGGTTCTGGGCGGTGTACTCCCCGGCCAGCTCGCGCAGCGCGGCGGCGACCTCGCGGCGCGGGCGGTCCAGCACCTTGGCCAGGGCCTCCTCGGTCGCCGGCTCGTCCACGACCATCAGGACCGCCTCCAGCGCGGGGCGCAGCTCCAGGTCGGCCGTCGTGAGCAGCGCGGCGGGCGGCTCCCCGGCGCGCTCCCCGGGGGCGGTCCCCTCCGCGGATCCGTCAGTCATCCTTCCCGTCCTTCCTCGCCGCGGGGTCCTGGTCGAATTCGTCGGTGACGAGCGGCTGCTCCGGCGCGCTCTCGCCGCCCGTCCAGCGGACCTGGAGTTCCCCCAGGGCCTCTTCCTGGTCCAGTGCGACCGCCTTCTCGCGGTACAGCTCCAGCAGCGCCAGGAAGCGGGCGACGACCGTCAGCGTGTCCGGCGCGTCGAAGGTCAGCTCGCGGAAACTGGCCTCCCCGCGTTCGCGCAGCACGGCGATCACGTGCTCGGCCTGCTCCCGGACGCTCACCAGCGGCGCGTGGATGTGGTCCACGTACACCTGCGGCTTCGGCTTGGGCTGCATCGCCTTGACGGCGAGCTGCGCGAAGCGCTCCGGGCCGATGCTCAGCACCACCTCGGGGAGCAGTTCCGCGTGGTGCGGCTCCAGTCCCACGGTCCGGGGGTAGTACAGCGCCTCCGCCTCCAGGCGGTCCGCGAAGATCGCGGCGATCTGCTTGTACGCGCGGTACTGGAGCAGCCGCGCGAACAGCAGGTCCCGCGCCTCCAGCAGCGCCAGGTCCTCCTCGTCCTCGACCTCCGCGGCGGGCAGCAATCGCGCCGCCTTGAGGTCCAGCAGCGTCGCGGCGACCACCAGGAACTCCGTGGTCTGGTCCAGGTCCCAGTCCGGCCCCATGGCGCGGATGTGCGCCATGAACTCGTCCGTGACCTTCGACAGCGCGACCTCGGTCACGTCCAGCTTGTGCTTCGAGATCAGCTGGAGCAGCAGGTCGAAGGGGCCCTCGAAGTTCGCCAGCCGCACGGTGAACTTCCCGTCCCCCTCCCCCGCGGCCGCGGGCGCGCCCTCGGGGGCGTCCGGAGCCTCGTGGGGGGCTTCCGGGACGGCGGCGGGCGCGACGGGCGCGGGGACGGCGGCGGGGGCCTCAGGGACGGCCTCAGGGGCCTCGGCGGGGGCCGGGAGGACGACGGACGGCTCCGCGGGAGGCTCGGCGGCCGGCGCGAGGGGGGCCGGGCCGTCCGCGTCGGCGGCGCCGGGGGCCGCCGGGGTCACGGGCGCCGGCGGCTCCGCGTCCGGGGGCGGCGGAGCCGTGCCGGGACCGCGGCCCAGGAGGCGGCGGGAGCGGGAGGAGCTGGCGGAGTCGTCGGAGGGCATTCAGGTCCAGGTCGTGCTGCGGAGCCGTGCGGAGGACGGCACCGTATCGCGCCGGAGGCGTCAGCGGCCTCGGAGGCGGCGGACGAGGATGCTCGCGTCGCCGCGGGACTCCAGGTCGGCCAGGACGACGGCGACGGCCTCGCGGACGATGCGGCCCCGGTCCACGGCGAGGCCGTGCTCGCCGCGCAGGACGAGGCGGGCGTGCTCGAGGTCCATCAGCTCCTCGGCGGAGACATAGACCGTGATCTTCTCGTCGTGGCGCTCGCGGCCGCTGGGCCGGCGCGGTGCGCGCCCGGACTTGCGGCGCTGCTGCTGGGCCGGCTGCACGGGCTGCGGGGCGGCCGCGGAGGGGGACGCCGGCCCGGGTGGCCCGGCGGGCGGCTGGAGGGTGCGGCGGCCCGGCTGGACGGCCGGGGAGGCCTGTTCCGGCACGGGACGCGCGGCCGGGGCGGGTTCGCCGTCCCGGCCGGTGTGCTCGGCGGCCTCGGCGGGGGCCGCGGACTCCTGTACCGGTGCCTCCTCCGCCGCCTCAGGTTCCTCGGCGGCGGACGGGCCCGCGGGGGCCGGGACGGGCCTCAGGGGGCGGTCCGCGCTGTCACCGGGAGTCTCACCGTTGGCGTGCTGCCGCGGAGTCGAGGGCTGGAGCCCCCGCCCCCCGGTGGTCCGGAACAGTTCGTCGGCCCCCGGGAGACTCACTCGGCGTGACACCGGGCGAGCACCTCCCTGGCGAGCTGGCGATAGGCGGCCGCGCCCACCGAGTTGGACGCGTACGTGGTGATCGGCTCTCCGGCCACCGTGGTCTCCGGGAAGCGCACGGTCCGCCCGATGACGGTGTGGTAGACGTGGTCGTCGAATGCCTCGACGACGCGCGCCAGGACCTCGCGGCTGTGCACGGTCCGCGAGTCGTACATCGTGGCGAGGATGCCGTCCAGTTCCAGCTCGGGGTTGAGCCGCTCCCTGACCTTCTCGATGGTCTCGGTCAGCAGCGCGACGCCGCGCAGTGCGAAGAACTCGCACTCCAGGGGCACGATCACCTGGTGCGCCGCGGTGAGCGCGTTGACGGTCAGCAGGCCCAGCGAGGGCTGGCAGTCGATGATGACGTAGTCGTAGTCGGGCAGCAGCGGCTTGAGCGCGCGCTGCAGCGAGGACTCGCGGGCCACTTCGCTGACCAACTGCACTTCGGCGGCGGACAGGTCGATGTTGCTGGGCAGCAGGTCCATGCCGGGCACGGCGGTCTTCAGCAGCACCTCGTCGGCCGAGAGCCCGCGTTCCATCAGCAGGTTGTAGACCGTGACGTCCAGTTCCATCGGGTTGACGCCGAGACCGACGGAGAGCGCGCCCTGCGGGTCGAAGTCGACCAGCAGCACACGGCGGCCGTATTCGGCCAGTGCGGCACCGAGGTTGATGGTCGACGTCGTCTTGCCGACGCCGCCCTTCTGGTTGCACATGGCGATGATCTTCGCCGGGCCGTGGTCGGTCAGCGGGCCGGGGATCGGGAAGTACGGCAGCGGGCGGCCGGTGGGGCCGACGCGTTCACGCCGCTGACGGGCCGCGTCGGGCGCGAGGGTGGCCGCGTACTCCGGATCGGGCTCGTACTCGGCGTCGGGGTCGTAGAACTGACCGTCCTGCAGCTCTTCTTCGTAGTGCGCCATGGGAATCGGGGTGCGTGCCTCGTTGCCTTGGTTGCCTTGCCCGGGCCGGCGCGCCTCGAAGGTGCGGACGGCCACGGAGCCCACCGCCTCCAGCCTCGCGGAACCCTCGGCCTGAACGGTCATTCCTGGCTGACCACCCCCGGGAGCAAATGTCGACTCATTCACAAGTCGTCTTACCTCCTTGGTGACCAGGAAACTTCTCAATAGGTCAGCGTTGCAGCATGCCGACGGTTGGCGACTCTATGGCGTGTCGGTGGTTCACAGCAACACAATCCACCGGACACGGCACGATGTGTCGGCAACCGAACGCGCCGCTGTCAAGGGCGTAACGGGGTCGCCGCCGATGTTTCGCCGAGGGACGAATCGGCAAAACGGTATGGTTCCACGCGAACGGCCGGGCCTTGAACTGGCAAGGCCCGGCCGTGGGTACTGGAGGGGCGGCGCGTTGACGCCGGACCAAAAAGTCGATCAGTCGACTCAGCCGACGATCACGCGAGCAGCGACGCCAGGTCCACCGAGTCCATGCCGTGCGCCTCGGCGACAGGACCGTAAACGACCTGGCCCTCATGGGTGTTGAGGCCCTTGGCGAGCGCGGCGTCCCGGCGCAGCGCCTCGCGCCAGCCGCGGTTGGCCAGTTCCAGGATGTACGGCAGCGTGGCGTTGGTGAGCGCGTACGTCGAGGTGTTGGGGACGGCGCCCGGCATGTTGGCGACGCAGTAGAAGACCGAGTTGTGCACCGTGAAGGTCGGCTCGGCGTGCGTGGTGGGACGCGAGTCCTCGAAGCAGCCGCCCTGGTCGATGGCGATGTCGACGAGCACGGAGCCCGGCTTCATGCGGGAGACCAGCTCGTTGGTGACCAGCTTGGGGGCCTTGGCGCCCGGGATGAGGACGGCGCCGATGACCAGGTCCGCGTCCAGGACCGCCTTCTCCAGCTCGAAGGCGTTGGAGACGATGGTCTGCACCTTGGTGCCGAACACCTTGTCCGCCTCGCGCAGCTTGTTGATGTCGCGGTCGAGCAGCGTGACGTGGAAGCCCATGCCGATGGCGATCTGCGCGGCGTTCCAGCCGGAGACGCCGCCGCCGATGACGACGGCCTTCGCCGGGGCCACGCCCGGCACGCCGCCGGGGAGCACACCGCGGCCGCCGGCCGAGCGCATCAGGTGGTAGGCGCCGACCTGCGGGGCGAGCCGGCCGGCCACCTCGGACATCGGGGCGAGCAGCGGCAGCTGGCGGCTGGCCAGTTCGACCGTCTCGTACGCGATCGCGGTGGTGCCGGACTCCAGGAGCGCGTCGGTGCACTCGCGGGAGGCGGCCAGGTGCAGGTAGGTGAAGAGCGTCTGGTCCTTGCGGAGCCGGTGGTACTCCTCGGCGATCGGCTCCTTGACCTTCAGCAGCAGGTCGGCGGTCGCCCACACCTCGTCGGCGGTGGGGAGGATCGCGGCCCCGGCGGCCACGTACTCCTCGTTCGGGATGGAGGAGCCGAGGCCGGCGTCCTGCTCGACGAAGACCTGGTGGCCGCCTCGGACGAGCTCGTGCACGCCGGCGGGGGTGATGGCCACGCGGAACTCGTTGTTCTTGACCTCGCGGGGGATGCCGACCTTCACGTCGATCACGGTCCTTGTGTGGGGAGCGTCGGGTTTGCCAGTGCTCAGGTCTCCGACACCCGGCACGCCGGTGGATACCAGCCGGTACCCGCTGATGTCAGTCGATGTCAGTCGATGTCAGGGTACGTCGGACCTGACCGCGATGTTCGCGGTGTGACCAAGTGTAGTGAAGGAAGACTCGCTGTCCAGCCTTACAAAGTGACTACTTTCCTGGAAGGCATTGGCAGTTTCGTAGGTAGCGGCCGGTCAGTCTGTGCCCCTTGGGGCGTCAGCCCTCCTCGGCGCCCGCCGTCTGGGGGATCTCGGAGGCCGGGAGCAGCCGCCGGGCGGCCGCCCGCTGCAACCGCGCGCCCGCCGGATCGCCCAGCCGGTCCAGGGTGTCGGCCATCCGCAGCAGCACCGCGCCCTCCAGCCGCCGCTCCCCCGCCTGCCGGGCCCAGTACAGGGCGTCGCGGCAGGTCCGCAGCGCGTCCTCGGGATGGCCCGCGTACTCCTGCACCCGGGCCACCTCGGTCAGCGCGCGGGCCTGGGACGGCAGGTCCTTCAGCCGCCGGTACGCGGTCACCGCCGCCCGCCACTCGCGCAGCGCGGGCCCGTACCGTCCGGCGTACGTCTGCAGCGCGCCGAGCCGGCCGTGCAGCCTGGCCGCGTGGACCAGCTCGCCGCGCGCCTGGCGCAGCGCGAGCGCCCTGCCGTACCAGTCGGACGCGCGCTGCGGGTCGTCCAGCTCCAGGTAGGTACCGGCGATCGCCTCCAGGGCGCGGCCCTCGGCGTCCCCGTCGAACCCCTCACGGGCGGCGACGAGCGCGGCCCGGTAGCGGTCGAGGGCGTCGAGCGGGCGCGCGCCCTCCACGTCGAGGTCGCCGATGTTGAGCAGGGCCGCGGCCTTCTCGCGGTGCAGTCCGCGCCGCTGGGCCACGTCCAGGACGAGGTGGTGCAACTGGTAGCGCTCCGCCGCGTTCTCTCCGCCGCCCGGGTCGGCGGCCAGCGCCCGCACGAGCGCGGCCATCAGCCGCCGGGCCAGGGTGTCCAGTTCGCCGTCGGCGACGGCCAGCCGGGCGGCGGCCAGCAGCACCGGCAGCCGGTCGCGCAGCCACGCCGCCGCGGCCGCGCGGTCCGCGAAGCGCAGCGACTTGGGCAGCCCGTCCGGCTCCGCACCCGCCTCCTCCAGGCCCAGCCGGCAGGCGTGCAGCAGCCGTACGGTGCGCTCCAGCATCCGGGCGCGGGCGAGCTGCGTCTCGGCGGGCCGGTCGGTGTCGCGCAGCAGCTCGCGCAGCGACGGGGTAATCCAGCCCGGCACGCGGTACTGCCGGGGCAGCGGCGCGTCGGCGCCCGTGGGCTGCTCCGTGTGCAGCAGCCCGCAGCCGGCCAGGTTCTCCAGCGTCGCCTCGGCCTCACCCACCGAGCAGCCCGCGAGCGCCGAGGCGGTCTGGGCGTCCGCCAGGCCCGCCGGGGCCAGCGCCAGCAGCCGCAGCATCCGGGCCACGACGGGGGCGAGGGCCCCGTACACGAAGCGGAAGGCGCGCAGCAGCTCCGGCGGGGCGGTGGCACGCGGCCCGGCGGCGGCCGCCGGCGCCGCAGCGGGCGCGGCGGCCTTCGCGGGGGCGGGTGCGCTGCGGGCCACCACCCGGGCCCGCTCGTCGACCGGCAGGGCGTCCGCGGCACCGCGGCGGCCGACGTCCTCGCGCAGTACCCCGTCCCCGGAGGTCGGGGCGCCCGGCACGGAGTCGCGGGCCGAGCCCGGGGCGGGTGCCGGGGCGTCGATCCGGATGTCGTGCAGGCGGCGGGTCGCGTCGGCGACGGAAGTGCGCGGCTGGGTCGCCAGCCACGCCCCGATCAGGCGGAGGGCCGCGGGATGACCGCCGCACTCGTGGGCCAGCGCCTCGGCGGCCTTGGGGTCGTTGGTGATCCGGACCCGCCCGACGGCCTGGGCGAGCAGGTCCACGCAGGCGACCGGGTCGAGGCCGCCCAGGGTGCACGGCCGTACGTCGGGCACGCCGGGCAGCGGCCCCTCCGCGGTGGCCACGAACAGACTGCCGGAGCCCTTGGGGAGCAGGTCGAGCAGTTGCCGGGGGTCGGCCACGTCGTCCAGCACGAGCACCGCCCGGCGTCCGGCAAGCGCGGTGCGCAGCGCCGCAGACAGCTCCGCGCCCTCCGCCCCCGGCTCCGCGTCGGCCCGCAGCGCCCGCAGCAGGGCCCGCGCGGACTGGTCGGACGGCACGGGTTCGCCCTCGTTGTCGCTGAGGCGCACGAAGAACTGCCCGTCGGGGTAGCGCGCGGCGACGTCGTGGGCGAGACGGAGCGCCAGCGAGGTGCGGCCGGAGCCGGGCCGGCCCGCGACCAGCAGCACGCGGCTCCCGTCGGGGCTGCGGCCGCGCAGTGTCGCCAGGCCCGGCCGGTCGATGTCGGCCCGCAGCTCCTCGAGCTCACGGCGGCGGCCGACGAAATGGGGCACGTCGGGCGGGAGCGTGCCGGGGGCGGGGGTCTGCACCGACGGCTCCCGGAGGCCGTCGTCCGAGGCCGCCACCGATGCGTCGGCGTCCAGCACGTGATCCGCCACGGGCCCACTCCCGTTCTGAATGAGAACGGGACGAGCCTAGTTCACGGGGCGGGTCCGCCCCCCTGACGCGACGCGGCCGGGAGCACCAATGATCACCCACCCGGACGATCCGATGGTCCTACCGGGATCCGGCGGCTACGGGTCCGTCCGGCGCCCGACCGAGGTGCTTCAGGCGGCGTACGGGCGCGCCGGCCACGGCGCCTCCGCCGGCCGCAGCGCGTCCAGACCGTCCCCTGCGAGCACGGCCTGCACCGCCAGCACGCCCGTCACCAGGCAGTTGTTGTGCAGACGGCCCGCGAGGGCGCCCTGCACGAGGTCGGCCAGCGGGACCCGGGCCTGCTCCATGTCGGCCTCTTCCTCCGACACCGCGTAGCGCTCGCCCTCCACCTCGGACAGGCCGCGGGCCAGGAAGACCCGCACCGCCTCGTCGGAGCCGCCGGCCGAGGGGTAGAGGTCGACCAGGACCCGCCAGTCCTCGGCCTTGGCGTGCGCCTCCTCGTACAGCTCGCGCTGGGCCGCGTGCAGCGGGTTCTCGCCGGGGATGTCGAGCAGTCCGGCGGGGAGCTCCCACAGTTTCATCCGTACGGGGTGCCGGTACTGCTTGAGGACCAGCACCCGGCCCTCGTCGTCCAGGGCCAGCACGGCGACCGAGCCCGGGTGGACCTGGTAGTCGCGCTGCGCGACGCCGCCGTCGGGCATGACGACCTCGTCGGTCCGGACACCGGTCTTCTTCCCGGTGAAGGGGGTGGCGGTGGCCGTGGTCCGCCACTCCTCAGGGGTGTCCTGCAGCATGCTGTGCCCTCCGTACGCGGTGCCGTGGCGAGCCGGACCGCCGGCCCGCCACGTCCACCGTACCGATCAGCCCTGGCGGCGCTTGACGGCGGCCGCGATCAGACCCGCGAACAGGGGGTGCGGGCGGGTCGGCCGGGACTTCAGTTCGGGGTGCGCCTGGGTGGCGACGAGGTACGGGTGGACCTCGCGCGGGTACTCGACGTACTCGACCAGCTTGTTGTCCGGCGAGGTGCCGGAGAACTGCAGACCGGCCTTCTTCTCCAGCTCGCCCCGGTAGGCGTTGTTGACCTCGTAGCGGTGGCGGTGGCGCTCCTCGACGTAGGGCTCGCCGCCGTACACCTCGCGGACGATGGAGCCCTCCGCGAGCTTGGCCGGGTACAGACCGAGCCGCATGGTGCCGCCCAGGTCGCCCTGGCCGGCCACGATGTCGAGCTGCTCGGCCATGGTGGAGATCACCGGGTGGGCGGTGGCCGGGTCGAACTCGGTGGAGTTGGCGTCCTTGATGCCGGCGAGGCTGCGGGCCGCCTCGATGACCACGCACTGCAGGCCCAGGCACAGGCCCAGCAGCGGGATGCCGTTCTCCCGGGCGTAGGTGATCGCCGACACCTTGCCCTCCACGCCGCGGTCGCCGAAGCCGCCGGGCACGCAGATCGCGTCGACGTCGCCGAGCCGGCGCGCGGCGCCCGCCGGGGTCTTGCAGTCGTCGGAGGTGACCCACTTGATGTTGACCTTGGCGTTGTTGGCGAAGCCGCCGGCGCGCAGCGCCTCGGTCACCGACAGGTACGCGTCGGGCAGGTCGATGTACTTGCCGACCAGCGCGACCGTCAGGTCGTGCTCGGGCTCGTGGACCCGCTTGAGCAGGTCGTCCCACTGCGTCCAGTCCACATCGCGGAACGGCAGGTTCAGCCTGCGGACGACGTAGGCGTCCAGTCCCTCGGTGTGCAGCACCTTGGGGATGTCGTAGATCGACGGGGCGTCGATGGCGGCGACCACCGCCTCCTCGTCCACGTCGCACATCAGCGAGATCTTGCGCTTGATGGACGTCGGCACGTCGCGGTCGGCGCGCAGCACGATCGCGTCGGGCTGGATACCGATGCTGCGCAGCGCCGCCACCGAGTGCTGCGTCGGCTTGGTCTTCAGCTCGCCGGAGGGGCCGATGTACGGCAGCAGCGAGATGTGCATCACGAAGACGTTGTCGCGGCCGACCTCGTGGCGGACCTGGCGGACGGACTCCAGGAAGGGCAGCGACTCGATGTCGCCCACGGTCCCGCCGACCTCGGTGATGACCACGTCCACGTCCTCGGTCGCCATGCGCCGGATGCGGGACTTGATCTCGTTGGTGATGTGCGGGATGACCTGCACGGTGTCGCCGAGGTACTCGCCGCGGCGCTCCTTGGCGATCACCGAGGAGTAGACCTGGCCGGTGGTGACGTTGGCCGAGCCGGCGAGGTTCACGTCCAGGAAGCGCTCGTAGTGACCGATGTCCAGGTCCGTCTCGGCGCCGTCGTCCGTGACGAACACCTCACCGTGCTGGAAGGGGTTCATCGTGCCCGGGTCCACGTTGAGGTACGGGTCGAGCTTCTGCATGGTGACCCGCAGGCCCCGGGCCTTGAGCAGCGCTCCCAGGCTGGAGGCCGTCAGGCCCTTGCCGAGCGAGGAGGCGACACCCCCGGTGACGAAGAGGTGCTTGGTCGTCGTGGATTTGGGCGGCAGTGCCAAGAGGGGGCTCCCGTGGTCGCGAGGTGGTGGTCGGGACGGCACCATGGCGGTGAAGAGGGGTGGTGTCGTCGCGGCGGTTCAGTGGTTCAGGCCACCGGCCCACGGGCTACCAGGGTATCAGTGACGCGCACCAGCCGCGGAGGGCGGCTCTCTGATGAAAAGCGAGGTCGCCGGGACATTGGTACGACAAAATGCACCCGACCGGCTCAGCAAGATCCGCCGGGGCTTCCGCACCGCCCGCGTTGTCGTCGTATCCTGCTCGGACACATCGATTCGATGCGAGTGAACCGGCACGGCACCACCCCGCCTGCTCCCGGGAAAGAGCTCGTCGAAAGATCCACAGACCGCAATCACCGCCCCAGTCCCAAGGGGCGCCGCCGTCGTTCGACTGGAGACCTACGTGGCCGGGCGTATCGAGGATTACGCACTCATCGGCGATATGCAGACCGCCGCCCTGGTGTGCCGGGACGGCACGGTCGACTGGCTGTGCCTGCCCCGCTTCGACTCCCCCGCGATCTTCGCGGGCCTGCTCGGCACCGAGGAGCACGGCTACTGGAGGCTCGGTCCCGCCTTCCCGCACGGCACCCAGCCGCCGGCCGCCACCCGGCGCCACTACCGCGGCGACTCCCTGGTGCTGGAGTCCGAGTGGGACACCCCCCGCGGCACGGTCCGTGTGATCGATTTCATGCCGCCGCGTGACGGCGCCCCCCAGTTGATCCGGATCGTCGAGGGCGTGAGCGGCCGCGTCCCGATGCGCTCGGCACTGCGCATGCGCTTCAGCTACGGCTGGGTCACGCCGTGGGTGCACAAGGTCGGGGACCGCATCGTCGGCGTCGCCGGCCCGGACTCCGTCTGGATCGACACCGATGTCGAGACCTACGGCGAGCACCTCACCACGTACGCCGACTTCACCGTGGCCCCCGGAGACCGCGTCGCCTTCACGATCAGCTGGCAGCCCTCGCACAAGGAGCCGCCGCCGCTCGCCGACCCCGAGTCCTCGCTGGAGGCCACCGAGGACTTCTGGCGCGAGTGGGTCGCCCAGTGCACGTACCACGGCCCCTACCGGGACGCCGTGGTCCGCTCCCTGATCACCCTCAAGGCGCTGACGTACGGGCCCACCGGCGGCATCGTGGCCGCGCCGACCACCTCCCTGCCCGAGGACATCGGCGGCGTCCGCAACTGGGACTACCGCTTCACCTGGCTGCGCGACGCGGCGATCACCCTGTCGTCGCTGCTGCGCACCGGCTACCGGGACGAGGCCCGCGCCTGGCGCGAGTGGCTGCTGCGCGCGGTGGCCGGCGACCCGGAGAACCTTCAGATCATGTACGGCATCGCCGGCGAGCGCGAGCTCGGCGAGACCGAGCTGGACTGGCTGCCCGGCTACGAGGGCTCCACCCCGGTCCGGGTCGGCAACGGCGCCGCGCACCAGCTGCAGCTCGACGTCTACGGCGAGGTCACCGAGGCGCTGCACCTGGCCCACATGACCGGCCTGGCCCGCAACGACTACGCCTCCCTGCTCCAGCTCCGGCTCATCCACTACCTCGAGGACCACTGGGACGAGCCGGACGAGGGCATCTGGGAGGTCCGCGGCCCGCGCCGGCACTTCGTGCACTCCAAGGTCATGGCCTGGGTCGCCGTGGACCGCACCGTCAAGCTCATCGAGTCCGGCGAGGTCGACGGCCCGCTGGAGCGCTGGCGCGACCTGCGCGACGAGATCCACCGGGACGTGTGCGAGAAGGGTTACGACAAGGAGCGCAACACCTTCACGCAGTCCTACGGCTCGCGCGAGCTCGACGCGTCGCTGCTGCTGATCCCGCAGGTCGGCTTCCTGCCGCCGGACGACAAGCGCGTTATCGGCACCATCGAGGCGATCCAGCGCGAGCTGTCCACCGAGGACGGCTTCGTGCTGCGCTACCCGACCGACGCCCCGCCCGGCGGCGAGAACCTCGACGGCCTCCCCGGCGACGAGGGCGCCTTCCTGGCCTGCTCGTTCTGGCTCGCCGACGACCTCGCCATGATCGGCCGGGTCGACGAGGCGCGCCGGCTGTTCGAGCGGCTGCTGGCCCTGCGCAACGACCTCGGCCTGCTGGCGGAGGAGTGGGACCCGCGGTTGCAGCGTCAGGTCGGCAACTTCCCGCAGGCGTTCAGCCATGTCCCGCTGATCGACACCGCGCTGCGGCTGACCGCGAGCGGCGCGTACGGCGGCTGAGAGCCTGTCGGATCCCGGATCCCCTGTCCGAAACGGCCCGCCGTGATGTCCACGGCGGGCCGTTTCGGACAGGGTGACGGTTGCGGCCCGTGGGTCGACCGCATTCGAAGATGCGGCGAGGGCTGTGCACTTACCATGAGCCGCGTGGGGAGACGGACCCTGGCCGTGCAGTTGTCGGCCGCCGTGGGTATGCCCGTGGTCGTTCTCGGCCTGTGCCTGCTCGCCGGTTATGTCCACGGCGGGGCACTGGCCGACACCGGGCTGTGGTCCCTCCTGTTCGTACCCGCGATCCTGGCCGTCTCCGGGGTGGCCCTGTTCTGGCGCTGGGAGCGATACAGGCATGCGCTCGCGTGCGGGCTGACCGTCGCCGCGCTGGGGACCGTCTACCACGCCACGGCCGTGGGGACCGACGAGTGGGCGCTGGTCGGCTGGGGGCGGGAGGTCACGTGCACGGTGACGGCCGTGACCATCAACGTGGTGACCATCAACGAAAACGAGCGGACATTCCACAATCACCGTCTGGACTGCCCCCACGACGAAGCCGATGTCGCGACCTCATGGATCGCCCGGGCACAGCCCGGACAACCCCTGGCAGTGGCCTACGATCCCGGCGGCCACTTCGAGACGCACCCCACCGAAGACCTCGCCCATGGGCAGTTGTACCTGTGGCTCACCGTCGGCGCATTCGGTCTGGCCGTGTACTGCGGCATGGAGGAGATCCTCTATGAAACCTGGCCATTCCGGTGCGAGGAACGGCCGACGCATCCGGCGGTGATCAGAGCGAGGACAACTCGTCGTAGATGCTGAGCACTTGGGCCACCGTGTCGTCCTCGGTCGGCCACGTGCCGGCCTGAGCGGGACCGGCGGCGGCCAGTAAGGCCCGCCGCGCCGGGTCGCCGAGCAGGCGCACGACGGCGTCAGCGAGCCGCTTCGGATCGCCGTAGGGCACCAACTCGGCGGCGTCGCCCACGAGTTCGGGGATGCCGCCGACCGCGGTAGCGACCAGCGGGACCCCCGCGTGCAGGGCCTCCTGGGCGACGACCGAGCGGGCCTCCCAGCGGGAGGGCAGTACGACGGCGTCGGCGGCGGCCAGCAGTTCGGGCACGTCGTCACGGAGGCCGAGCAGCAGCACCGGCAGCTTCCCGGCGTCGATCCGCCCCTGGAGTTCCGGACGCAGCGAGCCCTCACCCGCGATCAGCAGCAGCGGCTGCGGGTCCAGCCGCGTCCAGCCGTGCACGGCGTCGAGCAGCTGGCCGTACCCCTTGTGCGGCTCCAGCCGACCGACCGCCAGCAGCAAGGGGCTCTCCTCCGCGCCGAATTCGTCCCGCGCCTTCTGCCGGCGCCGCTCCGTCTCCGCGGCCGACTCGGGGCTCGCGGCGGTCCTGGGCGGCAGCGGAACGCCGATCGGCGCCAGCCGGGCGTCCCGGGCGCCGACCGCGCGGGCCCGGTCCACCAGGTCCGAGGACGCGCCCAGCACCACGGACGCGGCCCGCGCCACGCGCCGCTCCAGCAACCGCAGCAGCGGCTTGCGGGCCCCCTCGGCGAAGACCGCGCCGTGCCAGGTCACCACCAGCGGGGTGCGCCGCCCGCTCAGCGCCACCGCGGCCAGCAGACCGGCCCGCAGGCCGTGCGCATGCACGACGTCCGCCCCGGCGCAGGCCGCGCGCAGAGCCGTCACCACCGCCGCGTCCACGCGCGGCACGGAACGGCGGGTGATCTCCACCGGCGCGAACCGCGCCCCGGCTGCGGCGAACCCGTACCGCTCCTCCGCCTCACCCGGCCCGCAGACCGTCACCTGCACACCGCGCGCCACCAACCCGCCCGCGACCGAGGCCACATGGGCCCTCCCCGTCTCACCCAGCACATGGACGGCGTGCAGCTGCCCGTGCAGGGGGCTCGGAGTACTGCTCACGCGCGGTCGGACTCCTGACTCGGCATCGGATGAAGGGGATTGCAGTGTGCTGCCCTCCAGGATGCCAGGCCAATACGCCATCCAGGGAGCGCTGCGCGGCGCGCGCCCGGTCGCACGTACGCGGGACCACCCTTACGAGTGCGTCAGCATCCTCCACGTCGCCCCCCGCCCGACCGGCCCGCGCGTCGCCCTCTCCACGCACGACGGCCCAGGCGGATGCCCCCGCCCGGCCCACGCACACGGATTCGCCGCCGTCCCGGCTCGCGCGAATCGCCCCCCATGGGGCATCACCGGCCGGCGCCAACGCTTTTACCTGCCCGCACAGCGCGATCACCGGAGCCGGTCAGCACGCGACAGGCCAAGCCGACCAGGGTAGCCTGCGGGCCACGTCCTGGTCGCACAAATTGGCCACCGTCAGAGCCGGAACCGCGGACGCGGTCCGCGGCCAACGGCCCCAGCCGCCACCCCGGCTCGCCGATCGCCCGCCGAGGCACGGCGTGACCTGCCCACGCGGCCCCCCACCCGGATCACCGGAGACAGTCAGCACGCGACAGGCCAAGCCGACCAGGGCAGCCTGCGGGCCACGCCGACGAACCACCCACCCACCCGGGCACACCTGCCCGCGCGCACGGACGCGTCGCCGGCACAGCCGTAGCCACGGACGCGGCCCGCGCGCCGACCCGACCGCCCCGCCGATCGCCGGCGCGGCAGGGCGTCACCCGCTTACGCGGACACGTTCCCTGCCCCCGCAGCCGGAGCACCGGACACCACCGCAACCTGCCAGGCCACGCCGACGAACCACCCACCCACCCGGGCATCGCAGCCGACGCGCACCGATTGGTCGCCGTCGCACCCGGAGCCACGGAAGCCGATCCGCTCGCAGCGGCCCAAGGCATGGGGCCGGCTCACAAGGCTGCCGTCCGGTACACCCCGGCCCCGAGGCACGACCCCCGGACCGTGCGCACGGATTGGTCGCCGCCAAGGCCGGATCCGCGGACGCGGTCCCCACGCGACAGCCCAGGCCACCGGCGCCGGCCTGCCGGGCACGCACTGCCGCCGCCGTCACGGACCGGTCGGCGCGACCAGGGCCCCGCCCGCGCAGCCGGGCCGGGGGCACGCAACCCCCGGCCCTGGGTCGTGCCGCGAAGCGGCTCAGCGGGCCTCGCGGGCCGCCGCGAGCAGTTCCTCGGCGTGGGCGCGCCCCAGCTCGGAGTCCTCCAGGCCGGCCAGCATGCGCGACAGCTCGCGCACGCGCTCCTCGCCTTCCAGCACACGCACGCCACTGCGGGTCACGGAGCCGTCGTTGGTCTTCTCGACCAGCAGCTGGCGGTCGGCGAACGCCGCCACCTGCGGAAGGTGGGTGACGACCACGACCTGCGCGGTCCGCGCGAGCTTGGCGAGGCGCCGGCCGACCTCGACGGCCGCCTTGCCGCCGACGCCCGCGTCGACCTCGTCGAAGAGGTACGTGGGCACGGGGTCGGACCCGGCGAAGACCACCTCGACCGCGAGCATCACGCGGGAGAGCTCACCGCCGGAGGCGCCCTTGGAGATCGGCCGGGGCGGTGCGCCGGGGTGCGGCGCGAGCTGGAGCTCCACCTCGTCGGCGCCGGTCGCGCCGAAGGCGACCGTCCGGCCGCCGACCACGACGCCCTCGGGGTCGTCCGTCTGCCGGAGGGCGACCGTGACCCGGGCGTGCGGCATGGCGAGCTGGGCGAGTTCGGCGGTCACGGCCCCGGCGAAACGGTCCGCCGCCTCCGCGCGGGCGTCGCTGAGCGCCTGCGCGAGGTCGCCGAGCTCGGCCCGCAGGGCGTCCCGCTCGACGGTCAGCTCCGTGATCCGCTCGTCGTCGCCCTCCAGCTCGACCAGCCGGGCGCCGCCCGTGGCGGCCCACGCCAGGACCGCGTCGATGTCCACCCCGTACTTGCGCGTCAGGTGCGCGAGGACGGCACGCCGCTCCTCGACCGCGGCGAGCCGCCGCGGGTCGGCGTCCAGGTTGTCGGCGTAGCCGGCGAGCTCCCCCGCGACGTCCCCGAGGAGGATGCCGATCTCGCCGATCCGGTCGGACAGCGCGGCGAGCGCCGGGTCGTGCGACCGTACGGCGTCCAAGGCGCGCTGGGCGCCCGCGACGAGCATCCCGGCGTCGACGCCCTCGGGGTCCTCGGGGTTGCCCGCCAGGGCGGCGTGCGCCTGCGTGGCGGCCGAGGCGAGCGCCTCGGCGTGGCCCAGCCGTTCCGCCTCCGCGGCCAGCTCGGTGTCCTCGCCGGGCAGCGGCTCGGCGTTCGCGACCTCCTCGAGGCCGAAGCGCAGCAGGTCCGCCTCCTGGGCCCGCTCCCGGGCCCTGGTGGTCAGCTCGTCCAGCTCGCCCGCGACCTCGCGCAGCCGCCGGTAGGCGGCGCCGTACTTGACCAGCGGCACGGCGACGGCGTCGCCCGCGTACCGGTCCAGGGCCTCGCGCTGGCGCGCGGGCCGCAGCAGCCCCTGCTGGTCGGTCTGGCCGTGCACGGCCACCAGTTCGTCCGCCAGCTCGCCCAGCAGCCCCACGGGCACCGTGCGGCCGCCCACGTACGCCCGGGAGCGGCCCTCCGCCGAGACGGTACGGCTGATGAGCAGCGCGCCGTCGTCCAGCTCGGCGCCCGCCTCCTCGGCCCGCACGGCGGCCGGCGCGTCGGCGCTCAGCGTGATCCGTCCCTCGACGGACGCCGATTTAGTGCCGATCCGGACAAGACCCGGGTCGGCGCGGCCGCCCAGGAGCAGCCCGAGGCTCGTGACGACCATGGTCTTGCCCGCGCCGGTCTCGCCGGTCACCGCGGTGAAGCCGGGCGACAGCTCCACCACGGCGTCCTCGATGACTCCCAGCGACCTGATCCGCATTTCCTCCAACACGGATACGACCATACGAGGTTTGCGGCCCGCCGCGCGACGGGCCTCACCCCTCAGTGCGCCGCGCCCCGCCAGCCCGCCACCGGAAGGGCGAACTTCGCGACCAGCCGGTCGGTGAACGAGGCGTGGTGCAGCCGCGCCAGCCGCACCGGCACGGCACCCCGCCGCACCTCGACGCGCGCGCCCGCCGGCAGGTCCACCGACCGCCGCCCGTCGCACCACAGGACACCGTGCGGCGTCTTGGGCTGCACCTCGACGGCGAGCACCGACCGCGGCGAGGTGACCAGCGGCTTGGCGAACAGCGCGTGCGCGCTGATCGGCACCATGAGCAGCGCCTCGACCTCCGGCCAGACCACCGGGCCGCCCGCCGAGAAGGCGTAGGCCGTCGATCCGGTCGGGGTCGCCATGACCACCCCGTCGCCGCCGAACCGGGACACCGGACGGCCGTCCACCTCCGTGACGACCTCCAGCAGCCGCTCGCGCGCCTGCTTCTCCACCGACGCCTCGTTGAGCGCCCAGTCGGTGTGCACGACCCGGCCGTCGTTGCGCACCAGGACGTCGATCGTCATGCGCTCCTCGACCTCGTAGTCGCGCGTGACGACCCGGTCGACGACCTTGTCCAGGTCGTCCCGCTCCGCCTCCGCGAGGAAGCCGACGCGGCCCAGGTTGACGCCCAGCATCGGCACGCCCGAGGCGCGGGCGAACTCCGCGCCGCGCAGCAGGGTGCCGTCACCGCCGAGGACGATGATCAACTCGCAGTCCTCGACCGTCTCCGGGCCGATCTCCTGCACCCGCTCCACCGCACAGCTGTCCGGCAGCGTGAGCTCCTCGGCCTCCTCGGCCAGCACCCGCACGCCGATCCCGCAGCGCCGCAGGCCCTGCACGACCCGCTCCGCACTGCGGACGGCGGCCGGCCGGCCGGTGTGCGCCAGCAGGAAGACGGTGCGCTCCTGCGTCTGAAGTGTCTCGCTCAACGGGGCCCCTCCGCCACGGCGCGGTCGACGTCGGCCGGGTCCAGTTCCGGTGCCCCGGCGCGCAGCCACAGAAAGTACTCCACATTCCCCGACGGTCCCGGCAACGGGCTCGCGGTCACGCCCAGCACCCCCAGTCCCAGTTCGGCCGCCTGTCCGGCGACCTGGCGTACGGCTTCGGCGCGCAGCTGAGAGCTGCGCACGACACCGCCGCTGCCCAGCCGTTCCTTCCCGACCTCGAACTGCGGCTTGACCATGAGGACAAGGTCCGCGCCGGGCGCGGAGCAGCGGACGAGGGCGGGCAGGACGAGCCCGAGCGGAATGAAGGACAGGTCGCCGACGATGATGTCGGCCGGCCGGCCGTCGATCTGCTCGAGCGTCAACTCGCGCACGTTGGTACGGTCCTTGACGGTGACGCGTTCATCGCTCTGCAGCGACCACGCGAGCTGGCCGTAGCCGACGTCCACCGCCACGACGTGCGCGGCACCGTTGCGGAGCAGCACGTCCGTGAACCCGCCCGTCGACGCCCCCGCGTCCAGCGCCCGGCGGCCCGCCACGCCCAGCCCCAGCGGCACGAAGGCCGCCAGCGCCCCGGCGAGCTTGTGCCCGCCGCGGGAGACGTAGTCGGGGTCCGAGCCGTCCTTCGCCACGACCACCGGCGCACTGGTCTCCACCTGGGTGGCGGCCTTCGTCGCGGTCGTCCCGCCCACGGTCACCCGGCCTGCGGCGATCAGCTGCCCGGCGTGCTCCCGTGAGCGGGCGAGGTTCCGGCGCACCAGCTCGGCGTCGAGTCGGCGTCGTGCCACGTGAGGTTCAGCTCCTGTTGTCGTCGAGTCTCGTGAGGGCGTCGCGCAGCCCACGGTGTACATCCTCGTACACCTCGATGTGGTCCTCGGTGGGCAGCGCATCGGCGTCCTCCAGGCGGACAAGGACACCGTCCACCTCGGTATTCCCCGTCGCCTCCGCCACGACCCCCAGCGGCCGCGGCCCCTCGGGCCCGGGCGCCGCCTCAGGCGTCGCTCCAGGCGCCGCCTCGGGCAGCAGCTCCGCCGCACCCGCCTCAGTCACGGCCCGCCTCCCGCGTCCCAGTGGTCTTCTTCGCCGCGCTCTTCTTGGCGGCGCTCTTGGCGGCGGTGGCCGCCTTCTTGGCCGGCGCCTCGGCCGCGGGGGCCGCCTTCACAGCGGGCGCGGCCTTCTTGGCGGCAGTCGTCTTTGCCGCGCTCTTGGTGGCGGACACCGCCTTTGTGGCGGCAGCGCTCTTCTTGGCCGCCGTCTTCTTCGCCGGGGCCGTCTTCTTCGCCGCGGGCGCCGCCTTGCGGGCCGCGGCGGTCTTCCCGGCGGTCCCGGTGGCAGCCGTCTTCGCCGGTGCCGACTTGGCGGCGGGCGCCGCCTTCTTGGCCGCGGCCTTCTTCACCGTCGGAGTCGCGGGCTTCGGCGCGGCGGGCACCGCCCCGGGCGCGGCGTTCTTGCGCGCGGTGGGCCCGGCGACGGGCGTCCTGGACGGCGTCGCCGCCTTCTTGGGGGTGGCCGGCGCCGTCGCGGGGGCGGCGTTCTTGCGCGCCGTGGGCGCGGCAGTCTTGCCGCGCTGTTCCTCCCCCTCCACGGGCACGTGCTCGACGGGCGGCTGCGGCGGCACGTAGAGCCCCGGGTCGGCCTCCCCGCCGTCCATGTCCCCCGTACCCGCCGCGTCGGAGGCGTCGGCGGCGGGCTCGGGCCGTGCGTCGCCCTCCAGGTTGCGGATGCGCCGCTCCAGCGCCTCCAGCACCACCCCGACCCGCGTGACGTCGTCCGCCAGACGGCTCACCCGGGTCATCGCCTTGTCGATCTCCTCGCGGATGAGCCCGACGAGCAGGTCCCGGTTGGCGCGGCCCGCCCTCATCAGCTCATCGGCGAGCGTCTGGACCTCCGCCGGGATGCGCCGGCCGATCGAGCGCTGGACTTCCTCGACGTCTATCCCCGCCTGGTCCAGCAGCTCTCTCGCCGCCCCGACCGCCCGTCGCCGGGTGGCCTCGGTCAGGCCGCCCGCAATCTGCAGGCAGGTCCGCAGCGCGTCCCGCATCGCCCTCACTCCTCACCTTCGGGTTCACCGGTCTCCGTGCTTCTCGTTGGTCATGACGCTACCCCGTAGCGGCCCGCACCTTGCCAAGGGTCGGCTGCGGTACCGTCGATCAGCACACGTCAGCATCCGAACGGGAGACGCACAACCGATGGCGACCATCGAGGAGTGCCGCAGCGCACTCGACCGGCTGTCGGAGAACCTCGCCAAGGCAGAGGGCGACATGCGCAGCGCGGCCGCCCTCGACCGCTCGCTGAGCTGCCGCATCACCGACCTCGACATCACCTTTGTGGGCCGTCTCACCGACGGCCGCATCCAGGATGTCGTCACGGTGTCCGGCATGCCGGACGAGCGCGCGCAGATAAGGCTCACCATGGCCGGTGACGACCTGGTCGCGCTCGTCGACGGCAGGCTGCACTTCGCGAAGGCCTGGGGCAGCGGCCGAGTGAAGCTGGAGGCGGCCCTGCGCGACCTCCTGCGGCTGCGCAAGCTCCTCTAGGACCTCTTGCGGCGCCCGAAGGCCCCCGCCCCCGGCTAGCTCAGGCCCAGCCGGGCCAGTGCCTTTTCCGCGTCCAAGGTGCACGATCCGCCGCCCGCCGCGGTCCACGCCGCCGCGCACAGGGCCCGCAGCCCGTCCATGGGTCCGCCCTGCCCGTCCAGCAGCAGCTCGCCGTCGCCCGCGAGCGCCGTCCAGCCGCCGCAGCGGTACGCCCCCTCGCCGCCGGCCGCCGCCACCTCGGGCTGCGGCGCCAGCAGCCCGCGCAGATCCGCGTCCACGTACGTCGGCCGGTGCCGGGGCGGCGCCGCGAGCAACTGCGCCGGTGTGGTGACCCCGGTGAGGACCAGCAGGGAGTCGACGCCGCCCGCGTGCGCGCCCTCGATGTCGGTGTCGAGCCGGTCCCCCACCACCAAGGGCCGCTCGGCCCCCGTCCGGATGACGGTCTCTCGGTGCATCGGGGGCAGCGGCTTGCCGGCGATCTGCGGTGTCGCGCCGGTGGCGATCCGCACGACCTCCACGAGCGCGCCGTTGCCGGGCGCCGTACCGCGCGCGGTCGGGATCGTCAGGTCGGTGTTGGACGCGAACCACGGCACACCCCGGTTGACCGCGTACGCGGCCTCGGCCAGTTGCTCCCAGCCGACCTTGGGCGAGTAGCCCTGGACGACCGCCGCGGGGTCGTCGTCGGCGGAGTCCACGGGCCGCAGTCCGCGCTCGCGCAGCGCCTCCGCCAGTCCCTCGCCCCCGATCGTCAGCACCCGCGCCCCGCTGGGCACCTGGTCGGCGATCAGCCGGGCCACCGCCTGCGCCGAGGTGATGACCTCCGACGCCTCCGCGGGCACGCCCAGCCGCGTCAGGTGCTCCGCGACGGCCTGCGGGGTGCGGGCCGCGTTGTTGGTGACGTACGCCAGGTGCATGCCGTGCCCGCGCGCCGCGCCGAGCGAGTCGACCGCGTGCGCGATGGCGTCGCCGCCGGCGTACACGACCCCGTCGAGGTCGAGCAGTGCCGTGTCGTACGCCTGGTCCAGGGGCCGTTCGCTGCCGTCCGGCACGATCCGGTGGGTCGTCATCGGGCTGTCGCTCCTCGTATGTTGTCGATCACTCGGCGCTCCCCGCGCGCATGACCCGCGTAGCATTCCCGGATGAGCATTTCCGGATCCGCTGCACCGGGTGGTGGTTTGCGGCTCGCGCCGTTCCGCGCGCTCCGCTACGTCCCCGAGCGGGTCGGCAGCCTGGCCGCGGTCACCTCGCCACCGTACGACGTCGTCGTCCGGCCCGAGGGACAGCGGCACCTGGAGACCGCCGACCCCCACAATGTCGTGCGGCTCATCCTCCCCAGTGCCGAGCCCCCGGACGGCCGGCACCTCAAGGCGGCCTCCACGCTGTCCCAGTGGCAGAAGGACGGCGTCCTCGCCCTGGACCCCTCCCCCGCCCTGTACGTCTACGAGCAGCGCGACGGCGGGCACCTGCAACGGGGGCTCATCGGCGCCCTGCGGCTGACGCCGCCCGAGGAGCGCGTCGTCCTCCCGCACGAGGACGTCATGCCGGGTCCGGTCGCCGACCGCGCCGCCCTCATGCGCGCCACGGCCGCGAACCTCGAACCGCTGCTGCTGTCGTACCGCGGCGGCGAAGGGCCCGCGGGCCGGATCGTCGAACACGCCGTCCAGGACGCCCCGCTGCTCGCCACGACGACCGAGGACGGCATCCGGCACCGCCTGTGGGCGATCACCGACGACGACGCCATCGCGGCCGTCCGGGCCGACCTCTCGCACCACCAGGCGCTCATCGCCGACGGCCACCACCGCTGGGCCACCTACCTGCGGCTCCAGGCCGAACAGGACGGCCCGAGCCCCTGGGACTACGGACTCGTCCTGCTCGTCGACACCGCCCGCTACCCGCTGCGGGTCCGCGCGATCCACCGCGTACTGCCCCAACTGCCCGTCGCCCTGGCCCTGGAGGCCGCGCGCAAGGCCTTCCGGGTCCGCGAGCTGCCGCACGCGCTCCCGCAGGCCCTGGCCGCCCTGGAGGACGCCACGGCCGAGGGCAACGCCTTCGTCCTGAGCGGCGACAACGGATTCCACCTGCTGGACCGGCCCGACCCGGACCTGACCGCCCTGACCGTCCCGCACGACCGCCCCGAGGCATGGCGGCGACTGGACGCGACCGTGCTGCACAGCCTGCTGCTGGACCGCGTCTGGGAGGTCCCCGACGGCCCCGAGCACATCCAGTACATCCACGACACCGAGGCGGCCGTGGCCCACGCCGAACGCCTGGGCGGCACCGCAGTGCTCATCCACCCGGTGCGCGAGAGCGTCGTCCACGAACTCGCCCGCCAGGGCGTCACGATGCCGCGCAAGTCGACCTCGTTCGGGCCCAAGCCGGCCTCCGGTCTGGTCCTGCGCAGCCTGGAGCCGGACGGCACACCGGCCTGACGGACAACGCCGAAGGGCGGCACCCGCGTCGCGCGGGTGCCGCCCTTCTCGTTCGCCGTCAGTCCTCGGTGTCGCGCGAGGGCTCCTTGAACGGGTTCTCCAGGAACGCCGACGGATCGGCCTCGTCGGTCAGGTCGACCTCGGGCTCCTCCGCCGGAGCGGCCGGACGCTCGTCCGCCGCAGGCTCGTCGTCGTCCTCGTCGTCGTCCGCACGGGCACCGGACAGCTCATCATCCGCGTCGTCGCCGGGGACGGCCTGGTCGTCGTTGTCGTTGTCGTCGTCGTCGTCGTCCAGAGCGTCCACGAACGCCACGCCGTCCAGCTGCGCCAGACGGTCGGAGGCGTCGGTGCTGCCGGTGTGGTCGGCCTCCACCGCCTTGGCGAACCACTCGCGGGCCTCGTCCTCACGGTCCACCGCGAGCAGGGCGTCGGCGTACGCGTAGCGCAGCCGGGCCGTCCACGGGTGAACGGCGTTCGACGCCAGCTCGGAACTCTGCAGCGTGACGACGGCGGCCTCGTTCTGGCCCATGTCCCGCCGGGCCCCGGCGGCCACCAGGCGCATCTCCACCTGGCCGGCGCGGTCCAGCTTGTGCACCTCGGGGGCGCCCGCCATCTCCAGCGCGCGCTCCGGGCGGCCCAGACCGCGCTCGCAGTCCGCCATGACCGGCCACAGGTCGACCGTGCCCGTCATCCGGCGGCAGGTCCGGAACTCGGCCAGCGCCTCGGAGTACCGCTCCGTCGCGTACGACGCGAATCCGGCCGCCTCACGGACGGCGGCGACACGCGACGCGAGCCGCAGCGCCACACGGGAGTACGCGTAGGCCGCGTCCGGGTCCTCGTCGAGCAGCCGGGCCACCATCACCAGGTTGCGCGCCACGTCGTCCGCCAGCGTCTTCGGCAGGCTCATGAGCTCCTGCCGGACGCTCGGGTCGATCTCCTGCCCCGTCACGTCCTCCGGGATCGGCAGCCGCTTGATCGGCTCCCGCTCCTCACGGCGGTCGTCACGGCCCCGCGTGTCCGCGAACCGGCCCCGCCCCTGCACGTTCGGACGCCGGCCACCGCGCTCGTCGTCCCTGCGCGGACCGCGCGGGCGGTCGTCACGGCGGAAGCCACCGCGGTCGTCACTGGGCCGGTCCTGACGCGGCCGGTCCTCACGCGGGCGGTCGTAGCGGGGACGCTCATCACGCCGGTCGTCCCGACGGAACCCACCACGATCGTCACGCGGCCGGTCCTCACGAGGCCGGTCGTAACGCGGGCGGTCGTCACGGCGGAAGCCACCGCGGTCGTCACTGGGCCGGTCCTGACGCGGCCGGTCCTCACGCGGGCGGTCGTAGCGGGGACGCTCGTCACGCCGGTCGTCCCGACGGAACCCACCACGATCGTCACGCGGCCGGTCCTCACGAGGCCGGTCGTAACGCGGGCGCTCATCACGGGGACGGTCCTCACGCGGACGATCAAAGCGCGGACGCTCGTCACGCCGGTCGTCGCGACGGAACCCACCACGATCGTCACGCGGCCGGTCCTCACGAGGCCGGTCGTAACGCGGGCGCTCGTCACGGCGGAAGCCACCGCGGTCGTCACTGGGCCGGTCCTGACGCGGCCGGTCCTCACGGGGACGGTCGTAGCGGGGACGCTCGTCACGCCGGTCGTCCCGACGGAACCCACCACGGTCATCGCGCGGCCGGTCCTCACGCGGACGATCAAAGCGCGGACGCTCGTCACGCCGGTCGTCGCGACGGAAACCCCCACGATCGTCACGCGGGCGATCCTGACGCGGCCGGTCGTCCCGACGGAACCCACCGCGGTCATCGCGCGGCCGGTCCTCACGCGGGCGGTCGTCGCGACGGAAGCCACCTCGATCGTCACGCGGCCGGTCCTCACGAGGACGGTCGTAACGGGGGCGGTCGTCGCGACGGAAACCGCCGCCGGCCCGGTCGCCTTCGCGACGGGGCCCACCGCTGCGGTAACCACCCCGGTCGCCGCCCTGACGCGGCGTGCGCCGCTCCGGCCGATCCGGCCTTTCCTCGGGCGTGTTGGACATCGACGTGACTCCTGTCGTTTGTACTGCTGTAGTGCCAGTCTCCCGTACCGTCCGCGGACTGCGCACTGCCATGAAAAACAAAAGGACCCCCGGTCCCAGCGCTTTGGCCAGGACCGAGGGTCCACAAAGATTGTTCGGCGGCGTCCTACTCTCCCACAGGGTCCCCCCTGCAGTACCATCGGCGCTGAAAGGCTTAGCTTCCGGGTTCGAAATGTGACCGGGCGTTTCCCTAACGCTATGACCACCGAAACACCATCGGGTGTCAGGCGAACAAGCACACTTTTCAGTTAAGTGACTGGTTCAACCGGTGCGACCGTTCGCAACCCGGGAACCAAACAGTGGACGCGAGCATCTGAGGACAAGCCCTCGGCTTATTAGTACCGGTCAGCTCCACCCATTGCTGGGCTTCCACATCCGGCCTATCAACCCAGTCGTCTACTGGGAGCCTTAACCCCTCAAGGGGGTGGGAGTCCTCATCTCGAAGCAGGCTTCCCG